>JBKPFJ010000046.1:0-25662 GCA_046728795.1 Actinomycetota bacterium | reverse complement strand
CGCCGACCAGAAGCCCGATCACGACGCTCGAGGAGACGAACTGGCTGGCGACCTTGGGAAGGTAGGCGGTGACCATTGTGACCGACAGCGCCAGCCCGAGGGTCGGCGCGCCGAGCAGCGCGAGGGTGCGCTTCTCCTCGCACGAGAGCCGGCGGTCCCGTTCCTTGGTTGCGTGCGCAGGCGATCCGATGACAGGCGCCTACGCGTGGGCCGCGCACCGACGCCCGGCCCGTCAGCTTGCGCACACCGGTTGCGTGCGGCCCTGCCGGAGCGGGTATCACTGTCTCCAATGTCGGTGACGGTTCAGTGCGAGAACTGCCGCGCCGTCTACGAGACGGACGCCTCCGTCGCCGCGGTCAACGAGGTGGGCCGCTGCCAGGAGTGCGGCGAGCGCTCGCTCGTGATCGTCGAAGAGGCCGAGGCCCCGGCCGACCGCGACTAGCCGGGCCGGCGGGTCAACGCCGCTCGAGTGGAGCGGATCGAGTCCGTGGCGAACAGCGGCGACGGGGGCGAGCTGCATTTCGGACCTTGGGGCGCGGTCTCGCGATTGGAGCGGAGCGGCGACCTCTTTTGCACCCGTTCTCCAGCTTCGGCAAGCGCTTCCGCCCGCGCCCGGGCAGAGCGGGAGTAACCGCGTGGGCGGTGCCCGGCGCACGCCTCCACCATCATGAATGCGATGGCTGCCGGCCCGATGCCATACGTGCGGGTACTGGACGAGGACCCGGACCTGGGCGCGGATCTCGCGCCCGACCAGCTCGAGCGCGCGCGGGCGGTAGCGCTGGCCCCGGTTGAGGAGCACGAGCCGGGTGAATGGTCGACCGACTTTCGGGTCTCCGAGCCCGGCGCGCTCGGGCTGCTCGTCCTGGAGGGACTGATCGGTGCGCAGATCACGACGGAGCAGCGGACCAACCTCGAGCTGCTCGGAGAGGGCGACGTCATCCGCCCGTGGGTGGAGCTCGGTCCGGAGACGAGCGTGCCGGCCGAGGTGGCCTGGAGGATCAGGACGCCCTCGCGGGTGGCGTTCCTCGACGCCCGCTTCGCGCGCGCCTCGCTCGCCTTCCCCGAGATCGTCGCGACACTCATGAACCGCCTCGTCCTGCGCGTCCGTGGGCTCAGCCTCCTGCTGGCGGTGAGCGCCGTGCCCCGCCTACCGGAGCGGGTGCTGCTCGCCCTCTGGCACTTCGCCGACCGCTGGGCACGGGTCACCCCCGACGGCGTCGAGCTGCGCCTGCCGTTGACCCACGAGGACCTGAGCCACGTGGTCGCGGCCAGCCGGCCCTCGGTGTCCACGGCTATCGGCCAGCTCCGGGCCGACGGGCTGCTGCGCCCGCTGGAGGGAGGCGGCTGGCTCCTCTCCGGCGAGCCCCCGCCCAGGCTGCACGAGCTTCGCCGCCAGGTCGCGCTGCCGGCCCAGCGGTGAGTCCGCCGCGAGGGCATAGCCGCTCGAAGCGGCCCGTCGACTAGCCGTCGGACCAGGCGTCCGGGCGCCCGGGGACCTATCTCGTCCGAGGTCGAGGCACCTGCGCCGGTGCTCCGCCCGGCGGTCGCTAGCGCGAGCGGGCTCCGACGTCCTCCGGGTGCTCGGGAGAAGGCACCTTGCCGCCGTACGGCTTAGTGTCGCCCCCCGGGTGCCCGGGCTCCGGGGACTCGAGGTGCTCGCCCTCCGTGTGGGTCTCGACGTGGGCCGGCTGGGCCACCGGCTCGTCGGGGGACTTGCCCTTGTTCGATTGCGGGCCCTGGTGCCCCGAGGCGTCGCGCTCCGAGGGCTTCCCCAGCGGCGTGACCGGGGGCAGCGGGCTCTCGGCGGGCTCGCCGAGCGTGCGCTCGAGCGCACGGTCGAAGGTCCCGGAGACGAGCTCCGCGGCGGCCTCCTCCTGCTCGAGGATCCGCTCGGCCACCGCGACCGTCTCCTCGTCCCCGGCGCGCGTCGCGAGACGCACGAGCATCCGGTAGGTGGCGACCTCGAGGTTCTCGAACGCGAAAGCCGTCGTGGCGAGCCGTACCGGCGTGTCCGGCGCAAGTTGCGCCCCGATCCCGATCGCCGCGGCCCCGGCCTGCAGGGCCACGTCACGCACCCTTGAGGGGCTCGCCCCGTGTGCCTGGAGTCGCTCGGCGACGTAGCGCTCGTGCTCCTTCGTCTGCATGAGGTGAGCGCGGTAGATCGCTGCGATCTCCTCGTCGCCGGCGATCCTCGATCCCCTCTCGAGGAGCAGGGTGGCCTGCTTCTCCAGGGCGTGCGCTTCCTTTAAGTGCTTCACGAGCTTCTGCTTCGCATCGGTGCCCACGGCGGGCCCTCCTTCGTCGTATCGATTCCTCCCCGCTCTACCCGGTCCGCTCGGGCATAGACGGCCCCGACGGAGGGAGGTCCGAACGCCGTCAGACAGCCGACAGGGGCCCTTGGCGACAAGTCGCGTCGCGGGACGGCTCGCGGGCGAATGGGATAGCGCCGGAGACCCGACAAGCGCCGTTTCCCGGAGCTGCCAGGGGATGAGCCACCCATCGCGACCCGCCAAGGAGATCGAGATCACGACGCGGGTTAGCGCGCCTTCCAGGTGTCGTTCTGGCAGCTCGGGCAGACCGGGAGGTTCGTGACGGCGCCCTCCTCGATCTCGACCCGCTCGCCGCACGCCGCGCACTCGTACTCGCCCGCGGTCACGGTCTGGCCGGCGAGGAGCGGCGACTCGTTCACGCGGCCACCACGTCTGGGTAGGCACGCTCGGGCCGGTTGCCGGACACGCCCTGCGGCCCGTGGTCCATCGCCATCCTGATCACCTGGGCGGTGTGCAGGGCGCGCCGCTCCGTCAGGTCCTCGATCTGGCTCTTGCAGGAGAAGCCGTCGGCGATGACGAGCGTGTCCTCGCCTGCACCGCGGACCATCGGCAGCAGCCGCTGCTCGCCGATCTTCACGGAGATGTCGCGGTGCTCGTGCTCGAACCCGAACGACCCGGCCATCCCGCAGCAGCCGGAGTCGAGCAGCTCGTAGTCGAGCCCCATCCGCTCGTAGAGCTCCTCCTCGGCGCTCATGTCCATGATCGCCTCCTGGTGGCAATGGCCGTGCACGATCGCCTTGCGCTCGAGCCGCGGGACGTCCCAGTCGGGCGCGTGGCGCTGGAGGACCTCGGCGAGGGTGAGCGTCTGCATCGTCAGGCGCTTCGCGTCCTCGTCGCGGGGCACGAGATTAGGCAGCTCGTCGCGGAAGGCCGCCACGCAGCTCGGCTCGAGGCCGACCACCGGCACGCCCTGGCGGATGAACGGCCGCAGCGTGCGCAGCGTGCGCGTCCAGAAGGCCTTGGCCAGGTCGAGCATCCCGTAGTCGTAAAGCGGCCGCCCGCAGCAGAGCGCCCGCTGCGGCACGACCACCCTTAAGCCCGCCGCCTCGAGCACCTCGGTCGCCGCCTTCATCGGCTCGGGGTGGAGGTAGTTGTTGAACGTGTCGGGGAAGAGCAGGACCGGGTTCCCGTTCGGGTTCGCCTCACCGCGCTCGTGGAACCAGGCCTTGAAGTCCTGCTCCGCGAACGGCGGCACCCGCCGCCGGGGGCTCAGGCCGCCCAGGCGCTTGAATAGCGTCCGGCGGCCGAGGAAGTTGGCGAGCCGCGGCGCCCGCGAGGCGAGCCGGGCGTGGAACATGATCAGGCCCATCGAGTAGGCGGCCGGGGGGCGCAGCCGTCGCTTGTAGTGCTTCGAGAGGAACTCCGCCTTGTAGGTGGCCATGTCCACGTCCACCGGGCACTCGCCCTTGCAGCCCTTGCAGGAGAGGCACAGGTCGAGCGCCTCCTCCACGTCCTTCGAGCGGAAGCCGTCGGTGATCGTGTCGCCCTGGAGCATCTCGTAGAGGATCCGGGCGCGGCCGCGCGTCGAGTGCTGCTCGTCGAGCGTGGCCATGTAGCTCGGGCACATCGTGCCGCTGTCCGTCTCGCGGCACTTGCCGGCCCCGACGCAGCGCAGCGCCGCGTGCGCGAACGAGCCGCCGTCCTCGGGGTAGGCGAAGTGGGTGCGAGGCTCGGGCGGGTCGTAGCCCGAGCCGAGCTTCAGGTTCGAGACGATCGGGTAGGGGTCCACGACCTTGTGCGGGTTCATCCGGTTGTCCGGGTCCCAGATCGCCTTGAGCTCGTGGAAGGCGCCGAGCAGCTCGGGCCCGAACATCTTCTCGAGCAGCTCTCCGCGCGACTGGCCGTCGCCGTGCTCCCCGGAGAGGGAGCCGCCGTGCTCGAGCACGAGGTCCGCCGCCTCGTCGAGGAAGCGCCGCCACTTGCGCAGCCCGCCGGCGCTCTCGAGGTCGAAGTCGATCCGGCAGTGCACGCAGCCGTCGCCGAAGTGGCCGTACATCGACGTTCGGTACTCGTGGCGGTCGAGCAGCTCCTTGAAGCCGCGCAGGTAGGAGCCGAGCTCCTGCGGAGGCACCGCCGCGTCCTCCCAGCCCTCCCAGTGGTCGGCCTCGATCGGGTGGTAAGCGGTGGCGCCGAGCCCCGATTCGCGCACGTCCCAGAGCTTGCTCTCGTTCGGCGGCTTGTCGAACAGGTCCATGGACGGGGGGTCGGAGTCCTTCCGGAGCCGTTCCATGCACTCGCGCGCGCGGTCGTCGGCCTCCTCCGTCGTGTCCCCGCCGAACTCCACGAGCAGCCAGCCGCCGCCCTCGGGGAGCATCCCCAGCTCGGAGGTGTGCACGCCCAGGACCTTCATGTCGTCGACGAGCACGTCGTCCACGCCCTCCAGCCCGATCGGGCCGTGCTCCAGGATCTCCGGCACGTGGTCCGCGGCGTGGAAGATGTCGGTATAGCCCAGCACCACGAGCGCGCGCTTGGGCGGGCTCGGCACGAGCCTCACCGTGGCCTCGAGCACCGTGGCGAGCGTGCCCTCGCTCCCGCACAGCGCCCGCGCCACGTTGAAGCCCGCCTCCGGCAGGAGCGCGTCCAGGTTGTAGCCCGATACGCGGCGCGGCAGGTCCGGGTAGCGCTCGCGGACGAGCTCCCCGTAGCGGTCGCGGAGCTCGCGCAGACTCCGGTAGATCTCGCCGCGGCGGCCACCCTCGGCGATGATTCGCTCGAGCTCCTCCTCGCTCGTCGGCCCCACCGTCAGCCGCAGCCCGTCGTAGGTGAGGACCTCGAGCTGTTCGAGGTTGTCGGCCGTGCGCCCGGCCATGATCGAGTGGGTGCCGCACGAGTTGTTGCCGACCATCCCGCCGAAGGTCGCATACTCGTGCGTCGAGGTATCGGGGGCGAAGGTGAGCGCGTGGCGCTCCTCGGTCAGGTTCGCGAGCTGGTCGCGGATCACCCCCGGCTGCACGCGCGCGATACGGCGGTCGGGATCGATCTCGAGGATCTCGCGCAAGTGCTTCGAGTGGTCGATCACGACCGCGACATTGCAGCTCTGTCCGGCGAGACTGGTTCCGCAGCCGCGCGCGAGCACCGGCGCTCCGTGCTCGTTGCAGGCGGCGACGGCCGCCAGGACGTCCTCCACCGTGCGCGGCAGCACCACGCCGATCGGGGTCTGGCGGTAGTTGGAGCTGTCGTGCGAGTAGATCGCGCGGTGCCCAGCGTCGAACAGGACCTCGCCCTCGATCGACCTCGCGAGCGCACGCTCCAGCGAGCCCACATCGATCTCGTCCACGCCCGCCGGGCGGAGGATCTCGTGGCCGATGCCGGCGCCGTTCCGGCGCCAGGCGTCGACCGCCGGGTGGGTCCAGCTCGCCCCCGCCGTCCTCACGCCGCGTACCTCGCGGCGTCGGAGCGCTTCAGCTCGAGCCCCAGGCCGGGGCGCGAGCGGTCGGGCTCGAGCGCGCCGTCTCGCGGGTCGAGCGTGCCGTCGAACAGCAGGCGCTCGGCGCGCACGTGGTCATGGAAGTACTCGATGTGCACGGCCGCTTCCATCGCGCAGCAGACGTGCGCCGAGATCGCCGGGGCGCAGTGCGCAGAGAACGGCAGCGAGCGGGCCTTGCAGAGGCCGTCCACGCTCAACATCGCCGTGATCCCGCCGACCCGCGTCACGTCGGCCTGGACCACGTCCACGGCGCCGAGCAGCCGCTCGACCTCGGCGAGCCGCCAGGCGTACTCGCCGGCGGCTATGTCGAGCTCGGTGCTGTCGCGCACCAGCCGCAGCCCGTCGAGGTCCTCGGAGCTCACCGGTTCCTCGAGATAGGTCACACCGAAGCCGGCGTAGCGACCGGCCCAGCGCACGGCCTGCTTGCGGGTGAAGGCCCCGTTCGCGTCGACGAAGAGCTCCACTCCCTCCCCGATCGCCGCGCGCGCCGCCTGGAGGCGCTCCGGGTCGCGCTCGGGCTCGCGGCCGACCTTCATCTTCACGCGCCCGATCGGCCCCCATCCGGCGAGCTGCTCCTGTAGCCGGTCCAGCGACATCGAGGTGAAGCCCCCGGACCCGTAGACCGGCACGCGCGACCGCACACGCGGGAGCGCGTCCGCCAGGCAGACGCCGAGCAGCTTCGCCTTCAGGTCCCAGAGGGCGACATCCACCGCGGACACCGCCATTGCGCCAACCCCGGGCTGGCCCGCGTTCCGGATCGCCTCCTGCATCGCCGTCCAAGTCCGCGGCGGGGAGAGCGGGTCCGCGCTCTCGACCGCCTCCTCCAGGTGCTCGCGGACGAACTGGGCGATGGCCGGCGAGCCGTAGGTGTAGCCCAGCCCGCGGTGGCCGCCGGCGCTCACCTGGACGAGCACCAGCGTGGTGGAGTCCCACTCGAGCGTCCCATCCGACTCGGGCTCTTCGGTGGGGATCGTGAAGGCGGAGACCTCGAGGTCCGCCATCAGCGTGTGACGAACTCCTTGAGCTTGCCCTTGAAGCTCTGCCGGATGATCCGGCCCGCGTTGGGGTCACCGCGCACGAGCGCCTTGGCCATGCTCGTGGCCTGATCAAGCTTGATGTGCGGCGGCAACGGCGGCACCTCGGGGTCGGTGATCGCCTCGTAGACCACGGGTCGGTCCGCCGAGAGCGCCTCGTCCCACGCATCGGCGACGCGGTCCGGGTCGTCCACGCGGATGCCGTTCAAGCCGAGCAGCTCCGCGTACTTCGCGTACTGGAAGTCCGGCAGCACCTGCGAGGCCTCTAGCTTCGGGTCACCGGCCAGGACGCGCTGCTCCCACGTGACCTGGTTCAGGTCGTGGTTGTTCAGCACCAGCACGACGAGCTGCTTGTTCGACCAGCGCGGGTACTTGTCCGCGATGTCGATCAGCGCGTTGATGCCGAGCATCTGCATCGCCCCGTCGCCGAGGCAGGCGATGACCGGCCGGTCCGGATAGGCGTACTTCGCCGCGAACGCGTAGGGGACGCCCGGGCACATCGTGGCGAGCGTGCCGGAGAGAGCGGCCCTCATCCCCTTGCGCAGCCGCAGATGGCGCGCCCACCAGTTCGTGGCCGAGCCGGAGTCGGCCGTGAGGATGCACCGGTCGGGCAGCCTTGGCGAGAGCTCGTGGAACACGCGCAACGGGTTGAGCGGCTCCGCCGACTGCATCGCGCGCTCGCCGAGGATCTCCCACCAGCGCGCGACCTCGGACTCGATGAACTCGCGCCAGGAGCGGTCCTCCTTGCGCTGCAGGTGCGGGATGAGCTCGCGCAGGGTGTCGCGGGAGTCACCCACGAGCGACACCTCCATCGGGTAGCGCATGCCCACAAGGCGACCGTCGATGTCGATCTGCACGCCGCGCGCCGCACCCGGCTCGGGCAGCCACTCGGCGTATGGAAAGCTCGAGCCGATCATGAAGAAGGTGTCGCAGCCGGAGACCATCTCGTGGCTCGGCTTCGTTCCGAGCAGGCCGATGGGACCTGTCACGAACGGAAGGTCGTCGGGCAGGGCGTCACGGCCGTTCAGCGCCTTGGCCACGCCGGCTCCCAGCAGTTCCGCCACCTCGGTCACCTCGTCGGCTGCGTGGGCGGCGCCCTGGCCGATCAGCATCGCCACCCGCTCGCCCGCGTTCAGCACCTCGGCCGCTCGCGCGATCTCGCGCTCGGGGGGGATGATCCGCGAGCGGGTGAAGCCGTCGGGCGACGAGTAGACGACGCCGTGCTCGCGGGGCGGCTCCTCGTAGGTGGCCTCCTGGACGTCCTCAGGGATGATCACCGCGGTCACGGACTGCGAGGCGCGCGCGACCTGGAAGGCACGGTCGATCAGATGCGGGATCTGGGCCGGCGACATGCAGACCTGCACAAACTCCGAGGCCACATCCTTGAAGAGCGTGTTCAGGTCGACCTCCTGCTGGTAGTTCGACCCGAGCGAGATGGTCTTCTGCTGGCCGACGATGGCGACCACCGGCTGGTGGTCGAGCTTCGCGTCGTAGAGGCCGTTCAGGAGGTGGATGGCGCCGGGCCCGCTGGTGGCCAGGCAGACGCCGACCTCGTCCGTGAGCTTGGCGTGGGCGGTGGCGGCGAAGGCCGCGATCTCCTCGTGGCGAACCTGCACGAACTCGACCTCCTCGCCGTGCTCGTGGAAGCCGCCGAGGATGCCGTTGATGCCGTCGCCTGGGTAGCCGAAGACGTGTCGGACGCCGTGCTCGTGAAGGCGCTTGAGGATGAAGGAGCCGACTGTTTGGGACATGGTCGTTGGCTACCCGCCCCCAATTGGCCGGAAACTGCGCGTCAGCCTCCCGACAAGGCCGACGGGACGCGCGGGCACGCCGCCGGGGCAGGGATGGTGCTGGGATCGCCGAAAGCTGTGGCCATGGCCGGCTCCGGTGACGGCGGGACCGCCCTGCCCCGAAGGCTCGCCTTCTTCGCGAGCTTCTGGGCCCTCTCCGCCGTTCTCTGGATGCTCCTGGTCGACACCGTCATGACGCCCGAGCTCCTCGCCGGGGCCGGGGTTGCCACGATCGCGGCCGTCGGCGCCGAGCTCGCGCGGGAGCAGCGGCTCGCCCGGGTGTCGGTCAGCCCGCGCTGGTTGACTCAGGCGTGGCGGCCGGTGGCCAAGGTTCCGCGCGACGTCGCGCTGGTCACCGTCGCCGCCTTCCGGCAGCTGGTGCGTCCCCTGCCCGAACGCGGGCGCGTCCAGGTCATCTCAGTCCCGGGCGGCGGCGACGCCCCTTCCGCTCGTGGCCGGCGCGCGGTCGCGGAGGCGCTCGGGTCGCTCGCGCCGAACACGATCGTCGTGGGGGTAGACCCGGAGCGGGACGTGCTCGTGGCGCATCAGCTCGAACCGACGGACGCGCCGGACGACCTCGACCCGCTCCGCCTGCGATGAACCAGTGGCTGGTCGTGGCGACTGTCCTCGGGGCCGGTCTGCTCCCCTGCGTGGTGGTGTGCTCGCTGGCCCGGCCGTTCGACGGCCTCGCGGCGCTGGAGGTGGGGAGCGCCCTCACGAGCACCGTCCTCGTGCTGTTGGCGGAGGGCCTCCACCGGGAGCCGTTCGTCGATCTGGCGCTGGTCTTCGCCGCCGCGTCGCTCGTGGGGACGATCGCCTTTGCTCGCCTGATGGAGCACGACCTGTGACGGTGCGGGAGGCGGTGGCCAGCGCTCTGCTCGTGGCCGGGGGCGGGCTCTGCGTGGTGTCGGTGATCGGCGTGAGCGCGATGCGGAGCTTCGAGGACCGCATGCACTACGTGGCTCTGGCGGGGTACGGGGCCCTTCTGGTGGGCGCCGCTGTGCTGGTCGAGGAGTCCTTCTCGTTGATCGGGAACAAGGCGCTCGCCGTAGGGGTGTTCCTGATGCTCACCGGCCCCGTGCTGGCTCACGCCACCGTGCGGAGCGGACGAATCCGGCGGCTCGGTGACTGGCGGCCCGACGAGGAGGAGCCCGGCCGGTGAACGCCTTCCGCGTGGCGACGCTGATCGTGCTGGCCTTGACCGGCCCCGTCGTGGTGACGACCCGCGAGCCGCTCAAGCAGACGCTCGTCCTAGGCGTCTATGGCCTGGTGCTCGTGCTCGTGTTCTTCTCGTTCCAGGCCCCCGACGTGGCGCTCTCCGCAATCGTCGTCTCGACGGTCGGCCTTCCCGTGATGATCCTTCTCGCCCTGCGGAAGATCCGCGAGCTCGAGCGGGAGGCGCGGGAGGAGGGGGGCGGGGAGCGCTGACTCGCCCGGCGAGGATGATCCTCTTCCTGCCCGCGGCGGCCGGGCTGTTCGCGATCCTCGTCGCAGGCCTGGGCGGACTGCCCGGCTTCGGCGACTACCCCGGGCCCTACGGGCTCGTCATCAACGGAGTGGGCGTCTCCGAGCGCCACGCCACCGATCTGGTCACGGCTGTCAACTTCGATTACCGGGCCTTCGACACTTTGGGCGAGGAGTTCATCCTCTTCGCGTCGGTCATCGGAGTGGTGGTCCTCCTGCGCCACCTTCGCGGCGAGCGGGCGGGACCGGAGCGCGGCACCCCCGAGAAGCATCGCTTCGCGGGCGCGAGCGAGGCCCTCCGCGCGCTGTCGCTGCCGCTGATCGCCGGCATCCTGGTGCTCGGCTGCTACGTCGTCGCGCACGGGTCGATCACGCCCGGTGGCGGCTTCCAGGGCGGCGTGGTGCTGGCGGCGGGGTTCTTCGTCGTATTCCTCGCCGGCGAGTACGTGGCCATGAAGGTCGTCGCGCCGCACCGGCTGGTCGAGGTGGGCGAGGCCGTAGGGGCGGCGGGTTACGGGCTGATCGGCCTCGGCGGCCTGATCTTCGCGGGCGTCTTTTTCGAGAACTTTTTGGATCTGGGCAGGCCGGGGACCCTGATCTCGGCGGGCACGATCACGCTCAGCAACGTCGCAGTCGGGCTCGAGGTGGGCGGCGCGTTCCTTCTGCTCTGGAGCGAGTTCCTCGACCAGGCGGTCGTCGTCCGGGGCCGCGCGTGAGCCTGTTCCCCTTCGTCGTCGCGGCGTGGCTGTTCGTGGTGGGCCTCTACGGCCTAGTCACGAGCCGTCACCTGGTGCACCTCGCGATCTGCCTCACGGTGGTTCAGTCGTCCACCTACCTCATTCTGCTCGGGGTCGGCTTCGTCTCCGGGGCCCAGGCGCCGATCTACGCCGACGTGTCACCGGTGACGCCGGCGGTTGACCCGGTGGTGCAGGCGCTCTCGCTCGTCGACATCGTGGTCGAGTCCACCATCACCGCCCTCTTGCTCGCGCTCGCGGTGCAGGCGATGAAGCGTTTCGGGAGCGTCAATCCCGACGAGCTCGGCCCACTCAAGGGGTAGCCGCGGTGGGCGACATCGCCGCGCTGCCGATTGCCGTCCCGCTCCTCGTGGCGGCGCTGCTGGTGGCCACCCACTGGTTCGCGCCCCGGTGGTTCGGCGAGTGGCTGAGCCTCGGCGCCGCGGTAGCCGTGACCGTGCTCTGCGCACTGCTCGTGGCGGGCAGCGACCATCAGCCGATCGTCGAGTGGCTCGGCGGCTGGCAGCCCCGGCACGGGGTCGCCCTCGGCGTCTCGCTGGCCATCGACCCGCTCGGCGCCGGGATGGCCATGCTGGCCGGCGTGCTGAGCACCGGCGCGCTGCTTTTCTCCTGGCGCTACTTCGAGACCGCGGCGGGGCTGTTCCAGCCGCTGATGCTCGTCTTCCTAGCGGCGATGGCCGGCTTCTGCCTCTCCGGCGATCTCTTCAACATGTTCGTCTTCTTCGAGCTCATGGGCGTGGCCGCATACGCGCTCACGGGCTACCGCGTGGAGGAGGCGGGCCCGCTCCAGGGCGCGATCAACTTCGCGGTTACCAACTCCACCGCCGGCTTCGGCATCCTCATCGGCATCGCGCTCGTCTACGGGCGCACGGGAGCGCTCAACCTCGCCCAGATCGGCCAGGCGCTCTCCGGCCCGCGGCCCGACGCGCTCGTGGTGGTGGCCATGGCGCTCATCGTGCTCGGGTTCCTGACCAAGGCCGCCGCTGTGCCGTTCCACTTCTGGCTGGCTGACGCCCACGCGGTCGCGCCGACACCGGTCTGCGTCCTGTTCTCCGGGGCGATGGTCGAGCTCGGCGTCTTCGGCGCCGCCCGCGTGCTCTCCACCGCCTTCGAAGAGTCACTCGCGCCGGTCGCCGGCGACCTGCGCGCGTTGCTCGTGGCGCTCGGGGTCACGACCGCGCTCGTCGGCGCGGTGATGTGCTTCGCCCAACGCCATCTCAAGCGGCTGCTCGCGTTCTCGACGATGAGCCACATGGGGATCCTCGTCGCGGGCATCGCGTTCCTGGGCGGAAAGGCGCTCGGTGGCGTCGCCACGTACGCGCTTGGCCACGGGCTCGCGAAGGGCGCCCTGTTCATGTGCACCGGTGTGCTGCTTCACCGGTTCGGGGACATCGACGAATACGACCTTCACGGGCGGGGCCGAGCGCTCCCGGTGGTGGGAGCGGTCTTCGCGACGGGCGGCCTGCTGCTCGCCTCCTTACCGTTAGGGACCACGTTCTACGGCAAGTCCCTCCTCACCGCCTCGGCGCTGGAGCAGGGATTTCCGTGGCTGCCGGCCCTCATCGTCGTGGCCTCGGCGCTCACGGGAGGTGCGGTGCTCCGCGCCGCCGGGCGCGTGTTCGCCGGCTGGGGACCCGAACGGGCGGCCGAAGAGGACGAGGAGGCCCGCGCCCAGGCCCGGGCGGCGCGTCACGACGAGGCGTTTGAGACCACCGGGCCGCACGAGCGGACTCCGGCCTTGATGGTCCTGCCCGCGGTGCTCCTGATGGCGGGGGCCGTCGCGCTCGGTCTAGTGCCCGGACTCGTGCCATTCCTCGAGCGCGCCGCGGGCCACTTCCGGGACGAGTCCGGGTACCTCACTGCCGTGCTGCTCGGGCACGCGCCGCACTACCTGCCTCCTCACGAGAGTCACGTCAAGGCGTTCGACTTCCTGTACGCGGGAGGCGCAGGGCTCGCAGCCGTGGGGCTGGCCTGCCTCGCCCTCTTCGGACGGGATCTGGTCGAGCGCATTCCCCGTGCGCTGCGAGCCCCTTCCGCACGCGCCCTACACGAGGTCCGGGTGCTGCACAGCGGACACATCGGCGACTACATCGCATGGCTCACGGCGGGGATCGCGGTGCTCGGCGGAAGCTTCCTGGTCCTGCTGACCTGAGCCGAGATGCCGCGAGTCACAGCGATTCTGCTCACCATGCTCGTGGTCTCAGCGGGGGCGCTCGCCACCGGTTGCGGACCGCCTTCGCCCCAGGCGCCCGGCCCGGCCGCGCACACGCTGAACACGGCGCTTTCCGGCTTCTCGGTCGCGTGCGGGCACGCGATCGCGCACGCCGAGTTTCATCCCCGGGCCCGTCTCGTGCGCGAGCAGCGCGACGCGGCGGCCCAGGTCCCGGCGATCCTCTCCGTCCTGCGCCGCAATCCGGACTGGATGTTCCAGGCGAAGACGGTGAGCGAGCTCGTCGACGAATCGGTCACGCTGCTCAGGGGCTGCGGACTGACCCGCGTGGCGGCCCGGCTCGAGTCCGGCGCGCGCCGCGCCGCCCGGAACGCCTAGCCGCCCCCCAGCGCCGACAGCTCGGTGTCGGGCGCGGGCGGCCCGCGATGCTCGGAGAGCGCGATGACGGCCTCGATGTGCGACAGGTGGGTGAGGGCCTGTGGGAAGTTGCCGAGCATCTCGCGGCGCTGCGCGTCGTACTCCTCGGAGAACAGCCCGAGCCCGTTGGCCGTCGCCACCGCGGCGTCGAAGACCTGCCGGGCCTCCTCGGCGCGCTCCTGCCGAGCGTAGACTTCGGCGAGCCAGAACGCGCAGGCCAGGAAGGCGCCCTCCTCGCCCTCGAGACCGTCGTCCCCCGTATAGCGGCGCAACAGCCCATCCTCGGAGAGCTCCTCACGGATCGCGTCCGCCGTCCTAACCATGCGCTCGTCCTTCCAGTCGACGAACTCGACGGTCGGCAGGCGCAGCAGGGCGGCATCGAGGTCGCGTTCATCGAACGCCTGCACGAACACGCCGCGCTGGGCGTCGTAGCCCTCGCTCTCGATCGCATCGCGCATCTCGTCTCGCGCCCTCTCCCAGCGCCGCTCGGGCGCCTTGCGCAGGCACTCCCGAGCCAGCCGCAGGCCCTTGTCGGCCGCAGCCCAGGAGAGCACCTTCGAGTGAACGAAGTGCCTGGGCTCGCCGCGCCACTCCCAGATGCCTGCGTCGGGCCGGCGCCAGCGGTCGATCGCCGATTCCACGAGCTGGGCGATGAAGCGCCAGTAGTCGTCGTCGGGCGAGTGGCCGCGCCGGTGCCAGCGCCAGCTCTGGTCGACGAGCTGCCCGCAGGCGTCGAGCTGCATCTGCTCGGCGGCGCCGTTCCCGACGCGCACCGGTCGCGCGCCCCGCCAGCCCTCGAGGTGATCGAGCTCCGACTCGCCGATGCGCCGCTCGCCGCCCACGCCGTAGACGATCCGCATGGCCTCCGGGCTCCCGGCCGCGGTGCGCTCGATGAACCGCCGGAAGGCGTCCGCCTCGCGCTCGCACCCGAGCCGGGCGAGGGAGCGCGAGGAGAGGGCGGCGTCCCGGATCCACGAGTAGCGGTAGTCCCACGTGCGCTTCCCGTCCGGGCACTCGGGAAGGGAGGTGGTGGCCGCCGCGGCGATCGCTCCCGTGGGCTCGTAGGAGAGGGCCTTCAGGATCAGCGCCGAGCGGCGCGCGCCGGGGGCGTCGGGACCCTCGAAGCTGAGGTTCTCGGCCCACCCCTGCCACCAGTCGACCGTCCTCTCAAGCATCGCGTCGACCTCGCGCGCGTCGCGTGAGCTGGGCGATTCGGCGTCGATCCGCTCGGGGCGAGCGAAGGTCATGACGAGCCGGTGGCGCTCGCCCGGACGCACCGACACGCGCCCCTCGAGCGCGGCGCTCTCGACCTCCTCGAGCTCGCAGTCGCTCCAGATCACGAGCCCGTCGTCGCCGCCCGTCGCGCTCAGCAGGTCGGGGCCGTGCCGGCGGATCCACGGCTCGATCTCGCCGTAGTCGAAGCGGGGCTCCACGCGCACGCGAAGGTCGAGCGCGCCGCGCTCGCCCTCCACGATCCGCACGATGTGGCGCCGCTCGTCCTCCAGGTCGGCCTCGGGGATGGCGAAGAAGTCGAGTAGCCGCGCCTCGCCCCCGCCGGAGCGCAGGCGGGTGACGAGCACGAGCGCGTCCTCCATGTACTCGCGGAAGACCTGATCCGGCTGGTCCCTCGGCCAGACAGAGCAGTAGCCGCCCCGCCCCCAGTCGAGGAGGCGCCCGAACGTGCTGCCCGAGTCGAAGCGGGGCAGGCAGCACCAGTCGATCGAGCCGGCGCGCGAGACGAGCGCCGCCGAGCGGCAGTCTCCGATAAGCGCGTAGTCGGCGAGCGGAGGGTAGGGAGTCACGGTGGGTGGCTACCCGCCCGGCGTGCCGCAAAACGGCGCGCGCCGACACCCGTGTCCCGGCCGCGGGTGGCGGCTCAGCCCTTGATCACCCCGATCGGCCGCAGCCGCGTCACACGTACGGCGAGCCCCGCACGCTCGACGATCTCCACCACCTTCTCGACGTCCTTGTAGGCGAACGGCGCCTCCTCGGCGAGCCCGCGGTTCGAGGGCGAGCGCACCACGATCCCCCTCTCCTCGAGCTGTCGGCGCAGGTCCGCGCCCTTCACCCGCTTACGCGCGCCGGTGCGGCTCATGCTGCGCCCGGCCCCGTGGCAGACCGTGCCGAAGGAGCGCTCCATCGCGGCGGGCCTGCCCGCCAGCACGTAGCTCGCCGTGCCCATGCTTCCGGGTATGAAGACGGGCTGTCCGGCCTCCCGGTAGCGCCCCGGGATCTCGCGCGAACCGGGCGGGAATGCGCGCGTGGCCCCCTTGCGGTGGACGCACAGGTCGCGGCCACCGTGGCGCTCCAGCTTGGCCACGTTGTGCGCGACGTCGTAGACCTGGCGCATCTCGTCGGCTGCGGCGTCGCCGAGCACCTTGCGCACCGCCTCCCTGATCCGATGGGCGATCGCCTGGCGGTTCGCCCAGGCGAAGTTGGCGGCGGCCGCCATCGCAGCGAGATAATCGCGGCCCTCGGGCGATCGCACGGGGGCGCAGGACAGCTGGCGGTCGGGCAGCCGGATCCCGTGTCTGCCGAGCGCAGCGTCCATCCGCTTCACGAAGTCCGTACAGACCTGGTGCCCGAGGCCGCGCGACCCTGAGTGGATGAGCACCGTGACCTGCCCGTCGCGCAGCCCGAACGCCCGGGCGGCCATCGCATCGTGCAGCCGGTCGACGCGCTGAAGCTCCACGAAGTGGTTCCCGGAGCCCAGCGTGCCGAGCTGAGGGCCGCCGCGCTCGCGCGCCCGATCGGAGAGCGCAGCGGGATTCGCTCCCTCGAGGCGCCCGCCCGATTCCGTGAGCTCCACGTCCTCCTCGGTTCCGATCCCGCCTCTGCGCACCAGCGCCCTCGGTCCCTCGGCCAGGACCTCGTCGAGTCGCGGGCCGCGCATGGCGATCGAGGACTCTCCGCCCGCACCGGCGGGCACCGCGCGGGCTATCTCGTGCACGAGCCGCTCGCGGCGGTCCCCGAGCTCCTCCGCGGACAGGGGCGCGGCCAGAAGCCGGACGCCGCAGTTGATGTCGTAGCCCACGCCGCCGGGGGACACCACCCCGTCGGGCGGCGCGGTCGCCGCAACGCCCCCGACGGGGAAGCCATAGCCCTGATGGACGTCCGGCATCGCGAGCGCCGCGTCCACGATGCCCGGCAGCGTGGCCACGTTCTGGAGCTGCTCCAGGGAGCGGTCGCCCTCGATGGCCACCAGCAGCTCGGTGTCGGCGAACACGCGCGCGGGCACGCGCATGTCCGGCCGGGCGGACGCGGGGATCTCCCACAGGACCTCGTCCACGCGGCGCAGCTCAGACATCGAGCACCACCCGCGCGAGCCACCGCCCGTCGTCGCGCTCGAACCGGAGCCGGTGGTAGGTCGCTCCCTTGACGAGGTGTGGCGGCCACCCTGCGCTCCCCTCGACGGTGGCGCGCAGCCCACCGGGCCGGAGCGCGAGCTCCGCGAGCCGTCCGGGGACGAGCCCCCGCGTCTCGCCCAGGAAGGCCAGCTCGCCCAGCCAGTCGGCCAGCAGGGCCGCCCGGTCCGCGTTCGTCAGCTCGACGGGAATCTCGAGTCGGGCGGCGCTCTCCTCTCCGGTGAGCAGCTCGCGCAGGGCCTCGAAGCCGGCCACGAACAGGCCGCGCTCGCTATCCGCCTCCAGCTCGACCTCCAGCTCGCCCGTGTGCTCCACCCAGCGGAACGGCATGCCGGGATTCGTACCGCGTTCGGTTTGGCCGCGCCGCTCCGTGGAAACCCGGAAGGCAATGCTCACCGTGACGACCGATGCCGCCGAGGTGATCCGCGGGCTGATGGAGTCCGGCGCCGGCGGCCTGCGCATCTCGACGGGCCCGCAGTCGATGAACGGCCACGGCCCGGCGCTTCACGTCGGGCTCGCGGCCGAGCCCGAGGAAGAGGACGAGGTCGTGGACGTCGAGGGGGCGCAGGTCTTCGTCGATCCCGCCGCCGCGCCCGCGCTCGAAGACAAGGTGCTCGACGCAGAGACCGACGGCGATGAGCTGACGTTCGCGGTGCGCGAGCAGGAGTGAGTGCCGGAGCTGCCGGACGTCGAGGGCTTCCGGCGGACGATGGAGCGCCACGCCGCGGGCCGGACGGTCCGCAGCGTCACGGTCGCTGATCGCCCGCTGCTCCGCAACGCGACGCCGCAGGCGCTCGCACGGGCGATCGGCGGGCGGCGAGTGGCGCGTCCCGACCGCCACGGGAAGTGGATCGTCGCCCCCGTCGGCGAGGTGGCGCTCATGTTCCACTTCGGCATGACGGGCCTGCTCGACTGGGCGCAGCCCGGCGCGGAGCGCCACCGGCACGACCGGCTCGTCCTCCGCTTCTCCGAGGGCGAGCTGCGCTACCGCAACATGCGGCGCTTCGGCGGCGTTTGGCTCGCGCGCGACGAGGAAGAGCGCCTCGAGGTCACCGGTCCGCTCGGACCTGACGCGCAGGATGTTCGGCGCGACGATCTCGAGCGGATGCTCGGCGCCCGGCGCGGAGGTGTGAAGGCCGCGCTCATGGACCAGCGCCTGGTAGCCGGGCTCGGCAACCTTCTGGTGGACGAGATCCTCTGGCGCGCCCGGGTCCACCCGCGAGCGAGCGCGAGCTCGCTCTCCCGCGCCAAGCGGGGCGCAATCTACGAGGCGCTTCGCGGCACGCTCCGCGGCTCGATCCGGCGCGGAAGGGTCCCGCCCGCACGCGGCTGGCTCACCGGCGTGCGCGACGAGCGCGACGCGCGCTGCCCGCGCTGCGGCGCGCGCCTGCGCAAGGCCACCGTCGCGGGGCGCACCACGTGCTGGTGCCCTCGCTGTCAGCGCCTTCGCTCAGTCGCGTAGCTCGCGGCTCGCCCGCTCCAGCCGGGACTCGATCCAGCCGGCCTCCGCTCCCTCCGCCTCGCGCGTATGGCAGAAGTCGAGGGCGAGCCCGACCAACTCGAGCTCAGGCGAGGCGCCGGGGCGCCACAGGGCGAGCAGCCCGAGGTCGTTTCTCAGCTGCGGGTCCACCCTGTAGTCGTCGAGCGCGTCGCCGAGGTCGTAGAGCACGGTCCCGTCGGCGCGCCGCTCCACGCCGTGGAAGACGTGGGCGGAGTGACCGGCCACGACGTCGGCCCCGGCCTCGAGCAGCTCTCTCGCCCGCTTGCGCTGCCAGTCGGCGGGTCGCAAGCTCATGTTGGGCCCCCAGTGGGGGAAGGCCAGCACGAGCTCGGCCCGTTCCCGTAGCCGCTCCAGCTCGTCCGCCGCCCAGCCCGGGAGCCCACGCCGGAGCTCCGCATACGCCACTCCCGGCGAGGACGCTTCGGCCGCGTATTCCGCGGGGTGATCGGTGAGCGCCAGCAGGCCCAGCCGTACCCCGGCGACCTCGATCACCACGCCCGCGCGGGCCTCGGTCACATCCCGCCCGGCGCCCGCGGTCACGATCCCGGCCGCTCGGAGCAGGTCGAGCGTGTCGAGCAGCGCCTCCGGGCCGTAGTCGAGCGCATGGTTGTTCGCGAGGCCCGCCGCCGAGACGCACGCGGCGGTGAGGGCCTCGACGGCCTGCGGCGGCGCCCGAAAGAAGAACGGCTTCCCCGGGATGAGCGTCGTCCGCCGACCGCGCTCGGAGATGCAGCACTCGAGGTTGCAGATCACCGCGTCGCAGCGCGCTAGCAGCTCTCTGAGGGCCGCCGACCAGAGGTCGGCGGCCGGCACGGAAGCGAGGCGCTCGCCCACCGCCCGCCCCATCATCACGTCGCCGAGCAGGCCGATAGTCGGCATCGCCCGGCCCCGGCCCGAGGCCCGCTAGGCGCCGCCGGCGAGCGCGGGATCCCGTACCGAGAAGCGAATCGCGCCCGCGGCCACGCGCGCGTCTAGAACGGCGTCCTCGACCGCGGCCGCTGTGCCGGATGGAACGAACACCCGGGCGCCCAGCCTCTCCACGACCTTCTCATTCGCCCGCGGATGCTCCGCCGGTACGAGCTCGATTTCGCGCCCGGCCTCCCGCGACACGCGCAGCCCGCCGGTCTCGGGCAGATCCAAGGCAGCGGCGACGCCCTTCACGGCGACCGCCGCGTTCGCCGTCATTGTGAGCATCTACCCCGGGCTTCCCAAGCCCCCACTGCATAAACACGCCCGGCAAGGTGTAAGCCGCTCAAGATCGGGCAATCGAGCCGCATGAACAGGCTCGAGGATCAGACGTTCGGCGATCTGGTCAAGCGCATGTCCGAGCAGACCGCCACGCTGGTCCGCCAGGAGATCCGCCTGGCCCAGGTCGAGTTGCAGGAGAAGGGGAAGCGTGCAGGGCTGGGTGCGGGGATGTTCGGCGGGGCCGGGCTCGTGGCGCTATATGGCCTGGGCGCGCTGATGGCCGCGGTGATCATGCTGATCGGCACCGCGATTGCGCCGTGGCTGGCGGCGCTGATCGTCGGGGTCGTGCTGCTCGCCGTGGCCGGCGGGCTCGCCCTGAGCGGGAAGAAGCAGATCGATCACGCCAAGCCGCCGGCGCCGGAGCGAGCGGTACACAGCATCCAAGACGACGTGCAGACGGTGAAGGAAAGGGCGCGGCGATGAGCGAGCAGGAGAGAGCCACGGTCGATCAACGCAAGGACGGCCCGGAGGAGATCCGCCACGACATCGAGCAGACGCGCGAGGAACTGGGCGACACGGTGGACGCCCTCTCGCACAAGGCCGACGTCAAGACCCAACTGAAATCGAAGGTCGAGGAGGGCAAGGAAGCGCTGCGGGAGAAGCAGCAGGAGGCGAAGGTCAAGGGCCGGCAGCTCGGCGAACAGGCACGCGAGCGGCCCGCGCCGGTTGGCGTGGCCGCGGGGCTCGCGGCCTTGGTGCTGGTCCTGTTCGTCATCCGGCGGCGGAGGTGACGACGGTGGCACGCGACGAACGAGGCAACGGACGCGGCGACGAACAAGGCAGCGAGGGCGGCGACGAACAAGGCCGGCGCGGTGACGGACGCGGTCCGGAAAGCCCGACCGACCTGAAGCGGCGCTCATGGGTCGCCACGCTCGGGCGGACGGTCAAGGAGTTCAAGCGCGACAACCTCACCGACTGGGCGGCGGCGCTGACCTACTACAGCATCCTCTCGATCTTTCCCGCGCTGCTAGTGCTCGTCTCGGTCCTCGGGCTCGTGGGGAGCTCGGCGACACAGCCGCTCATCGACAACCTCGACAAGCTGGCGCCCGGGTCCGCGAAGGACATCGTCACGAGCGCGATAACCAACCTCCAGAAGAGCCAGGGCGCGGCCGGCGTCCTGTTCTTCGTCGGGCTGGGCGGCGCCCTCTGGTCGGCGTCCGGCTACGTGGGCGCCTTCATGCGGGCGTCAAACGCGATCTACGACATCGAGGAGGGCCGGCCGATCTGGAAGACGATCCCGCTGAGGGTGCTCACCACGATCATCATGCTGGCGCTGCTCGTGGTGAGCGCGATCGCGGTCGTGCTGACGGGCGGCCTGGCCAAGCAGGTGGGCAACGTGCTCGGCGTGGGCAGCACCGCCCTGACCGTATGGGACATCGTGAAATGGCCCGTGTTGCTGCTGATCGTCAGCTTCATGTTCGCTTTCCTCTACTGGGCCGCTCCCAACGTGCGGCACGCCGGGTTCCGCTGGCTGAGCCCGGGGGGCATCCTCGCCGTTCTCGTCTGGGTCGTCGCCTCGGCAGGCTTCGCCTTCTACGTGTCCAACTTCAGCTCGTACAACAAGACCTACGGCGCGCTCGGCGGAGTGATCATCTTCCTCGTGTGGCTGTGGATCTCGAACATCGCCGTCCTGCTCGGCGCCGAGCTCAACGCGGAGCTCGAGCGCACCCGCCGCATCGAGTACGGCCTTCCGGAGGACCGCGAGCCCTATGCGGAGCCGCGCGACACCCGCAAGATGGAAGCCTGAGGCGCCCGTCGCGCCGGGCTAGGGGGCGCCGGTGGTCGGCCTCGTCCTAGTCCTCGCCGTCATCCTCCTCATCCTGCTCGTGACCAGGGTGGCCACCGTGGTGCTCGCGCTCACCGGGATGTCGACCGAGTCGGCCCGCTTCCAAGCCCGCTCCGCCCTGACCGGCGTGGGCTTCACCACGAGCGAGGCGGAATCGGTCGTGAACCACCCCGTCCGGCGCCGCGTGGTCCTCGCGCTGATGCTGCTCGGAAGCGCCGGTGTGGTGACCGCCCTCGCCTCGCTCGTCGTCTCCTTCGGCGGTGGGGCCTCGAGCGGCGAGCGGGTGACGAGGGGACTGGTGCTCGTGGGCGGCCTAGTGATCGTGCTCCTGCTCGCACGCAGCCGGACCTTCGATCGCGTGCTCGGACGGGTCGTCACCAGGGTCCTCCGCTCCCGCGGCCACGACGTGGCCGACTACGCCGGACTGCTGCGCCTGTCGGGCGGCTTCACGGTGGGAGAGCTCGAGGTAGAGCAGGGCGACTGGGTGGCGGACCGCACGCTCCGCGAGCTGCGCCTCCGCGACGAGGGCGTGATCGTGCTGGGCGTCTCGCGCGGCGCCGGGGAGTACGTGGGGGCACCGGGGCCGGACACCCGCATCGCGGTGGGCGACACGCTCGTCCTCTACGGCCGCGACGAGCGGCTTCAGGAGCTCGACGAGCGACGCGGAGGCGGGCTCGGCGACGCAGCGCACCAGGAGGCCGTGCTGCCCGATCGCGAGCCCTCAGCCACCGGCGGCCTGACCTAGCTCGGCGCGGCGCGCGCGGCCCGGGGTCGGGTCGATGAACACCTCTGTCACGTCTGGCACGACCGCGCGCAGGCGTTCTTCGATCTCGCTCGACAGCTCCTCGACGCGATCCGAGTCGAGATCGTCCTCGAGGTCGACGCGCGCGGCCACGAGCAGGGCGTCAGGTCCGAGCGCCATCGTCAGGAGCTCCTGCACCTCGACCACGCCGTCGAAGGACTCGATCGTCCGCTCGATCGCATCGCGTTCCTCGGGTCTCGCGGCGGCGCCGGTAATGAGGTGGCCCGCGTCGCGGCCCATCCAGACCGCGACCGTCACGAGCAGGATCCCGATCAGGATCGACGCCGCCGGGTCCCAGAACGGCTTCCCCGTGACCTGGTGCAGCGCCACGCCGCCGGCGGCGAGCGCGATGCCGACGAGCGCGGCCGAGTCCTCGAAGAGGACCATCTTCACGTTCGGGTCACGGCTGCCGCGGACGTGCCGGAGCGTCGGGCGCTCCGACTCACGCGCCTCGCGCCGGGTCTGATGCAGCGCGCGGAGCCAGGAGATGCCCTCGGCGACGAGCGCGACGCCTAGGACCGCGTACGCGATCCCGAAGCCTCCCTGCTCGCCGGAGGGGTCGAGCAGCTCGAAGACGCCGTAGCCGATGGCGAACACGGCCCCCGCGACGAACATGCCGGTGGCCGCCAGCAAGGTCCACAGGAAGCGCTCCTGGCCGTGTCCGAAGGGCCGCTCCGGGTCGGGCTCGCGGCCTCCGAGCCGGATCGAGAGGAGCAGCATGCACTGGTTCGCCGTGTCCGCGACCGAGTGCGCCCCCTCCGCCAGCATCGCCGTGGAACCGCTCGCCGCTCCGCCCACGAACTTGGCGACGGCGATCACCGCATTGGCGGTGATCGCGAAGTAGACGGTCTTCTTGCTAGCCCCGGCGGCCCGCGAACGGCCCACGCTGCGACGGCTCGCGCGCTCGGCTCGATCGCCCATGCGACCCCGCCTACCCAAGTACGAGATCGCGAAGCCGAGGTCCCGGCTCAGGGCGTCTCGATCGCCAGCAGGTCGCCGCCCTGATGCTCCACCTGGAGCGTCGTGTGCTCGATCTCGAAGCGCTCGTGCAGCATCGCCTCGATGTCGCGACGGGCCGCATGGCAATCGGAGTCGCGTCCGACGAGCACGTGGGCCGAGAGCGCGGGGAAGCCCGAGGTGACCTCCCAGACGTGTAGGTCGTGGACCTCGACGACCTCGGGGCGATCGATCATCGCGCGCCCGACGGCGTCGGGGTCGAGGCCCCTGGGAGCGGCCTCGAGGAACACTCGCCCCGACTCGCGGAGCAGGCCGACGGCGGCCCTCAGCATGACCGCCGCCACGATCAGCGAGGCGATCCCGTCCGCGCGATCGAAGCCGGTGACGAGGATCACCGCCCCGGCGACTGCCGTGGCGATGAAGGCCACGAGGTCGGTGAGGATGTGCTGGAAGGCAGCCTCTACGTTGAGGCTCTCACGACCGCCGCCGGCCAGGACTCTCGCCGCCACCAGGTTCACCGCGATGCCGGCCAGCGCGACCACGAGCACGACTGCGCCGCCCACGTCGGGTGGCTCGACCAGCCGGCGGACCCCCTCGTAGACGATGAGCAGCCCCAGCACGAGCAGGGTGGCGCCGTTGAACTGCGCCGACAGGATCTCGGCGCGCCTCAGGCCATAGGTCATTGAGCCGCCCGCCGGCCTGCGGGCCAGTCCGCTCGCCACCAGCGCGAGGGCCAGCGCGCCCGCGTCGGTGAGCATGTGCGCCGCGTCGGAGAGGAGGGCGAGCGAGTCGGCCAGGATGCCCGCCGCCACCTCCACGGCCATGAATGCCAGGATCAGCGCGAGCGCGAAAGCCAGCCGGCCGTGTTCCGACTCGCGCGCCGCTGAGTGCGGATGGCGGTGACGGGCGCTCACTGGCCCATCGTGGCAGGCGCCCGGCGCTCAGGCGGCTCGCGTCCCGCGCAGTGCGGGCAGGACCTTCTCCCCGTAGACCTCGAGCGCCCCGTGCGGGTCGGCGCCGGACCCGTTCTGCAGGCAGACCACCGTCGCGCCGAGCCGCTCCACATCGCGGATCCGCTCCGCGTGGACGCGCGGATCCGAGGAGACGATGTACGACTCCTTGAAGTCGTCGTCCGAGACCTTCTCCTCGGCGTTCCGGTACATGACTTCGGGCTCGTGCCAGTCCTCGGTGAAGTACTCGAGCGGCTGCGTCGCCTTCCAGACCCGCGCGCCCTCGAGCGCCGCGTCGTCGTCCTCGGCCCAGGAGAAGCCGGTCTGCAGGATGATCTCCCCGGGCTCCTTTCCGGCGTCCTCGCAGGCGCCGCGATAGGCGTCGATCGCATGCGGCGCCATCTCCGGGTCGCCCATGGTCCACTGGCCGTCGGAGAGCCGGGCGGCGACGCCAGCGGCCCGAGGCCCGAAGGCAGACACATAAATCGGGGGGCGCCTCTCCCCGCGCGTGTGGAGGTATGCCGCCTTCGTACCGAAGTAGCGGCCCCGGTGGTCTAGCCTTTCGCCGTCGAACAGGCGCCCTATGATCTCGAGCGCCTCCTCCATGCGCGCCACCTGCTCGCCCGCGGGCGGCCAGTCCATCCCGCGTGGCGACTCGTTCAGCGACTCCCCGGAGCCGATGCCGGCGAAGGCGCGCCCCGGGTTCATCTCCTCCATCGTGGCGAAGAGCTGGGCGAC
Source organism: Actinomycetota bacterium (assembly GCA_046728795.1). Classification (GTDB taxonomy): domain Bacteria; phylum Actinomycetota; class Thermoleophilia; order Solirubrobacterales; family Thermoleophilaceae; genus JBKPFJ01. The sequence continues at coordinate 928 of JBKPFJ010000046.1, read as the reverse complement.
GATCGCCGGGTGGTAGCGGTGGACCGGCGCCGTGACGCCGGTGCCGACGAGGATTCGCTCAGTGGCCTGCCCGATGGCCCCGAGCAGCGCCCAGGCCTGTGCCGACTCGCCGGGCTCCCACCAGGGCTGGTAGTGGTCGCTCACGTTGAGGCCGTCGAAGTTGGCCCGCTCGGCGCCCAGCGCCTGGCGCACCAGGTCGCTCGGGGGAAACTGCTCGGTGGCGAGCTGGACCCAGTACTTCACGTCAGGCCGCCTCCCCGCGCAGCCGCTCCAGGGCGCGCCGCAGGAGACGTGATACCTGCATCTGCGATACGCCGATGCGCTTGCCGATCTCCGACTGCGTGAGCTCGGCCCCGAAGCGCAGTGAGAGCACCTCCCGTTCGCGCGCGGGCAGCGCCCGCGTCAGGGGGCCGACTGAGCTGGTGAGCTCGACGAGCTCGTAGTGTGCGTCCTCCTCGCCGATGCCGTCGACCCGGGTCCGCTCGTCCCCGTCGTCGTCGGTTGTCGCCGGCCCGTCCAGCGACGCCGCCGTGTATGCGCCCGCGGCCTCCCGGGCCTCCAGGACCTCTTCCACGCTCAGCCCGAGCTCCGCGGCCACTTCTCCCACGCTCGGCGAGCGCCCGAGCCGCCCGGAGAGTGTATCGCGGGCGCGACCCACCGCCCCGACCCGCTCCTGCATCCGACGGGCGAGACGGACGCTCCAGCCTCGGTCCCGGAAGTGTCGTTTCAGCTCGCCGATGATCGTGGGCACCGCATAGCTCGAGAGGGCCACCCTCTGCTCGAGCCGGTAGCGGTCGATCGCCTTGATCAGCCCCAGGCACGCGGTCTGCTCGAGGTCCTCCTCGGCCTCGCCGAGATGCTTGTAGCGCGCGGCCAGTTGCCGCGCGAGCGGGACGCAGCGGACGATCAGTTCCTCGCGCGCGGCGAG
>JBKPFJ010000050.1:0-10059 GCA_046728795.1 Actinomycetota bacterium | reverse complement strand
TGTCACGAGCACGACTGGCACGGCGGATGATGATCCCCGCGGGCGGAGGAGATGCTCCACCCCCTCGACGTGGCTCCCTACCCCGACCGGCCGGCCCGCGAGCTGTTCGCCCCGACGTCATCTCCGCCGACCTCGATCGCCGCGCCGCGCTCCAGCAGGAAGACGGCGGCTGGGTGGTCGACTTCCAGAAGATCTCGCCCGCCGGGTCCCTCGACTGGCGCGGCTACGCGACCGTCCGAGCGATCGACATTCTGCGCCGCAAACGGGGAAACGCTGCGATAGGCCCGACGTCAAATCGATCGCGGCTCGGATCGCATGGTTCGAGCATCCCGTTTTTTGGATACGACGATCCGCTCTACCGCGAGCATGGCAAGCCGCGGGTACCGCGGGCGCTGAGCGAAGTCCGGCGACCTCCCGTCAGGTGCGGATCGCGCTCGGTCGCGTCAGCGCCCAGATGACCCAGACGTCGAGAGCGATCACGACGACCGACCAGATCGGGAAGTAGGGGATGAAGAAGAAGTTGGCCACTGCGCTCACGAGCGCGAGGAACAGCGCGGTTACCCCGGCCCAGGCCTTCCGGCCGAAGAGGCCGATGCCCGTGCAGAGGAGTGCCAGCCCCAGCAAGAGGTGGATCCACCCCCAGGCCGTCGCGTCGAGGTCGAAGGTGTAATTGCGCGCCACCACGTAGAACTGGTCGTCGAGGATCGCGGTCAGTCCCGCGATCACCTGGAAGGCGCCGACCAGCGTGAGCACGCAGGCCGCGAAGGTGATGCCGCCACTGGCCCACCCCGAGACGGCCTCTTCGCCAGGATGCTGCTGAGTGGCCACGGGTCCCTCCTTCGGTGCAAGTACCGATCGATCCGGCGTCCGAGGGGGGCATTCGCCGATGCGCGGCGTTCTCCTGTGCGAAGCTTCCGCCCCCGTGAGTCGAACAGAACTGAAAGGAGCCGGACATGAGTGACCTCGTGGCGATCGCATACGACGACCTGTCCACGGCCCAGCAGGTAGCGTCAAACCTGAGCGACGCGATCAAGGGCCATGAGATCGAGGTCGACGACGTCGTCGTCGTCGAGCGCAAGGACGACGGCAAGGTCAAGCTCCACCAGCCCTCGCTGGCCGGGTTGGGCGCAGCGAGCGGCGCCCTGTGGGGCGGCCTCATTGGCCTGCTCTTCCTCGTGCCGGTCGTCGGCATGGCGGTGGGCGCCGCCGCCGGTGCCGCCGGCGGCGCGATGAGTGACACCGGCGTCGACGACGCGTTCATGAAGCGGCTCGGCGAGGAGCTCGAGCCCGGAAAGGCCGCCTTGATCGTGCTCGTCCGCAAGATGTCCGCCGACAAGGTGCTCCCCCAGATCAAGATCCCGGGGACGGTCATCCAGACCTCCCTCAGCAACGAGGACGAGCAGGCGTTGCAGCAGGCGCTCGACGCCGCACGCGGCTAGCGCACGGGCCCGCGCCGACGCGGGTGAGGCCCGCACCCCTCGCAATATGCCTGCCAGCCCCGTTGGCGAGCGGCCTGCGTGTTGCGAGGGTCTGGTCGATGTTCCTCGCCACCGCAAGGAGTCAGCAATGGCCGACAGACCCGTGTTCCTCTACGCCGCCGTCTACGACGACCCCGCGGACGCCGAGGCCGACTACGTAGGCGTCGCCGAGCTTCACGCCGCCGGGGCAGTCGGCACTTACGACGCCGCCGTCATCGAGAAGGAGGACGGCAAGGTCCACGTCCACAAGACGGAGAAGCCGACCCAGCACGGGGCCTGGACCGGGATCGCCGTGGGCGCGGTGGCGGGGATCCTCTTCCCGCCGTCGATCCTCGGTAGCGCGCTGGTCGGCGGCACCGCCGGCGGCGTGATCGGCCACCTGCATCGAGGCTTGTCGCGCGGCGACCTCAAGGACCTCGGCGAGGCGCTCGACGAGGGTGAGGCCGCCTTGATCGTCGTGGGCGAGTCGAGGATCGACGAGCAGGTCGAGAAGGCGACGAAGCGCGCCCGGAAAGTGCTCGAGAAGCAGGTGGACACCGAGGCCGAGGAGTTCAAGCGCGAGCTCCAAGAGGCGGAGCGGCAGGGGGCCGGACCCTGACCGAGATGCTCCGATGAGGCGCGCAATCCTTGTATTGGCCGTTGGCCTTGGCCTTGCCTTCGCCGGCTGCGGGCAGTCCGAAGAGGAGAAGGCGAAGAACGACGTCTGCGACGCCCGGGCCGACATCCAGAAGCAGGTCGCCGACCTCCAGAAGCTGACGATCGGGACCGCCACGGTTGACCAGGTCAAATCGCACCTCAGCGCGATCGGGGACGACCTCGAGAAGACCGCCGACGCGCAGGGCCAGCTCGACGACACCCGCAAGCAGCAGGTGCAGAAGGCCAACGAGACGTTCAAGTCACAGATCGACGCCCTGACGAAGGACTTGGGCTCGAGCCAATCGCTCCAGGGAGCGGCGCAGCAGCTCAAGAGCGATCTCGCGGACCTCGGGCGGGCGTACCAGCAGGCCTTCGCCCCGATCGACTGCGGCTGAGGCGACCGCCGCCTCTGCGCCTTGGGCCGCTCGAGGCGACCTAGTAGCTTCTGGTGCGGTGCTCCCCAGCTCGCAGCGCGTCGCACTCGACTGGCTCGACGAGGGCCGGCGGGTGGTTGCCGCGACGCTCGTCGAGACGGTGGGCTCCGCGCCGCTCGACCCGGGCGCCGAGATGCTGGTGGACGACAGCGGCCGAATCGAGGGATCGGTCACGGGGGGATGCGTAGAGGGCGCGCTCGTCGAGGAGGCGCAAGGGCTGCTGGCCGGGGCCCCTCCGCGCGTGGCGACCTACGGGATCAGCGACGAGCAGGCGGCGGACGTGGGGCTCATGTGCGGCGGCACCGTCCGCGTGTTCGTGCACGAGCTGGGGGAATCCCAGCGCGCCGCGCTCGCGGCGACCAAAGAGGCGATCCACGCCGAGCGGCCGGTGGCCCTCACCACGCTCCTCGAAGGCCCCGGCGCGGGGGCGCAGATGGTCGTGACCGAGGACGGCACGGTAGGAAGCCTGGGCGGGTCGGATCTGCTCGAAACGACCGTTGAGCGCGAGGCCCGCGGCTTCATGGACCAGGGTCGCTCGGCGGTCCGCCGCTACAGCCGGAAGGGCGAGGTGATGGGCTCGGACATCGGGGTCTCGTTCCAGGTATTCGGCCCGCCGCCCAGCATGGTGGTCTTCGGCGCCATCGACTTCAGTGCGGCACTCGCCAAGCTGGCCGGGGAGGTCGGCTACCGAGTGACGATCGTGGACGCGCGGGAGGCCTTCCTCCAGAGCCCGCGCTTCAGCGAGCACGCCGAGGTGGTGGTGGACTGGCCGGACCGCTACCTCGCGACGAGGGAGCTCGGCCCGAGCGACGCCGTGCTCGTCTTCACCCACGACACCAAGTTCGACGAGCCCGCGCTGATCGCGGCACTTGAGAGCGACGTCGGCTACATAGGAGCGCTCGGCAGCCGGCGCACCCAGGCCGATCGCGAGGAGCGCCTGCGGGCGAGGGGGGTCACGGAGGAGGAGCTGGCCCGGATCAGCTCGCCGTGCGGGCTGGACCTCGGCGCGCGCACCCCGGCTGAGACGGCGGTCGCCGTGCTCGGCGAGGTCCTGGCGCTGCGGGCCGGGCGGCGCGGCGGAAGGCTCGCCGACGCGAGCGGGCCGATCCGCGCGCAGCCGGCCGAAGCGGCGAGTGGTTGAGGGCCGGGGGAACCGCCGGGAAACTCGTGGAAGCCCGCGGGCTCGCTGAGATATGGTGAGCTTGCGATGAGGAGGTGCGACTGATCACTACGGTTGCGTCGACGGGCTGGGTGGTTGGAATCGTGCTCGGCGTGGTCGTGATCGCTGTCGCCGCGGTCATCGTGATCGTGATCGTGGCCCTGGCGACGAGGATCGCGGGACAGGCCAGGACGGCCGAGGACGCGGTCGAGGTGGTCCGCGGGCAGACGGCCGACCTCGGCGGCATCGCTCGGATCAACGACTCCGGTGTGAGGATCCTGCACGCGGCCCGGTCGCTTCGAAAGGCGGCGGTCGGGAAGTGACCTTGCTCGCGACCTCGGCGCACACCTACTGGTCGATCGCGCTCGTGATCGGCCTGGTGGCGGCGCTGGCGGTCGCGGGCCTGCTCGCGGTGCTCCTGCAGCAGGTCGGGAGGATCCAGCGCTCCGTCGAAGCCCTGCTCGAGACCGCGACCAGGGTCGGTGCGAACACCGCGAACATCCCTCAGCTCGAGGCCACGGCGCCGGTGCTGGCGCAGATCGTGGACGAGGCCGTGGTCCAGGACGCGTACATGAACGCGCTCACCGACGGGTTCGGCGAGCGCACGGAGACGGCGGAGACGGCGTGAGCACCGACGCCTACATCGTGCTCAGCGTCCTGCTCGCCGTGGTCGTCATCGCGGTCCTCGCCGTCGCCCTCATACTCGTCCGCCGCCGCTTGACCGCGATCTCGGAGGGCCTCGCGACGCTGTCGTCAGCGCTGAACGGCGTCGAGTCAGAGCATCTGCGTCCGCTCGAGCCCGCGGTCAAGGCGATCAACGCGCAGTTCGACATCATCCTCGGCGCCCTACCGGGCATCGCGCGCAAGGCGGCGATCGTCGCCGAGAGGAGGCCGCGATGACCCTCTGGTGGATCGGGGACGCCGTCCTCCTCCTGGTGGTCCTCCCCGTAGTCGTGTACCTGCTGCGCGGCGTGCTCGAGGCGGCCAAGAGCATCGTTCCGACCGCGAACGACATCGCGGCCACGGCGGCCGCCGGGTCGAAGGACCTCGACGCGGCCGCCCTTCTAGTGAGGACCGAGGACCAGGTGAGGCAGACCGTCACCCTGGTCGCAAACTACGGCGGCTCGCTCGACGCGATCGTCGACGACGCGGAGGAGCGATGAGCGGAGCGGCAGTCGTGATGATCGTCGCGGTCGTTCTGATCGTCCTCGCCCTCGTCTACTACCTGGTCTCGACGATCGTGGAGCTCCGGCGGATCGCCGCCGGCCTGGACCAGGTGATCGCCGGCGTGGGAGAGATCGTGCAGAAGAGCGCGCCGGTAAACGGCATCGTGGGCTCGATCAACGAGCAGCTGGACGCGGGTGTCGATCTCCTCGAGGGCCTGCTCGTGAAGAAGGCAGGCTTGAGCGACGCCATGGGCCTCATCGACAGCGTCTACCCGGGGGCCGCGGCGGCCGGACTGCGCAACTTCCCCGACAGCACCGAGGTCGATGCGCCGCGCATCGGCGAGGTCTACACGAAGGGCACGCTCACCCTCGCGAGGCTCGGCCGGGAGGCTCCGATCGCCGCCGCCAGCCCCGCGGGCGAGGTGCTGAGGAACGTCGAGGGCGGCAGCCTGGCGGCGCGGCAGCTCTACCCCTCCGTCCGCCACACCCATCCCACGAACCTGCCGGAGTCACCGGTGATCGGCACCGACGCCCCGGTCCAGTACGAACAGCGCGACGACATCGGCGCCCCCCGGAGGGGGCGTCCGGTTCGCCGTTCCTGATCGGGGGGAGCCAGGTGCAGACGCCGGCGCCATTCGAGTACGAGCGCGCGACCAGCGTGGAGGGCGCGATAGCGGCGCTCGAGCGGCTCGGCTCCGACGCCCGGATCATCGCCGGCGGGCACAGCCTCCTGCCGATGATGAAGCTGCGGCTCGCAGGTCCGGCACACCTGATCGACATCAACGGCCTCACGGACCTCAGCTACGTCCGCGAGCAGGACGGCGAGATCAGGATCGGCGCGCTCACCCGGCACGTCGATCTGGAGAGGTCCGAGCTGCTGGCGCGGCACTTTCCGATCTTCCGCGAGGCGGAGACGGTGATCGCCGACCCGGTGGTCCGCAACCGGGGGACGATCGGCGGCTCCCTGTGCCAGGCCGACGCCGCCGAGGATCTCTCGGCCGTCTGCTCCGCGACCAAGGCCCAGATCGTGATTCGCGGGAGCGACGGCGAGCGGGTGGTGCCGATGGCGGACTTCCACGTCGGGCCCTTCACGACCGCGGTCGGCGCGGCGGAGATGCTTACCGAGATTCGCCTTCCGCTGCGTTCTGGCGGGGGCAGCGCCCACGAGAAGGTCGAGCGGCGCGCCGGCGACTGGGCCATCGCCGCGGCGTCGGCGGCCGTGTGGATGAACGGCGGGACGGTCACGGACGTCGGGATCGCGCTCGGGGCGGTGGGGATCACGACTATCCATCTCACGCGCGCGGAGGAGCTCATTCGCGGCAAGACCCCGTCGGACGAGCTGTTTGCGGAGGCGGCCCAGATCGCCTCGGCCGACTGCTCTCCCACGGCCGACGGGCGCGGCCCGGTGGACTACAAGCGCCACCTCGCCGGTGTGCTCACTCGGCGCGCGCTGCGCCGGGCCACGGCGCGGGCCTCGAACGGGGAGGTAAGGGCATGAACGTCTCCATGACCGTCAACGGCGAGCGGGTCTCCCGCGACGTCGAGCCGCGCCAGCTGCTGGTCCACTTCATCCGCGAGACGCTCGGCCTGAAGGGCACTCACTGGGGCTGCGACACCTCGAACTGCGGCGCCTGCGTCGTGCTGATGGACGGCAAGCCCGTCAAGTCGTGCACGGTCCTGGCGGTGATGTGCGAGGGCAGCGAGATCGGCACGGTCGAGTCGCTCGAGGTGGACGGCCGGCTCGACCCGATTCAGCAGGGCTTCCAGGAGCGCCATGGGCTGCAGTGCGGCTTCTGCACGCCGGGGATGCTGATGACCGCCCGCGCGCTCCTCGACGAGAACCCGGACCCGAGCGAGCAGGAGATCCGGACGGCGATCTCCGGAGCGATCTGCCGCTGCACGGGCTACAAGAACATCGTCAGCTCCATCCGGTGGGCGGCGGAGCACCCCACGGCGAGGAGCTCAGACCGACCGTCGATCGGCCGAGCACCGCAGCACGAATTCGGACAGGAGGCTTGAGCATGTCCGTCGTAGAGAACCTCCCGAGCCCCGCGGCGGAGCGGCCGATCGGGTTCGGCCGGCTGAAGCGGAAGGAGGACGAGCGCTTCATCCGTGGCCAAGGCACCTACCTGGACGACATCGAGCTGCCGGGGATGCTCCACGGCGCCGTCCTGCGAAGCCCGTACGCCCACGCGCGCATACTCTCGATCGACACCTCGGCCGCGCTGGCCCACCCCAACGTCGCGGCCGTCATCACGGCCAAGGACCTCGAGACGCTCGGCCTCGCCTGGATGCCCACGATCTCCTACGACACGCAGGCGGTCCTGGCCGGCGACAAGGTCCGCTTCCAGGGGCAGGAGGTCGCGTTCGTGATCGCGACCGACGAGTACTCCGCGAATGACGCGCTACAGCTGATCGACGTCGAATACGAGCCCCTGCCCGCGCTCGTCAATGCCCGCAAGGCGCTCGATCCCGACGCGCCGCTGATCCGCGACGACAAGATCGACCAGCGCGACAACACGGCCAGCCCGCCCTGGGAGGCCGGCGACGAGGCCGCCACCGACCGCGCCTTCGCCGAGGCCGACACGGTCGTGACCCGCGACATCATCTACCCGCGCTGCCACCCCGCGCCGCTCGAGACGTGCGGCATGATCGCCGATTTCAATCCCCAGACCGGGCAGCTCGACATCTACAACGGCAATCAGGCCCCGCACGCGCACCGCACGGTGTACGCGCAGGTCGCCGGCCTCGCCGAGCACATGATCCGCATCAAGACGGGAGACATCGGCGGCGGGTTCGGCAACAAGGTGCCGGTCTATCCGGGCTACGTGTGCGCGATCGCCGGCTCGATAGTGGCGGGCGCGCCGGTGAAGTGGGTCGAGGACCGGTCCGAGAACCTGATGTCGACCGGGTTCGCGCGCGACTACGTCATGCACGCTGAGATGTGCTCTAAGGACGGCAGGATCACGGGCCTGCGAGTGGACGTGATCGCCGACCACGGCGCGTTCGACAGCACTGCGCAGCCGACGAAGTTCCCGGCCGGCTTCTTCCACATCTGCTGCGGCTCCTATGACCTCGAGGCCGCGCACGTGAAGGTCAAGGCGGTGTACACGAACAAGGCGCCGGGCGGGGTCGCGTATCGCTGCTCGTTCCGCATCACGGAGGCCGTTTACCTGGTGGAGCGGATGGTGGGGGCCCTCGCCCTCGAGATGAAGGCCGACCCGATCGAGCTCCGCATGCGGAGCTTCATCGCGCCCGAGCAGTTCCCCTACGAGACGACCACCGGCTGGACGTACGACTCCGGCAACTACGCCGACACGATGCGCGTCGCGCTCGACCTCGCCGGCTACGACGACCTGCGCCGCGAGCAGGCCGAGAAGCGGGCGCGCGGGGAGCTGATGGGGATCGGCGTCTCGTTCTTCACGGAGGGCGTCGGCGCCGGGCCGCGCAAGCACATGGACATCCTCGGCCTGTCGATGAACGATGGCGCCGACCTGCGCGTGCACCCCTCCGGCAAGGCGGTCGTGTCGCTGAGCGCCCAGACGCAGGGGCAGGGGCACGAGACGACGTTCGCGCAGATCGTCGCCGAGGAGCTGGGCATCCCGCCGGAGGACGTCGAGGTCCGCCACGGCGATACCGACCGCTCGCCCTATGGCCTCGGGACCTATGGCAGCCGCTCCACACCCGTATCGGGAGCGGCGGTCGCGGTCGTCTCGCGAAAGGTGCGCGACAAGGCTCGCCAGATCGCGGCGACCATGCTCGAGGCCCGGCCCGAGGACCTGGCGTGGGAGAAGGGGCGCTGGTACGTCAAGGGCGACCCCGAGCAGGGGGCGATGATCGAGGAGATCGCGCAGCGCGCCTACAGCGGCGAGCCGATGCCCACGGGCATGGAGGGTGGGCTCGACGGGCAGGTGATCTACGACCCGCCGAACCTCACCTACCCATTCGGCGCCTACATCGCCGTCGTCGACATCGACCCGGAGACCGCGCGGGTCACTGTGCGGCGGCTCATCGCGGTCGACGACTGCGGCGTGCGGATCAATCCGATGGTCGTCGAGGGCCAGATCCACGGCGGCCTGGCCGAGGGGGTCGGGATCGCCCTGATGGAGCTGATCTCGTTCGACGACGACGGAAACTGCCTGAACTCGTCGTTCATGGACTACCTGATCCCGACCGCGCTCGAGTGCCCCGACTTCGAGCTCGGGGAGACCGTGACCCCGTGCCCGCACCATCCGCTCGGAGCGAAGGGCGTGGGCGAGTCGCCGAACGTCGGGTCGCCGCCCGCGATCGTCAACGCGGTGATCGACGCGCTGCGTGAGACGCACGGGGTCGACCACATCGACATGCCGTGCACCCCGGCACGGGTGTGGGCGGCGATGCAGGGGCAGGCCGAGCCGCCGCAATGATCACCCCGGAGCTGTCGGAGCGAGCGCGGGAGCTCGCGGCCGCGCGCGAGCCGTTCGTCACCGCGACCGTGGTCCGGGTGCAACACCCCGCGAGCGTGCAGCCCGGAAGCGTCGCGCTGGTTCTCGCCGACGGCACGATGGAGGGGTTCGTCGGCGGCGCATGCGCGCAGCAGAGCGTCACCGCCTACTCGCTCGCGGCGCTCGAGAGCGGTGAGCCGGTACTGCTGCGCATCCTTCCGGATCCCGAGGAAGCCCCCGAGGCGACCGAGGTGAGCGAGGGCACCGCGATCGCGCGCGAGGAGGGGGTGGTGACGGTCCAGACCCCCTGCCTGTCCGGTGGCGCGATCGAGGTGTTCCTGGAGCCGGCCCCGCCGCTCCCGCGGGTCCTGGTCGTGGGCGAGTCTCCTGCCGCGGGATCCCTCATGCGGATGGGGGAGGAGCTCGGACTCGAGATGGTCTCCTCCGACGGACACGAGCCGGAGCCGAGCGGCGAGGAGCTCGCGGTCATCGTCGCGGCCCACGGGCGCAACGAGCTGCACGCGCTGCGCCGCGGTCTCGAGTCGGGCGTGCCGTACGTCGGCCTCGTGGCCAGCGAGAAGCGCGGCGCCGGCGTGCTCGAGGAGTTGAGGGCCGACGGGGTGGACGCTGAGCTTCTCGGGCGGATCGACTTCCCGGCTGGCATTCCTATCGGCTCGCACTCGGGCGCCGAGATCGCGCTCTCGGTTCTCGCCAAGGTGGTCTCGGTGAGGCGAAACGGCGGCGCGGGTGCGCATGTGCCGG
>JBKPFJ010000077.1:0-28913 GCA_046728795.1 Actinomycetota bacterium | reverse complement strand
CGTCGGGCGTGGTCGCCATCACGGCACGCGGCATCTCAGCCGTCTCGCGGGCCACGCGCTCTAGCACCGCGTCCTGTCGAGCGTGACGGGCGAGGTAGTCGACGATCTCTTGAGTGACCTCGGTCTTGACGAGCGCCATCGGGACGCGCACCTTACATCGCCCTCTTCGTGCTGAGCTGCTCGCTCCGAGCACCGGCCGGGCTCTACTACACCGGTGCGAAGTAGCACGCAAGGGTCAACCTGGCGCAGCTCTAGGCGGTTTCCGAACAGGTCGTGGATGAAAGCGCGCGGGAAGCGACTCCGGCCGGGGCGCGGGCATGCTTCCGGCGCCCCGGCCGTAGTACGGCTACGACGCCGCCGGCTGCGGATCCTCCCGCACGAGCACGGTGTCGGCAACGGGGATGACCTCGTCGACTGGGAGATCGGCGCGCGACGCGTGCTCGCGGATGGCCTCGGGACTGGTCGCCTGATAGATGCAGACGGTGCCGACCGAGCCCGCACCCTCCTCGAGCACATAACTCCTGATCCAGCGGATGTCGTCGGACATCTCTTCGTCACCGACCTGCCGCGAGCGCTCGGCGGCTGCCTCGAGGTCCCCGGGCGATCGCCAGCCTCTGCGCCTCAGGATCGCGTACAGCTGCATATGAACCTCCTCTTCGTGAAAGCTTCGGCGAGGGCCACCCTCGCCCATTCGCGCGGACAGTTGAAGGTAGGCCGGACCCTGTCTGTGATCAATGTCACGGTTCGAATCTCGCCTTCCGGCCTAGCTTGCCTCATGGCACTCCTCTTGACCAGCTTTGCCGTGGCGCTGTTCGGCAGCGGGCTCGCCATTACGTGGCTTGACCGCGACGCCGGCCGCTACCGCTAGACGCGACTGACGACTAGGTACCGCCGGCCCCGCGAGCCACGTGGGGCGCGGGGGGGCGCGCGACCGCCTTGCGCACGGCACGGGCCTGCCCCGAGTCCATCCAGATCTCCCAGCGGCCGGAGGCCGAGTCGCGGCCGTCCCTGAGGTGGTATGGCCGCCGGCCGGCAAACTCCGCGTGACGCAGCTGGGAGACGCCGCCCAGCACGGACGCGATCCGCCGGCGCGGCCATCCCAGCGCTTCCTCGACCTCGGGGAAGGGACGAGGCCGGTCCGGGCTCGCGGCGAGGCCCTCGAGCAACTCGCGCATCAGGTGGCTGCAACGGTCGTGGAACCGCTCGATCTCGCCTTCCTCGTCCATGACGTTCTGGGACGCGTGCTCGCGGCTTTGGCCATCATCCACGGATGGCATACGACGAGGATCTTGGCAACCGCATCCGCGAGCTAATAGCCACCGAGGAGGGGCTCACGGAGCAGAGGATGTTCGGCGGCCTGGCCTTCCTGATCAACGGCAACATGTCCGTGGCCGCCAGCGGACAGGGCGGGCTGATGCTCCGAGTCGACCCCGATGAGACCGAGGCGCTCTTGGCGAAGCCGCACGCGCGCTCCTTCGAGATGCGCGGCCGCGAGATGCGGGGCTGGCTGCGGGTCGACTCAGAGGGCGTACGTACGAAGCGTCAGCTCGAGCCGTGGGTGCGGCGCGGGGTCGCGTACGCGCGCTCGCTGCCACCGAAGGGCTAACAAGAGCACGCTCGGGCGGCCGGCCTCCGGCGACTACCGGTAAAGAGGGAAAGTCTCGGTAAAGAGGGAAATTCTCCGCGAGGCGTAGATGAGAGCGGCTACCGGGCCGACTGGCGCACTCCGTTCAACGTGTCTACGACCCCGAAGAGGTCTCCGCGGCGGTAGAAGTTCACGGCGATCAGGTTCGGGACGTGCTCTCGCATGCGCTGACACGCGCGGGCGCGCCTTAGCAGCGGGTCGTAGGCGTTCACCTTCGCCGCGTTCGAGGGCAGCGGAAGCGGATCGGTGGAGATCCAGTGGTTGAAGAGGAAGAGCGGCGCCCGGGCGGGGCCGCGATTGGGCCGGCAACTCGCCGGCAGGTCGGCCCGGGCGGTGAGCCGTGCGACCTTCGGGAAGGTGTAGGGCGTCTCCTCCGTGATCCGCTTGTAGGCGAGGTGGTACCAGGGCGCGGCGCCGGCGTGGTTCTCGGCGAGGAACACCAGCCGCTGGCCACGGTCGATCATCTGGCGCAGGGTGGCCCAGTTGCCACCGGTCGGCCCGCGGTAGACGAGGTCCTTCAGGCCCGCGTCGTTCACCGCCCCCACGAAGTCGGCCGGCGTGACGTAGTCCTGGTTGATGACGACCAAGACCTCGTTGGGATGGGACACGAGGAAGTCGCGCAGATCGTCGAGCACCCACTCGAGCGTCGTGCCGCCGAGCTCGCAGAACGAGTGGCAGAGATACATGCCGCGCTTGCCCTCGCCCGAGAACCCGAGGCGGGCCCGAATGCGCAGTGCCGCGTCCACGGCGTCGGGGCTCACGCCATCCTGCTCGAGCTGGCGGCGCAGCTGCCGACGGCTCCCGAAGTCGGTGCGCAGCTTCCCGTCGGGCAGACGGTCGGCGTAGTGGGTGTCGATCAGCAGGCCCCGGATGCCGTCGGCGAGCTGGTCGGCGATCGGGCGCTCCTGCTCGGCCGAGAACCAGCCGGGCAACGGCACCGACATCGAGTTGTGGGTGGCCGGCAGCACCACCTCGTCCAGCCGACGGTCACACAGCGCCTGGTGGCCGTTGCAGGGTCCCTTCGCAGGCGCCGCCGTGGTGGTGCCGCCGGTGCCTACGAAGAGGGCGACGGCCCCCGCGATGATCGTGACCGCGATGAGAGGAGTCACGAGCCGGCGCCCGCGAAGCGCTGGGGCCCGCCGGGCCCTTGGTCGCCGCACCTCGTCGCTCGGCAGGGGTGGCTGATACGCCAGCCGCAGGAGCGCCGTCACTCCCGCGTAGATGAGGAAGACCCCGCACGAGGTGAGCAGGAGTTGGAGGACCGCATTGCGCGCGATCAGGACCACCAGGCCCGCGGCCACGAGGCCGATGCCGCGTAGCGCCCGCAGCGCCGGTCGGCTCGGCTCGCTTGTCACGTACCCGGCCGCCCGGCGCAGCGGCTCCCTGAGATCCACGGGCCGGATGAGGGAGGCTGCCGCCGCGGCGACGACCGCGCCGGAGCCCGCGACGATCCAGGCCGCCGTGCGCAGGTCGCCAAGGAAGGCGTCCCAGACCGCGCCTGCCGCGGCCCGTTCCTCGGGGCCATCGACATGGTTGACCGCCAGTGAGCGGAGCACCGCGTATGCGACGACCAGGAAGACTCCGGCACAGGCGGCGCCGATGCCGAGCTCCACGACCGTACGCCGCCGGTCGGGGGACAACGCCAGCGCAGCTCCGGCGAGCAGCAGACAGAGCAGCACTAGGAACACCGCGAGCAGCCGTATGGTGTGATCGATGCGCGCCAGTGTGGCGCTGAGGCTCCCCACGTCGCGCTCGATGACTCTCACCCGCCCGGTCGCGTCAACCTGGCGCGCCAGCGACGGGCGCAGCTTCTCGAGTGCTGCGGCGAGGACCGTCCCGACGTCCGCGACCGTCAGCGTGACCGTGTCCTGATCGCGCCTGAAGAGCGCCCGGTGCACGTCGCGGACCGCCGCCCGGAACAGGGTCGTGAACGCCCGGCCGCCGACGATCGCCGACGCGACGGATTGGATGATGGGACGTGCCGCGATCAGGTCGGCTTGGTTCCGGAGGATCACTTGGTCGGTGATCCGCTCGGCGACGAGCGTTCGCACGCTGTCGTCGCGCAGGGCCGCAGTGGCGCGGTTGGCGAACTGATCGGAGTCCACCAGAACTCGCCGCGCATAGCCGGCGATCAGTGCGAGTACGAGCACGACGCTCGCGACGACGACGAGTGCTCGCACGGCGCGCATGCGGCCGCGCTGGTTCGCCTGTCGCGCGGCGGCCGGGTCCGTCGAGGCCACGGTGCGAACCTAACTCGTCAGCGGGCGGCGTGGACCAGCGTCCGAGTCGCCCCCCGTCGATGCGTAGCCTTGACATGTGGCCGACGAACCCGTGATCTCCCGCGACTTCGAGGAAACCCGGGATCGCCAGGGAGCATTCCCGCGCTTGGGCGACGACGCCGTGGCCGCACTCGAGGAGCAGGGCACCCGGCGCCGCGTCGGCGAGGGGGAGCTGCTGTTCCAGGAGGGTGATGCCAGCTACGACTTCTTCGTCGTCATCTCCGGCAAGGTCGCCATCGTCCAGGATGCCGGCCGCTCCCGCGAGCAAATCATCGGGGTGCACGGTCCGCGGCGCTTCCTCGGCGAGCTGAACCTGCTCACCGGCGAGGCCGTTTACCTGACCGCGCGCGTGACCGAGCCGGGTGAGGTTCTCCAGGTACCGCGCGAGAGGCTGCGAGCGCTCGTCGCGGGAGAGCCAAGCCTGGGCGACGTGATCCTGCGCGCCTATCTCGCGCGGCGGGCGATCCTGATCGGGCTGGGGAGTGGACCGCGCGTGATCGGCTCCCGCTTCTCACCGGACACGCGCCGGCTGCGGGTATTCCTGTCACGTAACCGGCTGCCGCACGGGTTCATAGACCTCGAGCAGGACGCCAGTGCCGATGCCCTGCTGCGCGAGCTGGGCGTCAAACCCTCCGAGACACCGATCGTCCTGCGAGGAGCGGAGCTGCTGCGTAACCCGAGCAACGCGGAGCTGGCCGCCGCGCTCGGCTTGCATGCGCCGAGCAGCGCCGAGACGGTCTATGACCTGCTCGTGGTGGGCGCGGGCCCGGCGGGGCTGGCAGCCGCGGTCTACGGCGCGTCCGAGGGCCTCTCGACCGTCGCGATCGACGCCGTGGCGGCGGGCGGCCAGGCGGGTACCTCGACCCGGATCGAGAATTACCTCGGGTTTCCCGCGGGGATCTCGGGCGCCGAGCTGGCCGAGCGGGCGATGATCCAGGCCGACAAGTTCGGGGCGCGCCTGGCGGTGCCGGTCGAGGCGGTCGGCTTCTCCCGCGACGCAGACCACTACGTCGCCCGCCTGGCGGACGGGGGGAGCGTCGAGGCCCGCACCGTCCTGATCGCCACCGGCGCCCGCTACCGGCGGCTTGACGTCCCTCGGATAGACGACCTGACCGGGCTCGGCGTGTACTACGCGGCGACGCCCATGGAGGCCCAGATGTGCGGCGGCTCCCACGTGGCGATCGTGGGCGGTGGTAACTCCGCCGGACAGGCCGCGGTCTTCCTCTCCCGCAGCGTTCGCAGGGTGACGCTGATGATCCGCGGAGGCGACCTCGCGCGAACCATGTCGCGCTACCTGATCGACCAGCTCGCGCGGATACCGAGCGTCGAGGTGCGCACGCACACCGAGGTGGTCGAGCTCGTCGGGGAGCGCGCCGTGGAGGCGCTCGTGGTCGAGGACAACCGCACCGGCGAGCGCACCCGGCTCGACGCGACGGCGCTGTTCGTCTTCGTCGGGGCCGAGCCGCGCACGGGCTGGCTCGGCGACGAGGTCGCCCTGGACGCCAAGGGATTCGTGCTCACGGGCCGGGACCTCGACGGGCGGGAGGACGAACAAGCACCCCCGTTCGTGCTGGAGGCCAGCCGCCCCGGAGTGTTCGCCGTCGGCGACGTGCGCTCCGGATCGATCAAGCGGGTGGCATCGGCGGTCGGGGAAGGCTCGATGGCCGTCCGCCTGGTGCACCAGCACCTGGCCGAGCGCTGACCCCGCCGTCGCCGAAGATCGTTCAGGGGTGCGCGACCCTCGGGAGGGCTGGCCGACCCGGGTATAGGCGCAGGCAGCGGATCGAAACGCCAGAGGAGGAGCAGATGCTCGCGGAGAGATCGAACGATCGTGTGCCGGTGCCGCGCGATCGCGAGAACGACTATACGCGCGAGGCGGCCGAGCGCCGGCTCGAGTTCGCGCGGGAGCGCACGGGGGCGTCGCTCGAGAACGTGGCGAGTTACTCCTTCGACCCGTCGATCCTCTCCGGCAACGTCGAGCAGTTCGTCGGTGTGGCCCAGGTGCCGATCGGGCTGGCGGGCCCGCTCCTCGTGAACGGAGAGCATGCCCAGGGGGAGTTCTACGTGCCGCTGGCGACCGCCGAGGGGACCCTGGTGGCGAGCTACAACCGCGGCATGCGCCTCGTCTACGAGGCGGGCGGGGTGACCACGACGGTGCTCGACGACCGGATGCAGCGCGCCCCGGCGTTCCTCTTCCCGAGCGCCCGTGAGGCGCGCGCCTTCGGCGCCTGGCTGCGGGAGCGCTTCGACGACGTGAAGGCCGCGGCCGAGGCCACCACGCGCTCCGGGAAGCTCCAGGACATCGAGCAGTACACGGCCAGCCGCATGGTGTTCACCCGCTTCAACTACACGACCGGGGACGCGGCGGGGCAGAACCTCACCGGCAAGGCCACCCAGGCGGCCTGCCGGTGGATCGCCTCCAACTACCCCGACATCGAGCACTTCTTCCTCGAGTCGAACTTCGCCACCGACAAGAAGAGCTCGCAGGTCAACATGCTGCACACCCGCGGCAAGCGCGTGGTGGCCGAGGCGACGATCCCCGACGAGATCTTCCGGCGGGTGATGCGCTCGAACACCGAGCTCATGTTCCGCGCGCGACAGGTGTCGAACCTCGGCGGCTTCATGTCCGGGGTCAACAACAACGGCGCGCACTCGGCGAACGGGATCACGGCCCTCTTCATCGCCACCGGCCAGGACGCCGCGAACGTGGCCGAATCCTCGGCGGCCTTCGTCCACGCCGAGCTGCGCCCGAATGGCGATTACTACTACTCGGTCACGATCCCTTCGCTGATCGTGGCCACCTACGGCGGGGGCACCGGCCTCGCGACGCAGCGCGAGTGTCTCGACCTGCTCGGCTGTTACGGTGCCGGCAATGTGCGGAAGTTCGCCGAGATCGTCGCGGGGACGGTCCTGTGCGGCGAGCTCTCGCTGGGTTCCGCGATCGTCTCCGAGGAGTGGGTCGCGGCGCACGACATCTACGGGCGCAACCGGCCCTGAGGCATGACCGCGGAGCGCGGTGGCGAGCTGGGGGCGCTCTCTCGACTCGTCTCCAGTGAGGTGGCGGCCGGGGTCGGCGGCATTGGGCTGACCCAGCGCGGAATCTCCGAGCGGGTGTTCAGGAGCATCGGACCGAGCGCGGGGGTGGTGCGCTGGACGCATGACTCAATCAGCGGCGCGGTCTACTCGGCGCTGCGCGGCTCGGCGCGCGCGCTCGGCTCGGCCGCGGAACGTGCCCTGCGTGCGACGGGGACGGCCGGTCGCGAGATCTCGGCCGCGCCGGGTGGGGCCGCGCTCGTCGGTGCGATCAACGGCCTGATCGGCGATCAGCTCGAGCGCCAGGCCAGCGAGCTCCATCAACCGATGGCCATTCGGGTCGGCGGTCGCGTCGTCGCTCCCGAGCGCGGCGCGCTCGCGGAGGCCTTCCCTGCGACGAGCGCGAGGATCGTCGTCTTCCTGCACGGGCTCATGGAGACCGAATTCGCCTGGTCGCTGGGCGAGCGACGGAGCGGTCACACCTACGGCTCGCGGCTGTCCCGCGACCTCGGCTGCACGCCGGTCTACGTCCGTTACAACACGGGCCGGCACGTGTCGGAGAACGGCCGGGAGCTGTCCGAGCTCCTTGAGGAAGTGGTCGCGGCATGGCCGGTGGAGGTCGACGAGGTTGCGCTCGTGGGCCACTCGATGGGCGGGCTTGTGGCGCGCAGCGCCTGCTACCAGGCGAAGCAGGGAGACGCCGAGTGGGTCGAGCGCGTCCGCCACGTGGTCTCGCTCGGCACCCCGCACATGGGAGCCCCGCTCGCGCAGGGCGTCCACTACGCGGCCGCCGCGTTCCACGCGCTCCCCGAGACGCGGGCTCTCGGCGCCCTGCTCCGCCGGCGCAGCGCCGGCATCCGCGACCTTCGCCAGGGCTCGCTCGTGGACCAGGACTGGCGCGGGCGCGATCCCGACGCGCTGCGCGCCGCGGCCTGCCAGGAGGTGCCGCTGCTCGACGGGGCCACGCACTGCTTCGTCACCGCGACGCTCACCCGCGCGGAGCGCCACCCGGTGGCGCGCCTGTTGGGCGACACGCTGGTGCTCGTGCCGAGCGCATCGGGCCGCAGCAGGACCCGCCGCATCCCGTTCGACAGCGAATACGGGGCGCACGTGGGCGGCACCAACCACCTGGCGCTGCTGAATCACCCGCGCGTCTACGAGCGACTCCGCGCGTGGCTGGCGACGCGGCCCGAGCGGCTGGCCTCCGGCTCCGACTAGCCGGGGCTCGCGAGAGCCGCGCGAAAACTCGGGAAGTGTCCTACCTAGGGGCGCTCCTGGCGCCTCTATGGAGGACGGTGTCGTCTATTTGACGCGGACGGCGGACTACCCGCGCACCGGGATTGAGAGTAATCCGCCCGCAAACCGTCGTCGGTGTCGCCGAGCACCCACGTGCGCGTGAAGCCCGTGAACTTGACGCTCGCCCGAGCCTCTCCGTCACCCCGTCGCAGCGCCACCACATGCGGGCGAAAGCCCGTTCTTCATGGCCGATGGCGAGGTCGGGTGAGCTCTTAGCTAGGGGAGCACCCGCTTCCACGCACTGCTCGTAGCTTGCGGGTCGACGGGGGCGAGCGTTTGCGAGGCTCTCGTCTCGATGAACCGAGAAGGTTTGTTGCACAGCCCGGGCCCGGCCGTTCGAGGTCAAGACGGCGCAGATGGCCTCGAGGTCCTTATGCCAAGCCTCGACTAAGAACTGCTGCACGACAGCACGGATCGCGACCCGATTCGGTGGGGGCGCAGAACTGCTCCCGCACCGAGGGACGCGAGCGGGACGACGACGACACAGGCACCCCTCCCCAATCGCACGCCACAACCTTAGGCGGGGTGTTGACCATAGATTGACGGGCCCCAAGCGGCTAGAGTCGCCGCGCGGCTGCACTGTGTCATCTAGTAGGGCCAGGGGACCGTCTAAATGACACAGCCGGGCGGAGGGGAGCCTGCTAGTAGCCCGGGAGCGGCGGGGGCGGCCCCGGTCGGGGCTCGCTAAGCCGCAGGAGGGTCTCGAGCCGCTCGTCGAGGCCCCGCAGCAGGTCCTGCTCCTCGGACTTCGTGAGCCGCCCGCGCTCGACCGCCCGGTCGAGCCGCTTGCGCATGGCGTCCTTCAGCGTGGCCTCGAGGCCGTCGACCGACTTGCCGCGCGCACGCGCCACCTGCGCGAGCGACCGTCCCGACGCCAGCCGGTGGCGCAGCGCGGCGTCGCTCAGGCCGAGGTACTGGGCGGCCGCGTGCAGGTCGCCGACCAGTGGCGGTGCCGGCCGCTCGAAGCGCAGGCCGCGCGGCGGCCCGCCATGGCCGAAGGGCGGCGGCCCGGGAGGCGGCGGCCCACCGAGGAGGGGCGGCGGCGCACCGCCGTGCTCCTTCGTGCGGCGCTTGATCTCGTCCGCCTGCCTGCGGGTCAGGCGGCCCTCCCTCACGGCCGCGTCGAGCCGGTCCGAGAACGCCCCGCGGAGGGCGGATTCGAGGCGGTCCGGCGACACGTGGAGCCGCTTCGCCGCGTCATCGAGGAACGCCTGGCGCTCGTCGTCGCCGGAGCCGCGAGTGGCGGCATAGGTTCCGCCGGCGCCGGCGAGGACGGCCACGCCCACCGCGCCGACGACGAGTTTTTGCTTCAGTGACACTTGCATTCGGCCATGCCAGCACGCGAAGCTAAGAGGCGGCGAAGAGCCGCGTAAGAATTTCCGCCATGCCCGCCCACTACACCTCCGGCAACTGGCTCGTCAAGGAGGGCTCCGAGGACGCCTTCATCGAAGCCTGGACCGCCTTTACCGGCTGGTCACGCGAGAACGCGGCTGGTGCCGGGGAGTTCGTCCTGATTCGCTCGGAGTCCGAGCCCAGGGCGTTCGTCTCGTTCGGCGAGTGGGACAGCACCGAGTCCGCCTACGCGTGGCGGGATATGCCCGAGTTCCCCGAGCTCCTGGGGCGCTGCCGGGCCCTCTGTGACGAGTTCGAGGCGAACGACTACACGCAGGCCGCCGCGGTCGGCCGCTAGCGGCACCGCGAGAAGTCCTAGGCTCCACCGGGCCATGAGCCGTTCGGCGCCGACCGTGCTCGCGCGGGGGCCCTGGTCCCCGCAGCAGGTCCGGGTGCGCTGGCGCCCCGATCGGTTCGAGGCGCCACCCGACGTGGAACGGCTCGCCGACGAGGCGGTCCGCTCGCTCGCCGAGCGCGGCTCGCCGGCCCACGACGGAGAGGCTGCGCGGCTCGCCGGTCACACGGAGGACGACGAGCGGCTGAGGCTGGAGCTCCAGCCCGCGCGCTGGGCGCTGCGACTGCTCGACGGACGAGCCCAGCACAGCCTCACCGCCCTGTGCGTGGTGCGCCGCCCGGACGGCAGCTGGCTGGCCGGGCGGCGCGCCTCCTGGCTAGCGAGCTGGTCGGACCGCTGGGCGCTGGGAGCCGGCGGGGCCGTGGAGGTGGGCGAGAGCCCGGTGGACACGCTTGCCCGCGAGCTCGAGGAGGAGTGGAGGCTGGTGCCCGACGAGCTCCGCGTCGAGGCCCTGGTCGCGCTGCCCAGCGAGCTGGTGATGCTCGTTGGGACCGCGGAGGTCCCGGCCGATGCGGAGCCCGTGCCGGACGACGAGCACGACGAGTTCGCCTGGTGGCCGCCCGACCCGGACGCCTGGCCGGCGGAGGCCGACTGGCGGCTCCGCCTGATGGGCGGCTTCCTGGCCGGCGAGAGCTAGCCCGCCTCGACTATCCCGACGGGGCACGTCACGCCCGTGCCGCCGATCCCGCAGTAGCCGTTCGGGTTCTTCGACAGGTACTGCTGGTGGTAGTCCTCGGCGTAGAAGAACTCGCCGGCGGGCTCGATCTTCGTGGTGATCTCCCCGTATCCGGCCTCGCGCAGCCGCTCCGCGTAACGGTCGCGAGACGCGAGCGCGGCCTCGCGCTGGGCGTCCGAGGTCGTGTACACGGCGGAGCGGTACTGGGTGCCCACGTCGTTCCCCTGGCGCATTCCCTGGGTGGGGTCGTGCCCCTCCCAGAAGACGCGAAGGAGATCCTCGTAGGCCACCTCCGCCGGCCGGTACACGACCAGCACCACCTCCGTGTGGCCGGTCCTCCCCGAGCACACCTCCTTGTAGGTGGGGTTCGGCGTGAACCCGCCCGCGTAGCCGACGGCCGTGGTGAAGACGCCAGGGGTCTCCCAGAAGCCACGCTCGGCGCCCCAGAAGCA
This sequence comes from Actinomycetota bacterium, assembly GCA_046728795.1. GTDB lineage: Bacteria > Actinomycetota > Thermoleophilia > Solirubrobacterales > Thermoleophilaceae > JBKPFJ01. The sequence goes on along the minus strand of JBKPFJ010000077.1, from coordinate 17,785 downwards.
GCCCATGCCGAATACGGCGGTCTCCGTGTCCTCGGGGAAAGGAGGCTCGAGGGGGGTGCCCAGCACGTGGTGGGATGCAGGCACCGGCATGCGCGCATCGCGCCCGGGCAGGGCGTCTTCTCGGGTCGGCAGGCTGGTCTTGGTACGGAAGAGGAAGCTCATACCTTGAGAGTAGCCGCGGCCCGGCGGAGCGTTCCCTCGTAGATGCGAGCCGACCAGTCGGCCAGCGCGTGCAGCGGCCCGCGCACCGACGGATGCCACAGGACGAGCGCGGCCAGGGTGCCGATCACGGCGCCGCCGAGCACGTCGCTGGGGTAGTGCACGCCGACAACCACGCGCGATATCGACACGAGCGCGGCGACCACCAACGCGACGATGCCCGCCTTGCGGTGGCGGAGCAGGATCGCCACGGCGATCGCGAAGGCCGCCGTGGCGTGGTCGCTCGGGAAGGACGGGTCGTGGGAGGCCGGCACGAACAGATGCGCGTCGCCGGGGTGCGCCGTGTACGGCCGCGGCCGCGCCCACAGGTCGGTGATCAAATGGGCGAGACCCAGCGCGAGCAGCGCGCTGAAGCCCGCCGCCACCACGCCGTGCCGGCCGTTCACCGAGCGCGACTTCCCGCGCGCCAGGTACAGCGCGGCGAGCAGCGCGATGAACAGGACCTGGGCGTTCAGGGCGAGCAGGCGGATCGGGTCCTCGAACCCGTCGTGGCCCGCGGCGAATCCGTTGACCGCTCGGTAGAGGTCCAGGTCCATTGGGGTGACCCTAGCGGTGCCGGCGGCGCCGGACGAACAATCCACCGCCCACTCCGAGCGCGGCGATCGCTGCGGCGATCAGCCCCGGCCGCGCGCGGAGGCGCCGGAACTCGACCTCGACCTGCGGCCAGAGCGTGTTCTCCACGCGCTCGCCGGCGCCCTCCGGCGTCGACACGAGCCGGTGCACGGCGAGGGGATCGCCGAAGGAGATCTGCACCCGCTTCGGCTTCGGCACCGGGCCGAGGAACAGGTGGTCGGTGCCGGTGATCGCGCAGGGCACGATCGGCGCACCGGACTCGAGCGCCAGCCGCCCGGCGGCGCGGCGGGGGTGTCCGAGTCGCTCGGGGTCGCGCACGCGAGTGCCCTCGGGAAAGAGCGCGAGCAGTCCGCCCTGGCGCAGGATCTCCCTCGCCGTCTCGAGCGCGTCCTCGTCGGCCTCGCCCCGTTGCACGGGGAAGGCCCCCAGCTTCACGAGGAGCCGGCCCGAGGGGCCCTCGAACAGCTCGGTCTTGCCCATGAAGCGGAGATGGCGGCGCACGCAAACGCCGATGAAGAACGAGTCCCAGAAGCTCTTGTGGTTCGGGGCCACGATCGCGGCCCCTCGGCGGGGACCCGGTCGACGCCCGACACGTGCATCCGGAACCAGACGCGGAGGAGCGGCCTCAGCACCGCCTTCACGAGCGCATAGAGCGGCCGCGACACTCCCTTCTCGCGGGCAAGCCGGTGGGCCTCCTCGTTCGTCATGCCCGAACGGTGGCCACCGCTCGCTCCCTCGGGGTTCGGCTCACCGGGCCACATTCTGGCGCGGTTTCCGCGCACGACGACCGGGTACGCGAGGCCCCGTAACCCGGAAGAAGGAGCGAAACGCGCATGGGCATCCTCGACAAGATCACCGGCCGCGCCAAGAAGGCAGCCGGCGACATCGCGGACGACCCGTCGCTGCGTCGGCAGGGGCGTCGCGAGGAAGAGAAGGGCGAGAAGAAGGAGCAGCTGCAGGACGCGCAGGAGCGCGCCGCCTCGAAGGCGCAGGAGGTCGCGGACCTCGAGCGCAAGACCTGAGGGGGACGGGCAGCGCCAATTTAGCTTACGCGCGCCGGGGGCTTCCGCCCCCGGCGCGGCTTTTAGTACAGGGGCGCGAGCGCGCCCCGTCCGGGGTTCAGTCGCGAGCGACGTCCACCAGGCCTTCGCGAACGGCCCAGAGGGCGGCCTGGGTGCGCGAGCTGAGGCCGAGCTTGACCAGGATGTTCGAGACGTGCGTCCGGGCGGTTCGCTCGCTGGTACCGAGCTCCGCGGCGATCTCCTTGTTGGCTTTGCCCGCACCCACGAGCCTGAGGACCTCGACCTCACGGGACGTGAGCTCGGCCGTCAAATCCTCCCGTGGGACGGCCCTGAGAGAAGACATCAGGCGCCCCGCGACGGTGGGATCGAGCCGGAGCTCGCCGCGGTGCGCCGCACGTACGCCCTCCGCCACCTCGTCTGCATCCGAGTCCTTGAGGAGGTACCCCGACGCCCCGGCCGCGAGTGCGCCGTGCACCCGCTCTTCCTCGGCGAACGAGGTCAGCGCGACGACCTCCACGTCGTCGTAGCGAGCACGGATGCGGCGGGTCAGCTCGATGCCGTCGAGAGGCTCCATCTTGAGGTCCATCAGCACGACATGTGGTCGGCGGCCGTCGGAGTCGAGCCGCGCGAGCAGCTCGAGCGCCTCCGGTCCTCCGCGTGTATCCCCGACGATCTCGAGGTCGCTTTCGCTATCGAGGAAGGCCCGTAGGCCACGGCGCACCACCTGGTGATCGTCGATCACGAGGACCCTGATCCCGTCGTCCGAATCAAGGGACATCCGGGGCCGCTCCTCGTTCGGCGGGAGCCTCGACCGTGACAAGGGTGCCGGCTCCGGGCGTGCTCTCGATCGTCAGGCGCCCGCCGATTTCGGCGGCACGGTCGCGCATCGACTCGAGGCCGTAGTGTCCGGGGTAGTTCGCGCCCGGCTCAAAACCCCGGCCGTCGTCATGGATCTCGAGCCTCACGTGTCCGTCACGAGCGTCAACGCTGACCCACGCCGCGCCGGCTCGCGCGTGCTTGACGACGTTGGAGAGCGACTCGCGCCCGATCGCGAAGAGCTGGATCTCGGCGCGGCGGGACAGGGGAAGCGGGCCCTGCGGGCCCTGGACCTCGATGCGAAGTCCGTCCCGGGCCCCAAGCCGCGAGGCGTGCTCGGTGAGCGCGGCCACCAGCCCCTCGTCCACCGCGTCGCGGCGTAGCTCGAAGATGAGCGTGCGCATCTCGCGCTGCGCGCCGCGCGTCAGATCTCGGATCGCGCTCAGATCCCGCCCGAGCAGGCCCGACTGATCCGCGCCCTGCCGGTCGAGCGTCCTCTGAGCGCTGCGGGTGTGCAATGCGGTGGAGAACAACGACTGAGACACGGAGTCGTGGAGATCGCGCGCGATCCGGTGCCGCTCTTCCAAGGCACGCTCACCCTCGTGGCGCCTCGCCTCGAGCAGCTCTGCAGAAGACCGCTCGCGCTCGCTGACGAGCGCGCCGAGGAAGAGCGTCGTGAGCGTCGCAACCGCGATGTACGCCTGGGTGCTTAGGGTCCTGTGGTCGATGGGCTGGCTGGAGAAGGGCCCCACCTCGTTCGCCGTCACGCCGATCGCCACCCCGGCCGCGATCGCGATCGACATGGTTGCGCCGGGTGGACCGAATCGGAATGACGCCCAAATCAGCGCTGGGAAGATCAGATACGTCACCGGTTCGTCCGTCGAGACGGCAATTACTGCGAGCGCAGCGACCGTGGCGAGCATGAGAGCCCCCTCCCAGGTGCCGACGCGCCGCCATGCTGCCACCGGATCACTCGCCCACACGAGCATCAGAGGCAAGACGACGAGGCCACCGGAGGTGTCGCCCAGCCACCACGTCCGCCAGAAAGTCGGGACCTCCGACGGTTCGATGACTCCGCCGGCTCGCATCGAGATCGTCCCGACCGTCGCGCTGATGCCCGTCGCGACCACGAGCGCGAGAAGCATCCGGCCGATCTGCTCGATTCGATCGAGGCGGGCGTCGGGGCCGAGCAACCGACGCAGCAGCAGCGCGCCGACGATGATCTCGGCGATGTTGCCAGTCTGCTGGCCGATCAGGCTCCCGAGCGGCAGGCCGCTGTCGCCGAGGTAGAGCTCTCCGTTGATGATTAGCTCGGCGATGAGGACGCCCGGCCACCAGCGGAGTCCCCACAGGTAGAGCGCGGCGATCCCCAACCCGGCCGGAGGCCAAATGGCGGAGACGGAGGCCGTGTACCGGAGCGTCTGCCCAAGCTTCGCTGCACCGTAGTAGGCGGCGGCGAGCAGGAGCACGCCGGCGACGTACCGAACGGCCGGCGATCGCACGGTGGATGGAGCCACGCGGCGCAACGCGGGGCGGGCCAGGAAGAGTTGCGCGTCGATGCTCGTGAATGCCCCCTCGCGACGGTCCAGCGGCGACACCACGTTACTCGCGCGCGGCGCCGTACAGCAAATGACGTAGAGCCTCGTGCGCCAGATGTCCGTTTACAAAGTGGTCGTTCGCCCGATGCGCCGAGCCCTGGCTATGGGAATGCTTACAGCGCATTTCAAGCGCGGATGCTCAAACGACTCATGGCTTCCCCTCGTCGCCACGCCGCGCCCGATGACTCGCGGCTGAGACTGAAGCTGACCGCGGCGGCCGCCGCGGGCGTCGTGCTGTCCGGGCTCTCGGTGCAGGTCGTCCTCTCGGGTCCGACGACAACCGACACGGGCTTCGCCGCGGCCGCGCGTGCCCTGATGGTGGCGGTGCCGGTGGGGGTCGGCATCTACGCCTGGCACAGACGGCCGGAGCAGAGGTTCGGCCCCCTCCTCGTAGCGGCGGGCTACGGGTGGTTCCTCACCACCCTGGCGGAGTCGGGGAATGGGGTGCTCTACAGCATCGGGCGCTTCTCGGCGTGGATGGTCGAGCTCGGGATCGTCTTCCTCGTCCTGGCCTTCCCGTCAGGCCGCCTCGGGACGAAGGGCGATCGCGCCCTGGTCATTGCCTCCGCAACGCTTGTGGCGACGCTGTATCTGCCAACGGCATTGCTGGTCGAGCACTACCCGGTACCCAGCCCGTACGGGGGCTGTCAGTCTGGGTGCCCGGGCAACTCGTTCTTCCTGCTCCAGTCGGAGCCAGCCTGGATCGACTCCGTAGTTCGCCCGCTGCGCGAGCTACTCACGATCCTCATCCTGCTTGCTGTCACCGGCCGCGTGGCAACGAGGGTGCATAACGCCACGTCTCTCATGCGGCGCACGCTCGGCCCGGTTCTGGCCGTGGCGATCGCACACGCTCTACTCCTGTCCCTGGCCGTCGTCGTTCGACGCGCGGCGCCCGACTCCCAGCTCATCGCCGTGCTCGCCTGGACGCTCGCTCTTACCCTGCCCGCCTTGGCCGCGGCCTTTCTACTTGGCCTCCTCCGGTGGCGCCTTTTCATCGCCGATGCCCTTTCCACGCTCGGTACCCACCTGCACCCGAACCTTGCCCCGCGGGAGCTGAGGGATGCGCTGAGAGCTGCCCTCGACGATCCCTCCTTGCGGCTCGCCTACTGGGTGCCGGCCAATGGCGGGGGCTGGGTCGACGTCCGGGGTCGTCCGTTCCGGCTGCCGGGACCGTATGAGGAGCGCTGCGTGACCGAGGTGCGCGACGGAGACCGCCGGATCGCGGCGATTGTCCACGATGGCGCCCTCCGTGATCAGCAGGAGCTGGTGGACGCCGCGGCGTCCTACGCGAGGATCGCGCTCGAGAACCAACACCTGTCCGCCAAGGTCGTGTCGTCGCTTCGCCAGATCCGCGCCTCCCGCGCGCGGATCTTGGCGGCCGCGGACGAGGAGCGTCGGCGAATCGAGCGCGATCTGCACGACGGGGCTCAGCAGCGGCTCGTGGCCATGCGCATAAAGCTCCAACTGGCGGAGGAGCTGCTTGAACGTGAACCCGCACGCGGCCGAATCAAGCTCCACGCCCTCGGCGATGAGCTCGACGAGACGCTCGAGGAGATTCGCTCGCTGTCGCACGGCGTCTATCCGTCATTGCTGGCCGACGCCGGCCTGGCGGAGGCGCTGCGCGCGGTGGCCCTGCGTACCCCCATCCCGGCCAGCGTCCATCCCGACGGGGTCGGTCGCTATTCCCGCGAGATCGAGAGCGCCGTCTACTTCTGCTGCCTGGAGGCCATCCAGAATGCCTCGAAGCACGCTACGGATGCGACCGAGATCATCATTTCCCTCGCGGACACGAACGGGCTTTGGTTCGAGGTGCGCGACGACGGAGGGGGCTTCGATGTCGAGGCGGCAGGGAACAGCGCCGGCTTGACGAACATGCACGACCGGTTGGCTGCCCTGGGCGGAGATCTGATGATCTGGTCGGTTCCGGGAGAGGGCGTCGTCGTGTCGGGGATCCTGCCGCCGAGCGGTCACCCGGCGGTGGGCTGAGCGAGGATCCGCGCCTTCTCCCGCTCGAACTCGCCGGCGTCGATCACACCCTGGTCGCGCAGCCTGCCGAGGCGCTCCAGCTCTTCGACGCGGTCGCCCGCCCTGGCGGCGGGGCGCCGCCTGAGCCCGGAGAGCCGCGCCCGTAGCCGCTCGATGGATTCCTCGCGGCTCGCGTCGGGATACTCGCGGGCAGTCTGGCGCCGCAGGACCTCCATCCCCAACACCAGCAAGCCAATCATGAGCAGCACGGCCAGGGGCCGGCGAGTGGCCGGGGTCGGGCCCCAGGCCACGACGAGGAGAACGATGACGGCCAGCGCGCCGTAGGCGATGCGCGGCTCCTGGATCCAGGGTGCGAGCGCCCCGCGAGTGCCCGTGGCCGCGCGGGTGGGGCCGGCGAGCCAGGCCGCGAAGACGATCACCACGCCGTAGGCGAGCGCCGCGACCGCGGCCTGTGAGAGCAGCGAAGTCGCGATGGTCCAGGCGGCGTCGATCGCCGGTCTCACCGATTCCGTTTTCGCCAGGGAGTCGACCACCACGTTGCCCGCGAGCCCCCGGACGAGCAGCGCGCCGGCGCCCGCGACGACGAACCCGATGCCCACCGCACGTAGGGCCTCGCGCCGCCATCCCCGTGCTAGGTACACCGCCAGCGCGAACAGGCCGATCGCGACGACGACCAGCCCGATCGCCAGGATCTTGAGGAAGTGGACCAGGTCCTGCGCCAGCTCCAGCTGGTCCGAGTGCAGGATCTCGAGCTGTGCGGCGTCCGCGGGGACCTTCTCGGCGGCACGACCGCCGATTCCCACCCTGCTCTCAGTTTGACCGAGAAGCCCCTTCAAGTCGAGCGTTACGTCGCCGCCGCCGGTCGAGACGGCGGGACCACCGCCCTCCACGACGTCGAGGAAGCGCTGGTGCGCGCGCCGACTTGCCTGCTCCCAAGCCTTCTGCGCTCTCGGCCGCTCGAGCAGCTGGTTCACGGCTCGCTCGGCGAACTGCCTGAGCCCGCCGGCGGCCGGGCCGGCGAGGGGATCCAGCCGGGGCGGCAGTGCCTGGCGCAGCCTGGCCTGGACGTCGACGTTCTTATAGAGCTCGTCGACCAGGAAGATCGAAAGCTGCGAGCGGATGTCGTCGTTTTCGAGAAGCTTGCTGCTGCTGTCGGTCCAGTTGTCCGTGTTGAGCAGCTGGCGGTTCGCCCAGATCGCGAAGAGCCCAATGAAGGTGAGCAGCGTGGCGACGACGATGAGCGCGAGCCCCAGGCGGCGGTGAGCGCGCGGCTGTGCTCGTGCGGCCACCGGGATAGCGAACACGATGCGCCGGACGCCACGCAATGGCGCAGGCAGGTGTCCCGGCGGAGAGGCGGGCCCTACCCGTCACTTCTGCGAGCGCCCTAGGGTTCGGACGAGACCTGGGGCTCGACGCTCGAGTCGGCCTCCGCCAGGAAGAGCAGCGTCGCCTTCACCCGCTTGCTGACGTCTTCGGAGCTCGCCAGGCCCAGCTTCATGAAGATCGAGTTGATGTGCTTTTCCACGGCCCGCTTGGTCAGGACGAGCGACTCCGCGATCGCCGTGTTGCTCTTGCCCGTGGCGATCTCGGCGAGGACCTCGTGCTCGCGAGGCGTGAGCTCCGCCAGCGGCGAGCATTCGGCGCGCGCCCGGACGTTAACCAGCACCTCCACGAGCTTGGGATCGATCACCGAGCCCCCATGGGCGACAGTGTCGATGGCGGACACGAGCTCGCCGCGGTTGTGCACCCGCTCCTTGAGGAGATAGGCGCGCCGGTCGGAGCCAGACTCGAGCAGGCGGAGCACGTACCTCGGTTCGGAGTACTGGCTCAGGACCACCACGCCGACCTCGGGGTGAGTCGCTCGCAGGCTCGCGGCGATCCTGATTCCCTCGTCGGTGTTCGACGGCGGCATCCGGATGTCCGTGAGAACAACGTCCGGTTCCAGCTCGTCCACCGTTTCGAACAGTGAGTCCAGGTCGCCGCACGCGGCGGTCACCTCGATTCCAGGGGAGGACGCCAGCAGCTGCTGCAAACCCTCGCGGACGATGAGGCTGTCTTCGCCCAGAGCGACGCGGATCGCCACGCAAGGAACATATCCACCCGGAGAGGCCGGCACCCTTGGCGATCGACGTGCGCACCGTGTTGCCGGATGGACCCTCGCTACGCGAGGATTCGCCGCAGCTTTGACCTCCACGCCGAAACAGCTCATCGCTCTTCCGGACGAGCAGCTCAAGGAGCTCCTTGGCCTCCTCGAGGGCGCCGACAGCGTCGAGCTGAAGTTGACCGTGCCGGAAGCGGCACAGCGCTCGGCGATCGCCGCGTTGGGGATGGATGCGCTGGACGCTCAGATCCGCCAGGTCTACTTCTTCGACACTCCGGACCTGGCCCTCAACCGCCACGGGCTGGTGGTGCGCGCCCGCCGGATACAGGGCAGGAAGCAGCACGATTCGGTCGTAAAGCTGCGGCCGGTGATTCCGGGCGAGCTGCCGTCGGACCTCCGCGCGTCGCCGAGCCTGGTCGTGGAGGTCGACGTGATGCCCGGCGGATATGTCTGCTCCGCCACCATGAAGGGAAGGGTCGGATCGGCGGACGTCAAGGAGGCCGTGTCCGGGAGCCTGCCGCTTCGAAAGCTGTTTTCGAATGAGCAGCGAGCGTTTTTCGCGGACCATGCCCCCGAGGGAGTCGACCTGGACGGCCTCTCGGTCCTCGGTCCGATCTTCGTGCTCAAGCTCAAGCTCTCGCCCACGGACTACGACCGGAAGCTCGTCGCCGAGATGTGGCTGTACCCGGACGGAGAGCGGATCCTCGAGCTCTCGACGAAGTGCGCTCCGTCAGAGGCGTTCCAGGTGGGCGCGAAAACGAGGGCGTACCTGGCGGGTCAGAGCATCGACCTGTCGGGAGAGCAGCATACGAAGACGAAGACGGCGCTTGAGTTCTTCGCGAGTCATCCCAGCTAGCAGCGCGGTGTGGCGCTGACGAACAGGCCGCGGAGCGTGTCAAGCAGGTAAAGGGCGACCGCGGTCCCCTTCGCTGGACGGCCTGGTCGATCGCCGCGGCCGAGTCAGCGCCGGGACGCGACGGAGGCTCACTTTCAGTCGCCCGAGCGCTCAGGCGCGGGCGCCATGGTCGAGCCACAGGCCCCGCAGCATGCGCGGCCCGAAGTCCTGCTTGCGCACGAGCGCCTCGGCACCGGAGGCGGGCAACGATGTGGGGAAGTTCGCCGGCTCTTCGATCGAGATCAGCACGACGACGATCTCGGGGTGCGCGTTCTTGATACGTCTCGCAACCTCGATGCCGCCGATCCCCGGCATGCGCACGTCGACGAGGACCAGCTGGGGCCGGAGCGCGTCCACCAGGTCGAGCGCCTCGGCGCCAGAGCATGCCTCACCGACGCACCTAAAGCCGGCGGTGGCCTCTATTACCTCCTGGGCGGCCTCCCGGAAGATCGGCTGATCGTCCACTGTGACCACCCTTACCTCGCCGCCCTGCCGGGCGGGGTACTCGGGTCGCTTGGAATTGCCCGCCATTGCGGATGTAAAGAGTCGCAGTGCCCCACGGCCCCGGGCAATGACGCGCACCGGTGTCACGGAGGGGCAGCGCGCACCACCCGCAGCGTGGCTCAGACGCCCATCCGGGCCTCGACCCGACCGGCCTCGATCGCGTCGACGAGCGCCGTGTGGTCCCGCTCGTTCTGGTCGGCATAACGCTCCGAGAAGTCGGCGGCCGCGCGGTCGAAGCCGTCGCCGCGACCCAGGTAGGCGGCGATGGCGATGCGGTCGCCGGAACGCGCGTGAGCGCGGGCGAGTGTGGCTCCGCAAAGCCCGCCATAAAGCTCGAGCGCGGTGGGATCCATCCCATCCACGTCGGCGGACGCCTTCCAGTCCCACAGCTGGCGGACGTAGAAGTCGCGCTCCAGTCCATCCATCCCGGGCGTGCGGATCCAGCCGAGCATGATGTCGCCGGCTGCCTGCATGAGGCGCTGCCCCTGCACCACCCGCTGACCCTGGTTTTTGAACACGCTGCGGCGGGCGAACGGCTCGAGCACCGACCGCTGCGCTTCCTTGACCTGTAGGAAGAGCGGATCGTCGGCGTCCCGACCGAGCATGAGGACTATCCACGCGCGGGTCCCGACGCTGCCGACTCCTACGACCTTGTGTGCGAAGTCCACGTAGCGGTAGCTCTCGACCAGGCGCCGGAGGTCGCTGGGGAGCGTGGCCCGATAGGCGTGCACCAGCCCACGGGCCTGCTCGTCGGCCGTTTCCCGATCGGGAAGCCCGTACACCGCGATCAGCTCTGCGGCGGGCACGATGAGCGGGGGGTCGCTGATGAACCTCGGCTCGCCGTCGACCAGGTGGGTGAGCTTGGAAAGCGCACGCATCCTGTCCTTCCGTCGTGCCTTCGCGACGTTCTGGCGTGCGCGCTTGAGCGCCTCGTGGTCGAGCCGGTCGCGGACGCGGGAAAGAACCTCTTCGACCTCCACGCGCGAGTGCCACATGTCGAGGTTGGACATCCCCGCGAAGGCGCGCATCGTCTCGCGGTAGCGCGCCATCGCGGCGACCACGATCCGTCGCCGCGCTCTAGCGTCGAAGTGGCGCTGGCGCGCGGCGATCGTCAGGCTCGCGGCCAGGCGCTTGACGTCCCACTCCCAGGGCCCGGGCAGCGTTTCGTCGAAGTCGTTTAGGTCGAACAGGAGCCGCCGGTCGGGTCCGGCGAAGCCGCCAAAGTTCGACAGATGGGCGTCGCCGCAGAGCTGGACCGTTATCCCGGAGCCAGGAGTGTTCGCCAGGTCCGCCGCCATCACGGCCGCGGCGCCGCGGAAGAACGCGAAGGGGGATGCCGCCATGCGCCCGTAGCGGATCGGCACGAGGTCCGCCACCCGGGTCTCCGCTTGCTCTTCGAGCAGCGCGACTGGATCGGCGCGGTCCGCCGGCGGCGCCCAGTCCGCGTGGCTCGATCGCGGAACGTCACTGCGGGCCGCCTTGCCGCGCTCGACTCGCTCGTCGACGGTGGCATGCTCGGTGGCCCGGCTCGAAGGCGGTGCGATGCTGGACGCCGGCGCGCTCACGGGGCCCCCAAGAATCCCGCCCGGGACTCGCGGCGGCAATGGTGCGCCCATCACTCCCGCCATCGTGCCCACCCCTGGCCGGGTGCCGGGGGTGTCGGCACCCCGTAGGCAAGTGTGGCTCACCTCATTGCGCAGTTGGCCGGCTCAACCGACCATGGGGGCGACCACCAGGCCCTGCCGGTGGCCGCGACGCACCGGCGGAAAGGAGACATCTGTGGACGAGTCCGTGAGAGGCGGCGGCTGGCTGCTGTTCGCCGGCATCGTGGTTCTGATTGCGGGGATCCTCAACTTCATCTGGGGCATCGCCGCAATCGACAAGGCCAACTTCTTCCTCGAGGACAAGCGGTTCATCATCAGCGACCTGAGCACGTGGGGCTGGATCGTCCTGTTCATCGGCGTGATCCAGGTCGTCGCCGCCTTCTCGATCTGGTATGGAGGCGAGTTCGGCCGCTGGATCGGGATGATCGGCGCCACCCTCAGCGCGATCGGGGCATTGCTCACGATCCCCGCTTATCCGCTCTGGGCGCTGTGCATCTTCGCTATAGACCTGCTGGTCCTCTACGGCCTCGCCGCATACGGCGGCCATCAGGCGCGCGTGACGTAAGCGCCTGACTCGTGTTACTCGGGCTGAGGAATTCGGCTCGAGCTTGGAGAGTGAGCGGGCGTCCTGTCTGTGATGGATGAGCAGCTGCAGCGCGCGCAGTACGGTCTCATCGATGAGAGCCTGTACTCACACATGAGTGCGGAGACCTCGATCGGGGACGGATGCGCTTACGAGCCGCGGCCGTTCCGGCCCCAGGACCGGTAGGCGGTTCCATGACGCTGCTCGACTACGGCCTGCGCCCCGCCCGCGCCGCCGCTGCGGTGGGTGTCAGGCTCGGACGCGGCGCGGCGGATGCTGCGGGCCGCACGGCGCTGAGCGGTCTCGACGCACTCCTCGCATGGCGGTACACGGACGAGGCGGTCAAGCGCGTGTTCGCAAGCCCCGCCGTGGATCGGGCCGTGGGCCACGCGCTGAGCGGACCGCTCGTCGACGCGCTCGCACGCGACCTCGTGCGCTACGCGGTGCTGGAGCGCGTAGCGGAGGAGATGCTCACCGCAGAGGCGCTCGAGGGCGTGCTGGACCGGGTGCTGGCACAGGACATCGCTGACAGGCTGGCCGACCGCTTGCTCGACGGGCCGGAGGTCGAGCGACTTGCGACCCAGGTGATCGAGAGCCGGCTGCTCGACACGGTCGTCGAGCGGCTCCTGGAGAGCGAGGAGCTCTGGCTGCTCGTGAGCGAGATCGCGCAGAGCCCGCCGGTCACCGACGCCATCACTCGGCAGAGCATCGGCTTCGCGGAGCAGGTGGCCGGGCAGGTCCGAGTCCGCTCGCAGCGCGCGGACGCGGGTCTGGAGAGAGTCGCGCGCCGCATGCTCCGACGCCGGCCACCGTCATCCGGAGGCACCGTCGAGACCGAGGAACGATGAGCCTGGGAGAGGAGACAGCGGAGCACGCGGCGATTGCCGCCCGCGCCCAGGCCGCTGCTGCCGAGCGCGTGCATGGCTCAGTGCAATCCACTGAGACGCCGTCCGCCTACGCCGGGCTCGTGACGCGGACGATCGCTTTCGCCATCGACGCCGCCATCGTGGACCTGGCGGGTTTGACGGTCGGGGTCGTCGTCGGGTTGGGGCTTTCCGTGCTCGACATCCCCGACAAGGTCGACACTGCCCTGGTCGTCGTGGGCGGCGTCCTACTCGTGATCTGGACAATCGGCTATTTCGTGGTCTTCTGGTCGACGACGGGCCAAACTCCCGGCAACCGAGTGATGCGGATCAGGGTGCGACGCGCCGAGAGCGACGAGCCGCTCCGGCCGGGCTGGGCGTTCCTGCGCGTGATCGGGCTGCTTCTCGCGGCCATCCCCCTGCTTCTCGGCTTCGTGCCGATCCTTCTGACCGATCGGCGCCGGGGCCTCCAGGACCTGGTCGGCCGAAGCGTCGTGGTCGTCGCCGCGGAACCTGAACGGGGTGAGCCGGGCCCTCAGGTCAGGTCGTCCCCGACGTCGTAGCCCAGCGCCAGCGCGAGGGCGGGTGCAGCGGCGACTGCGCGCGCCGTTCCCGCCTCGGGAGCGACCGCCGACAGCACGCCGAGGACGTCCTCGTCCGTCGCCCCCGCGGCGTACGCGAGGTCGATCGCGCAACGGTAGGACGTCGTGGCAGCGCCCAGCGATATCAGCGAGCCGAGCCGGACCAGGGCGCGCGTCCTCGGATCGAGTGCAGGGAGGTCCTCGAGGCCGCGGCCGTCGTCGCCGAGCGCGACTCGCCGAAGCAGACGCTCGAGGGGGTCCAGCGTGCGCGGCACGGCGCGAGCCTACGAGGATCCCCTGCTCGGAGCATCGCCCGAATCGGATGATCCTTGTCAGGGGGTGCTGGGCGGGTCGAGCAGTCCGGCCTCTTGGGCCTGGGCGACGGCCTCGGCTCGCGACGAGACGTCGAGCTTGCGGTAGACGGCGCGCGCGTGTGTCTTGACGGTGTTCGGGGAGACATAAAGCAGGTCCGCGATCTCCGGGAAAGAGAGGTGGCTCGGTAGGAACCGCAGCACTCGCAGCTCGGCAGTGGTAAGGGTCCAGCCGCCGCCGACGCCGGAGCTCGACGCAGCGTCCGCTCTCTTGCGCGCGTCGTCGAGCCACTCCCACAGCACCACGGCATCGGGCACCTGGCGCAGGAACCGCGACGCCTCGGCGAGCAGCGTTCGCGCCGCGGGAACGTCGGCCAGCCGCAGCGCGGCACGCGCGAGCGCGATCCGGACCTCCGCCTCGTACCAGGGTGCGAAGTCGGTCAGCATCGCCAGCAGGCGCTGTCCCCGGCGCACGTCCCTGGTCGCCTCTTCCACGCGACCGGCCGTCGCGCGGACGAGTGCGGACGCAGCGAAGACCGAGGCCTCGGTCGGATAGTCGCCTATCGCAAAGCGCTCGACATGAGCCAGCGAACGACCCGTCAGCATCTCCGCGGCATCCAGGTCGTCTTCGTCGATCGCCAGCAGCGTCAACTGCGCCAGGCAGAGGGTCTCGAGGGTCGGTGCCCCGACCGCGCCGCGGCGAGCGCCCTCCTCGAGGAGGAGACGGGCGCGCTCACGATCACCGGTTAGCTGGCGCGCGACGCCTTCGAACAGGCAACAAGCCGAGCGCCAGGGGCTGTCCTCTGCCTCGAGGCGGTACGCGCGGGCGGCATCGTCGGCGATGGCCACCATGCCATCGTCGCCGATGGCTGCGCGCATCACCGCGAGGCCCGCCTCGAGTGTGGAAGGTGTTTCGCCGGGCGCTGAATCGTCGAGCCCCCGGGCCGTGGCCGAGGCCCAATGCCTCAACTGGTTCCCGTCCCCGCTCGTCAGGTGAGCCGTCGCCGCAACCAGGGCGAGTGCGGGCACGCTCGCCAGGTCGTTGTCGGTGAAGTGAGCGAGCCAACTCTGAATGCTGTCGGTGCGGCCACGGGGGACATAACGCGGGACGTTGTCCCACAGCAGGTCGCCGATGAGCTCCAGATCGCGGCTTGCGATCGCATGGCCTATCGCGCGATCGGGGTCGTCGTGATCCGTGTACCAGGCGCTTGCCCGGCGGTGGAGCTCGTGCTCGAGGTCGGGCTCCAGCCGGCGCAGCTCGCGCCCGAGGGCGCTCGCAAGGAGCGCGTGGTAGCGGTAGGCCTCGCCTGTGCGATCTAGAGGCACGAGCAACAAGTTCGAATGCGCCATCTCGGCGAGCGTCTTCGCCGAGTCCTCCCGCTCGAGGACGAAATCGCACAGGGGCCCGGAGAGCCGTTCCAGCACGGACGTCCGGGTCAGGAACTCGAGCTGATCGTCGGGGACCTGGGACAGGAGCTCGTCACGCAGGTAGTCGACGACCAGCCGGTCCTCTCCATCGAAGCGGGCCAAACCCTGCGCCACATCGGGCTGGTCCCGCAGCGCCAAGGCCGCCAGATACAGCCCGACAGGCCACCCCTCGGTTCGCCCGACCAACGTCGCCACCTGCGCTGAATCGAGCTCGAGCCCGACCATGCGGAGCAGCGCGGCCCCCTCGGATCGCGTCATCGCGAGGTCGGCTGAGCGGACCTCCAAGACCTTGCGCTGCGCGCGAAGGCGCCCGATCGGCAGCGCGGGCTCGGTTCGGGATGCCAACACGAGCTGCGATCCGGGCGGCAGGTGGTCGAGGAGCGCGGCGATCCCCTCGAGCAACCCATCCTCGTGAAGCACGTGGACGTCGTCGAGCACCAGCACGGCGGGGCGCATCTGCTCGTCGTGATCGACGGGTTCGACCCGGTCGAGCCCATGAGCGATCGAGGCGACCAGGCGTGTCGGGTCGTTGTCCGCTTGGTCCAGCGTCACCCAGGCGAACGGTCGTGCATCGAGGTCCGCCCATTGCGAGAGCAGCGTGGTCTTCCCGAAGCCGGCGGCCGCGACCACAAGCACAAGCGGGACATCGGCCGACGCGACCAGGCGCCTTACGAGGCGCGGGCGGGCGACCAGACCAGACGGAGACCGGAGTGGGCGGCCCGCAAGCGCTGGACCATCCAGCGCCCAGCTCGACGAAGCCCGCGACGTTGCCGCTGTGAGGGGCACCGCCGGATACGGTCGTCGTTTCCGACCTGTTTGGGAAGTGCGCGTGCCTGCGTATTTCCGGGGGCGAGGGCACTACCCCGATGGAGGGGCGCGCCTTCTCACCCGATCCGCATGATGCGACGGCGGCGCCGTTAATCGACACTCCGCGGCGGGCGGACACCGATGATCCACGTCGACACGTCCTCTTTCTTCGCGATGGTTGTCGCCGCCGCGATCGCGGCGACGACGGTCGCGGTCATGCCGCGGCGGATGGCGCCGCCGGTGGTAGTGCTCGAGCTGCTGCTGGGGATAGCGATCGGCCCTCAGGTGCTCGACATCGCCCAGACCGACGACTTCATCGACTTCTTCTCGAACCTGGGTCTCGGGATGCTGTTCTTCTTCGCCGGCTACGAGATCGACTTCGAGCGCATTCGAGGCAGGCCGCTCTCCCTGGGCGCTTGGGGCTGGCTGCTCTCACTCGTGCTCGCGTACGCGATCGGCGGCGCCCTGGCCGCCGCGGGTGTCGTGCTCTCCTTCCTCTACACGGGCTCCGCCCTGTCGACCACGGCGATCGGCACGCTGATCCCGGTAATGCGTGACACCGGCGAGCTGCGCACCCGCTTCGGGACCTACCTTCTCGCCGCCGGCGGCGTGGGCGAGTTCGGCCCGATCCTGCTCATCACGCTCATCCTCTCGACCTCGCACCCGCTGCACGAGGCGGCGATCCTGGTCGCGTTCGTCATCCTGGCCACCGTGCTGGCGCTGGCGTCCTTGCGGCTCGCGCGACCGGGCTGGCCCCTGCTCGAGCGCACGCTCGAGTCGAGCAGCCAGCTCGCCGTCCGGATCGTCGTCGTGCTCGTCTTCGGGCTCTTGGCGCTCACGGAGGAGCTCGGTCTGGACATCCTGCTTGGCGGCTTCGTCGCCGGCATGATCACGCGGGTATCCCTGCGAGGGAACGAGCTGGCGGTCTTCGAGTCGAAGCTGACCGCCGTCGGCTTCGGGTTCCTGGTGCCGTTCTTCTTCATCACGAGCGGTATGAACTTCGACCTCGACGCTCTGTTCGCCAGCACGGGCACGCTCCTTAAGGTGCCGCTCTTCCTCGGCCTCTTCCTCTTGGTACGCGGGGCTCCAGCGGTCCTCCTCTACCGGGGCGTGCTCGACGCCCGCGAGCGCGCGGCGCTCGCGGTCTTCTCGGCCACCGAGCTGCCGCTCGTCGTGGCCATCACGACGCTCGCCACGGAGGGGGGACACATGCGTTCGTCGACGTCCGCCGCCCTCGTGGGCGCGGCGATCCTGTCGACGCTGATCTTCCCCTTCGTGGGCCTGGCGCTTCGCAGGGGAGTCTCCGCGGAGCCGCCGGCCGACGTCGTGCCGGCGGCCGGTTAGCCGCGCTCAGTCGGCGCGGGACCTCGCCCAGAGGGTGGCTGGACGCCGTGGCGCCTCAGGTACTCCAGGTAGAAGGGGCGCAGCTGGTCGGCTATCTCATCTCGCCCGGAGTCCGTGATGTCGTCGATGTGCGCCCTGATCGTCGCCACGTCCGCCTCCGCCTCCCTCAAGTTTCCGGTGGCGGCCTCCGCGACAGGGAGCAGCTCCATCAGGCGCCAGAAGAAGCGGACGTCGAGGTGGCGCTTCGCGCGGCTAACCGCGAGGTCGTGCAGCTCCTTGGAAGACAGTTGCTCCAGTTGGTCGTCGTCCGACATGCCAATCACCCTACGCGTTCAGGAGCCCGCAGTTCATCCCAATCGGGTGATGTATTCGCACACCACAGGCTTGAGACTAGCCGCGTCCGTGCTCGGAAAGGAGCCGTGAATGAACGTAAGAGGTGTGGGCCGCGCGATCTTCGCAGCCATCCTGCTGTTGGTTGCCGGCACACTCAACATCGTCTACGGCATCGCCGCCATCAGCGATGCGAACTTCTACTCGAACAACACGCAGT
>JBKPFJ010000099.1:0-15998 GCA_046728795.1 Actinomycetota bacterium | reverse complement strand
GTTCTCGGCCCCTCACCCGGAGAGCGAGCGACCGTACTGCTGCTCGTAGTAGTCGCGGTACTCGCCGCTCCTGATCGGGCGCCACCACCACTCGTTGTCGCGGTACCAGTCGACGGTGCGGCCGAGCCCCTCGGCGAAGCGCACGCGCGGCTCCCAGCCGAGCTCCGAGCGGAGCTTCTCCGATGACAGGCTGTAGCGGCGGTCGTGGCCCGGACGGTCCGTCACGTGCTCGACGAGCGAGTCGTCGGCGCCGGTCAGCTCGATGATCCGGCGGACCACCTCGATGTTCTCGGTTTCGTCCGGCCCCCCCGCGTTGTAGGCCTCGCCCGGCCTCCCGTCCGTGAGCACGGTGTGGATGGCGCGGCAGAAGTCGTCGACATACAGCCAGTTGCGGACCTGGCGCCCGTCCCCGTAGACGGGGAGGCCATCGCCGTGCAGGGCATTCAGGATCATCAGCGGGATCAGCTTCTCGGGGTATTGCCGGGGCCCGTAGTTGTTCGAGCCGCGGCAAATCAGCGCCTCGATGCCGTAGGTGTGGTGGTGGGCGGAGACGAGCAGGTCGCCCGCCGCCTTGGTGGCCGAATACGGCGACGACGGGTTGAGCTGGGAACGCTCGGTGAACGAGCCGTCCTCGATCGACCCGTAGACCTCGTCCGTCGAGACCTGCACGTAGCGCGGTACGCCCAGCTCACGCGCGGCGTCCAGCAAAACCGCCGTTCCGATCACGTGCGTGCGGGCGAAGGCCTCCTGGTCGGCGATCGAGCGGTCCACGTGCGACTCGGCCGCGAAGTTGACGACCGCGTCGCAGCCGCGCATGACCTCCCGCACCGCGCGCGGGTCCTCGATCGTCCCCACCACCAGCCCTGTTCCCTCGGGCAGGTTCTCGCGGCGACCGGCGTAGGTGAGCTTGTCGAGCACCACGACCTCGTGCTCCTCAGCCGCGAGGCGCACGTAGCTCGAGCCGATGAACCCGGCCGCCCCGGTGACGAGCAGCCTCACCTGGCCGCCACCCGCTCCGCGAGGTAGGCGTCGAGCCCCGCCTCCCACGCCGGCAGGCGAACCGTGTCGTTCCACTCAGTCTTGAGCACCGAGTAGAAGGGCCGTGGGGCGGGCCGAGCGAGCTCGGCGGACGTGCAGGACAGCACGCGACACTCGACGCCCGCGCGCTCGAAGATGGCCTGAGCGAACTCGTACCAGGAGCACTCGCCCGTGGCGGTCATGTGGTGGAGCCCGAAGGACACGGTGTCGAGTAGTCGCACGAGCCCGTCGGCGAGGTGACCGGTGAAGGTCGGGGAGCCCACCTGATCGCGCACGACCAGCACCTGGTCCTCCGTCTCCGCCAGCCCGAGCATCGTGTCCACGAAGTTGCTTCCGCCGGCGCCGAACAACCAGGAGGAGCGCACGACGAAGTGCCGCTCGTTCGCCTCGATCGTGGACCTCTCACCGGCGAGCTTCGAACGGCCGTAGGCGGAGAGGGGGTTCGGCGCGTCGGACTCGGTGTAGGGCGCCGCCTTCTCGCCGTCGAAAACGTAGTCGGTCGACGGGTAGAGGACGGAGGCGCCGGCCTCCGACGCCGCCGCGGCCACGAGCCCGGCGCCGGTGCCGTTCACGCGCAACGCCTCGTCGGGCTCCGACTCGGCGCCGTCGACGTTCGTGTAGGCCGCGCAGTTGACCACGGCCGCGGGCGCGACGCGGCTGGTTTCGGCGGGGGCGGCGGCCGCGGCCGGCAGGTCCGCCTCCGCCCGGACGAGCGCGGCGACCTCGTGGTTCGCGCGCTCAGCGGCCCGCACCACGTCGCGCCCGAGCATGCCCCCGGCGCCAAGGACCAGGACCTTCACACGGAAAGAGGTACCACGGAGGGCCGGCCCGCGGGTGCCGGGGCTCTGCCGGCGCCGGCCCTCCGCCCGATCGATGACTTCGCCAGGCTGGGAGGGTGTACACCGCTACATCCGACACGGAGGTGAGAAGTGGGAGAAATACACGTGCACGAGTTCATGAGTCTCGACGGCGTGATCGACGCCCCGACGTGGACGTTCGACTACGGCTTCCACCCCAAAATGGGAGAAGCGATCGCCGCGGCCACGGAACGCTCCCGAGGCATCCTTCTCGGGCGCACGACCTACGAGCAGTTCGAGCCCGCGTGGTCGACGCGGACCGTGGAGGACGACCCGGGAGCCCCGTTCTTCAACGACACCGCCAAGTACGTCGTCTCCTCGACGCTGACGAACGCCACGTGGAACAACTCGAAGATCATCGGGCCGTACGACCCCGATGTGATCCGCAGCCTCAAGGACGAGGTCGACGGCCACATCTACGTCAGCGGCAGCGGGACGCTCGTCCGAGCGATGCTCGCGGACGGCCTGGTCGACGAGCTCCATCTGTTCGTCTATCCGCTCACCCGCGGGTCCGGTCCGCGGCTCTTCACCGAGGAAGCCGCGCCGCGCAAGCTGTCGCTCGCGGGCTGTGACTCGTATGACAACGGGGTGGTCTACCTGGCCTACCGACCGCAGTCGTGAGGCCGCTGGCGACCGCGGCCGGCGCGGCACGATAATCCCGCTGTCGTGCGTGGTATCGCCGAGCTGGAACGCGGCCGCGAGTCCTATGCCAGGCACAAGTGGGCCGACGCCTACGAGTCTCTCTCGGCCGCCGATCGTGCTGAGCCATTAGCCGTGGATGACCTCGAGTTGCTCGCGAGGTCGAGCTACATGCTCGGTCGCGACGGTGACTACGTGAGCGGGCTGGAGCGGGCTCATCAGGCTCATCTCGACGCCGGCGAGGCGCTCCGGGCCGTGCGCTGCGCGTGGTGGATCGGGCACAACTTCCTGTTCCGGGGCGAGACCGGGCCCGCGAGGGGATGGTTCGCTCGGGCGCAGAGGTTGCTGGAGCGCGACGGTCGTGACTGCGTCGAGCGGGGCTATGTGCTGATAGCCGCGCTGCTGGAGCACCTGTTCGCGAGCCAGCACGAGGCCGCACATGCGATCGCGGTCGACATCGCCGAGATCGGAGAGCGATTCGGTGACCGGGACCTGGCCGCACTCGGCCTGATGGAGCAGGGCCACGCGCTGGTCAGACTGGGCCGCACGGAGGACGGCCTGAGGCTGGTGGACGAGACGATGGTGGCGGTGACCGCGGGCGAGCTGTCGCCGATCGTGGCGGGCATCGTCTACTGCAACACGATCGCGTTCTGTCAGGGCGTCTACGAGCTGGGCCGCGCCCGGGAGTGGACCGCCGCCCTGAACCGCTGGTGCGAGAGGCAGCCCGACATGGTGGCCCACAACGGTCTGTGCCTGGTGCACCGCGCGCAGCTCATGACGCTGGGGGGTGCCTGGCCGGATGCGCTCCAGGAATTGCGCCGGCTCGGCGAGCGCTTCACCGAAGGCGTGCTGAATCAGCGAGCACTCGGCCACGCCGCCTACCAGCGAGCCGAGCTCCATCGTCTGCAGGGTGAGTTCGAGCCGGCCGAGGCCGCCTACCGCGAAGCGAGCGGGCTCGGACGGGAACCGCAGCCGGGTCTCGCACTATTGCGGCTGGCGCAGGGCGACGCCTCCGCTGCGGCCGCCGCGATCCGACGCGCGGTGGGAGAGACGACGCGGCCCCTGAATCGTGCGGCCCTGCTTCCGGCGTACGTGGAGATCGTGCTGGCGATCAGCGATGTCGAGGCGGCCCGCGGCGCCTGCGGCGAGCTCGAACAGATCGCGAAGCGGCAAGGCACCGACGTGCTGAACGCGATGTCCGCTCAGGCTCGGGGGGAGGTGGCGCTGGCGGACGGCGACGCCGACACCGCGCTTGTCGCGCTTCGCGCCGCATGCCGGGCCTGGCAGGAGCTCGACGCGCCGCACCAGGCAGCTCGGGCCCGCGCGCTGGTGGGGCTGGCATGTCGCTCGCTAGGCGACGAGGACACGGCCGGGATCGAGCTCCAGGCCGCTCGCGAGGTCTTCGCAGAGCTGGGAGCCGCTCCCGCCGTAGCCTGGGTCGACTCCCTCGCCGGCCGCGCCAGGCCGGCTGCCGATCACGAGCTGACCGCCCGTGAGCTCCAGGTGTTGCGGCTGGTCGCTGCCGGCAAGACCAACCGGGAGATCGCAGCGGCTCTGGTCATCAGCGAGCGCACCGTGGCCCGCCACCTCCAGAACATCTTCGCCAAGCTGCGTGTCTCGTCCCGAACGGCGGCGAGCGCGTTCGCGTTCGAGCACGACCTCGTCTGACGAGGCCGCCGTGGTCAGAAATGACCACGGCGTCTCGTGGGGAATTGGTAAATCCGGCCGATGCCGGCCCCGGGTGGCCGGGCGTACGGTCGCGGCGTTCGGTAATCGCAACGAGAGGAGCGTCGGCGATGTACGTCGTCGTGCAACACCAGATCCATGACCCGCAGACCGCGTTCTCGCGCGGGCAGAGGCTGATCAAGAACGAGGGTGCGCCCGCGGGAGCGAGGGCGCTTCAGTTCTACCCGAGCGCGGACGGGTCGGCGGTCACCTGCCTCTGGGAGGCCGAGTCCGTGGAGTCGATCCAGGCGTACGTCGACTCGACGCTCGGCGAGTCGAGCCTGAACAGGTGCTATGAGGTCGACGCGGAGCAGGCCTTCGCGGAGCGGCCCTTGGGGCTCCCGGGCTCCCCGACCGTGGCCGCCTAGCGCCGCCTGCGAGCGGCGCTGAGGCGACTAGCCCCCGGCGTCCAGCGCGGCCTTGAGAGCAGGGAGGTCGGGCGCCCCGAAGACCACGCGGTTTCGGGTGGCGACGTACACGAGGTCGAGGTTGACCCCCGCCCGGGCGATCTTGCGAGTCAGATCGGCCAGGACACCCGGGCGGTCCTCGACGTCGACCACCACGACTTCCCGCTCGCGGGTGACCGCGACGTGGGAGATCGCCAACGCGTGCCTGGCAGCCTCGGCGTGGGGGACGAGTATGTGCAGCTGGGCTCGCTCGCCCGGCCCGACGCAGGTGGCGGCCGCGATGTTCACGCCGGCATCGCTGATGGCGGCCGCCACCTGCGCCAGCGCCCCCGGGCTGTTCTCGATGTCGATGACGAGGTCGACGGCCATGCGTCCCGTGCGAGGGTCACCCTACTTGGAGGAGGAACGCGGCGCTCGCCGTGATCCGCGGGCCGCTCAGAGGATCTGCACGTCGGCGTTGTCGCCGACCACGAAGCGATACGCCTTGGGCAGCGCGGGGCCGCGCCGGATCTGGACGTTCTTTCCGATCAGGCTCGCCTCGATGCGGTACTCGAGGTCGCGGATCGAGGAGCCGGAGAGCACGATCGAGTGCTCGAGCTCGGCGCCCACGATCTCCACGTCCTCGCCGATCGCCGTGAAGGGGCCGATGTAGGCGTCGGTTATCCGGCTGCCGGAGCCGACGATCGCGGGTCCGCGCACCGTCGCGCGGGTGAGGACCGCACCCCGCTCGATCACCACTCGGCCCTCTACGCGCGTGTCGACGAGCTCGCCCTCCACGCTCTCGGTCAGATCGTCGAGGATCAGCCGGTTGGCCTCGAGCATGTCCTGCACCTGCCCGGTGTCCTTCCACCAACCGTGCACGATGTGCGGATCGACCCGCAGGCCGCGATCCACGAGCGTCTGGATTGCATCGGTGATCTCGAGCTCGTTGCGCCAGGAGGGCTCGATCGAGCGGGCGGCCTCGAAGATGGCGGGCGTGAACATGTAGACGCCCACGAGCGCGAGGTCCGTCCGCGGCTGCTTGGGCTTCTCGATCAGCCGGGCGTCGCGGGCGTCCTCGAGCTCGGCGACGCCGTAGTGCTCGGGGTCCGGCACGGGCGTGAGCAGGATGAGCGCGTCCGGCTGCTCGTCGCGGAACGTGTCGACCAGCGCTCGGATGCCGTCGCGGAGCAGGTTGTCGCCGAGGTACATGACGAACGGGGAGTCGCCCAGGAAGGGCTCCGCGGTGAGGACGGCGTGGGCTAGCCCGAGCGGCTCCTCCTGCTCTATGTAGGTGATCCGAAGCCCGAAGCCGGACCCGTCGCCGGCGGCCGCCCGGATCTCGTCGGCGGTCTTGGGCGCCACGATGATCCCCACCTCGCCGATGCCGGCGTCGGCCATCGCCTCGAGGCCGTAGAAGAGCACGGGCTTGTTCGCGACCGGAACGAGCTGCTTGGCGGAGGTGTGGGTGATCGGCCGGAGCCGCGTGCCCTTGCCGCCGGAGAGGACCAGTCCCTTCATCAATGTGTGCCCGCGAGCTTCCGATGGTCCCAGGTCACGATCCGGGACGGCGAGAAGCGGAGCGCCACCCGCTTCGGCACCTGTCCGCGAAAGAACTCCTTCATCTCCCGCGAGCCGCCCGCGTAGCGGTCGACGAGCGCGTCCGCGATCTCGCCGACGCGGTCCGGATCGCGCTCCAGCTCCACATCGCACTCCATCGAGACACCGCGCAGCTCCTCGTACCGGACCCCGTCCTCGATCGCGACCGTGGCGCGCGGCTCCCGCTCGAGGTTCTTAGCCTTCTGGGACTTGGCGTAGGTCCAGCCGCGCAGCTCGAGCCCGTCCGGAACGAACCAGAGCGGCACAACGTGCGGCAGCCCGCGGGGGCCTAGCGTGGCGCACTGCATGACCATCTGCTCGGTCAGGAAGCCCCTGACCTCGGCCTCGGTCATCTTGATCTGGTCGCGGCGCGACGGCATCAGGCCGGATCGAGGTGGAGCGTATCCACAGCCGGCTGACGGACCGGGTTCGTGCGGCCCTCCAGCCAGCCCTCGAGCAAGTCGTCGTAGTGCCGGCTTCCGGGGTGCCCGGACTGTCCCGTCATGTGCTGCCAGCGCGAGCGGTCCGGGTCGCCCACATCGGCCAGCAAGCGGTAGGACGGCGCCCAGGTGCCGGTGTAGTCGCCCGCGTGGGAGATGAAGCCGATCTGGCAGACGGTCTCCTGCCCACCGCCTGCTCGCACCCTGCGCGAGAGAATGCGGTCGAGGACGGGCGAACCGCGCCCTAGCGGATGCGGAAAGGCGAGTCCGTGCACGGCTCCCCAGCTCGGATCTCGCCGCGGGGCGAGGTCGTCGAGAGCGGCATCGAGGGCGTCGAGTGCGAGCTCGCTCCAGTCGCGCCCCCAGAGGAGCTCGGGGTCGCCCTCCTCCCACAGCTCGAGCAGGCGCGCGTGCCAGCGCCAAGGCGAAGACGTCATCTCGGTGAACCTGAGCAGCGACTTCGAGCGCCAGCGCTCGGCGTAGCCCGGGTCGCCTATCGCGGCTTCGGAGACGAGCCGGGCGAAATGAACGGTGAAGGCCACGTAGAGGCTTGCGCCGGTGCTATCCGGGTCGAGCTCGTGGTCCCAGGCGGCGAGCTCCTCGAGCGCGCCGCGCTGGCGGTCGTCACGCGGCTCGAGCCCCGTGAGGCGGCGCACGGTCTCCGCCCCCGGGATCGAATGGAGGTCGGTCTGCATGCGTTCGAAGTGGTCCAGCGTGTGCCGCTCGCGCTCGCCGAGCAGCGCCTGGATGCGCGCTGCGCGGTAGCCGTCCAGGTACTCGCTGGTGATGTGGTGGGGGAAGCCGTCGGCGACGATGCGGTTGTTGGCTGTGGCGAGCGCGCCTCCGGGAGGGTTCACCACCGCGGGAAGCTCGTTGTACGGCACGTAGCCGTCCCACTCGTGATCCCCTGTCCAGCCCGGCTTCGGCAGGTCGGCCACGGCGCTGCGGCGCACCGGCAGCTTGCCGACGAGCTTGTAGCCGATGTTGCCGCCCGAGTCGGCCCAGAGCATGTTCATCGCTGGCACCGCGTAGTCGGCGTAGCGCTCGACGAGCTCTGCGCCCGACTCAAAGCCCCCGGCGGTCACACCGAGCCCCCGCCAAGTCGGCTCGCGCAGCGCCGTCCAGGCGAGCGCGAGGGGCTGCTCGTCTTCCGCTCCCAGCGGTCCCGTGAGGATCGGTCCGTGGTGCGTCTCCTTCACCTCGAGCAGCTCCGGCTCGCCACGGCCCTTCACTCGGATCTCCTCGCGGTGGACGGTCAGCGGCAGGCGCTCGCCCCCGAACTCGTAGCCGTCGCCGTCGATCCGCTCGACGAAGAGGTCCTGCACGTCCGCCATCGCGTTGGTAAAGCTCCAGGCCACGTGGCGCGACTGGCCGATGATGACCCCCGGCAGGGTCGGCATCGAGCCCCCGCGCAGCTCCCCGCCGGGCCAGCCGAGCTCGATCTGGTACCAGACGTCCGGAATCGAGGTGGTGATGTGGGGGTCGCACGCGAGCAGCGGGCGACCGGTCTCCGAGCGCGCGCCGGACACTGCCCAGTTGTTCGACCCCGCTGGCTGGGCCCCGAGCCCGATGGCGTCGCGCACCGCATCGACCTGCCTCGCCAGTGTCAGCGGATCGCCGGGCCATGAGCCGTCCATGACGGTCGGGTTGCCGTCCGGGTAGGAGGGCTCGAGCCGCTCCGCCCGCTCCGGGCCGACCCTGCGGATGAGCTCCGCCCTGAAGAGCTCCGACTCCATGTTCGTCGAGAAGCCGAGGGCGAGCAGCTTGCCGGTGGCGAGGCTGTCGCACGCCGTCCAGGGCTCGAAGCCGAGTCGGAGCAGCTGGAGCTCGAGCGGGCGCGCCGGCGCCGCCTCGGCGGCGGCGTTCACGCCAGCCGCGTAGGCCTCCAGCAGTCTCCGCTCCTCGGCCGACAGGCGCTCGAGGTCCCGTTCCGCGGCCCGGCGCAAGCCGAGCGTGCGCATGAGCACGTCCACTCCGAGTGCGCCGGGCCCGCCGAACTCAGCGAGCCGACCGCAGGCGAAGCGGCGATAGAGGTCGAGCTGGAACAGGCGGTCCTGCCCGTGGCAGAACCCCTGTCCGAAGACTGCGTCGACCATGGTGCGCGCCTCGATGCGGGGTACCCCGAAGCGATCACGCCCGATGTCCACTTGCCCCTCGAGGCCGGCGGCCGCGAGCCGGCCCCGCGTGCGCGGGAGCGGATGTCGCAAGAGCCGATGCCACGCCGCCCCCGCCGCGGCCACGGCCCCGCCGAGGAGCACGAATGGGAGCCGCCGGACCACGCGCCTCCCATCATGCCAACTCGTCAATCCCGGGTCAGCCGACTCCCGGTCCGGCGCCCTCAGCGCCGCGATGCGGCGCCGGCCAGCTCCTCGGCCGCCTCGAGCACGGTGCGGCGCGCGTCGTCGGGCTCTAGCACCACCGCGTCACCGGCCTCCTTCAGCACCTCGCGCGCGAGCCAGTCGGAGCCCGCGAAGGGCTGCTCCACGATGACGGCGCCGTCGGCCAGCTCCTCCACCACCCGCCGGTCCTCGCGCGCCCACCGCGCCCGCTCCGGGGAGATCCAGATCCGGGCCCCGCGGGAGGCGGGGACCTCGCCCGTGCTCGGCCAGCCGTGCACGTCCGGCTCGACGCCCTCGCGCGGCTCGTAGGTCTCCTCGAGCACGCTCGCCGAGCGGATGCGGTCGAGGCGGAATGAGCGAGCCGCGTCGCGCTCCGTGTCCCAGGAGTGCACGTACCAGCCCTCCTGGCCGTTCAGGAGCTGGTAGGGCTCGACGGTGCGAGTCGTGAACTCGTCCTCGTTCTCCTTGTAGTACTCGAGCTCCACGAGGCGCCGCCCCGCGATGGCC
This sequence comes from Actinomycetota bacterium, assembly GCA_046728795.1. Taxonomy (GTDB): domain Bacteria; phylum Actinomycetota; class Thermoleophilia; order Solirubrobacterales; family Thermoleophilaceae; genus JBKPFJ01. The sequence goes on along the minus strand of JBKPFJ010000099.1, from coordinate 6,468 downwards.
CCCGAGAGCACGCGGGCGATCTCGGAGTCGTCGCCCCTCGCCGTGCTGATCTGGAGGCCGTCGTGGGCGGGATCCTGGCCGAGCGCCGCGACGATCTTCTCCCGCGCCGAGGCGAGTGAGCCCTCCGGGAGGTGCTCACCGATCAGGTCGATCGCCGCGACCAGCGCCTTGGCCTCGAGCGGCAGCAGGCGGGCGGGTCGCGCGAAGTTGTCGCCGTAGGGCTCGGGATCGACCTCGATCTGGTCGCCCTGGACCTCGGCGTACAGCACGTAGGAGCCGCCGCCGAAGTTCACGACGTTCAGCACGTCGACGTCCTGGCGCAGCTCCTGGTCGGAGATCTGGAGGCGCTCGCAGAGGTCCTCCACGTCGAGCTTGCGCGCCTCGCGCGCGGCGCCGATCAGGATGCCCGCGAGCGTGACGAGCCGGGCGAAGCGCTCCGGGCGAATTGGCGAGTCGGGCTTTCCGCCGCCGTCGTCCTCGGCCCGCGGGGAGCGCTCAACGCTCGGCGCCAGCGAGGGGGGATTCGCGTGACGCTCGATCAGGAGCTCCAGCCGCTCGCGCGCCTCGTCGACCAGCTCCGGCGGCCCGAGGATGCGCGCCCGGGGGCCCAGGCCGAGCACCCAGGAGATGATCTGCCGCGGGTCGGCGTAGTCGGTCTCGAACACCCGGCCGCCGTCCTCGCGCTCCGACACCTCGCCGGCGTGACCGAAGTGGCGCAGCACGAGCCAGTCGATGCGGTCCGAGAGCCAAAGCCGCGCGCGGCCCACGGGGTCGCCGAGCTGCCAGTCGGTGCGCGTGGCGTAGTGGCGGGGGTCGAAGGCCTCGGGGCGTGAGAAGTCGTGCTCGGCCTTCGAGGCGTAGCCCACCTTGCCGCGCATACGGGACACCCGGAACACGCGCACGTCGTCGCGCTCGTGGGAGTAGCCGATCAGGTAGAACTGGCCGCCGCGGAAGAGCAGGTGGTAGGGATCGACCTTGCGCGTCTCCCCCGCGTCGCGGCCGATCGTGTAGTAGTTGAAGACGATCGTCTTGCGGCGGAAGATCGCGGTCTCCACCTTCGACAGCCGCTGCGAGACCTCGCGCCCCCCGGGGCTCGCGGTTACGGCGAGCGAGACGGTGCGCTGCTCGGGGGCGTCCAACGGCGAGGGCTTGCCCCAGGACAGCTGCTGGAGCGCCAGCCGCAGCGGCTCGGCGTAGGCGAACTCGCCATCGAGCAGGGCGAGCGCGGTGCGCAGCGCGCCCAGCTCGTCATCCGAGAACTCGATCGCCGGGAGGTAGAAGTTCTCCGGCGGAAGCGAATAGTTCTCCGCCTCGTAGTAGCCCTCCGCCGGTTTGTCGACCTTGAGCTCGATTCCCAGCGACTCGAGCTCGGCGCGGTCGGCGTAGAAGCGGCGCGCGAAGGCCTCGTCGTTCATCTGCGAGTAGCCCTCCACGTCCTGCTTGATCTCGAGCGCCGTGACGGGCCGCCGCTCCGCCATCAGGAACGAGATCAGGCTGAGCTGGCGGATGAGCTTCTCGGTGTCCTTGGCCATGCCGTCACGAGGATAAGCGGGAAACCTGGGCGGCCGCGCCCCAGGAGCGGTGGCGGCCCCGGAATTTAGGCGGCTTCGCCGCGCTTCTCGCGGCTAGGCCGCCTCGCGGCGGGCGAAGAAGGCCGAGCTTGAGATGCCTCGGTCGAATCCCGACCAGCGCTCGCCGTCGGCGAGCGACTTCTCGATCCGGTCGAAGGAGCCGAGGGTGCCACCGAGGTTGTCGATCATGTGGACGAGCGTGGCCTCGCGCGTGCAGGGCACCACCGGGCTGCCGTGCTCGAGCTTTCCGTGATGGCTGAGGACGATGTGCAGGACGGCGTCCGCCGTGTCGACCGGGAAGCCCGGGATGCCCTCGATTGCCCGGCGCACGATGTAGTAGCCGAGCGGGATCTCGCCGAGCAGCTTGCCCGCGTCGGTGAGCTCGATCGAGCCGCCCACCTCCATGTACGCCTCGGTCTTCCCGATGTCGTGCAGCAGGGCCCCGCTGACCGCCACGTCGCGGTCGATCCCAGGGAAGGTCGAGGCCATGGCGCTCACGCCCTGCGCCACCGATAGGCAGTGCTCGAGCAGGCCGTGGCGGTAGGCCTGGTGGTAGTACTTCGCGGCCGGCGCCTCGCGCCAGCGGGCGCCGACCTCGGTCCCCGGCCCGAGCAGCCGCTCGAGCAGTTCGCGCAGGTGAGGCTGCTGGACGGTGCCGATCAGCTCCTCGAGCGCCTCCGTGAGCGACTCGTACGGGATCAGCGGCCCCTCGACCAGGTCGCGGCGCTCGTACTCGTCCTCGCCGGCGGGGCGCAGGGCCCGGACGGTGATGCTGCGGCCGTAGTGCCCGTTCTCGAAGGCGCCGACCACCCTCACCACCGAGCCCGCCGGTGCCAGCTTGGCGAGCTCGTCCACCCGCTCCCACACCACGGCCTCGACGGCGCCGGTGACGTCGCCGAGCTGGAGCTTCAGGAAGCACTCGCCGTTGCGCTTCCGGCGCCGCGTCCGGTCGCGCACCACGAACACCGAGTCCACCGGCTGCCCGTCCGCGAGGTCCCGCACGAAGGCCTTCCGGGGGGTGAGAGTGGGCTGGTCCATCGGGATCGTCACGGTAGAGCGGAGCGCGGACGGGATAGGGTCCATGCCGGTGCAGTCGTCCACCGTGGGAAGGGCCTGACATGGGCGTTCTCGTCGCCGGCGGCACGGGGGCGCTCGGCACGGCGGTCGTGCGCGAGCTCGCGTCCGCGGGGTACGCCGTCACCTCGACGTGGATCGTCGACGCAGAGCGGGACCGGCTCGCCTCGGAGCCCGTCGAGCTCGTGCGCGCGGACCTCTTCGACCCGGATGACACGGTCCCGGCGGTGGCCTCGGTGGACGACCTCGAGGCGGTGGTGAACCTGGTGGGCGGCTTCGCCTCGGGGCCCCGCGTGCACGAGACAGACCCAGAGGACTTCGACCGGCTGGTTCGCCTCAACCTGCGCCCCGCCTTCCTTCTCGCGCGCGCTGCGATGCCGCGACTGGTCGAGCGCGGGGGCGGCGCCTTCGTGGGGGTCTCCGCCCGGGCGGCGCTACGGCCCTTCCCGGGAGCGGCCGGCTACATCACGGGCAAGGCGGCGCTGCTCGCCTTCGTGCAGGCGCTGGACGCGGAGTACCGACGAGAGGGCGTCCGCTGCAACGCCGTGCTGCCGAGCACGATCGACACCCCGGCGAATCGCGCGGCGCAGCCCGACGCCGACTTCTCGAAGTGGGTGCCGCCCGCAGACATCGCCAAGGTCGTGCGCTTCCTGGTGAGCGAGGACTCGGCGCCCACGACCGGCGCGGCGATCCCGGTCTACGGCCGCGCCTGAGAACGGCGAGCGGTCACTGGCCGCCGTAATAGGCGAGCGCCCTGCGGCCCACTTCCCCGGTCACCGCCCCGTTGTATACGGCGCCGATCGGCGCCCCGATCAGCGGCACGAGCCGGCCCGCGTAGCGCTCGGCGACCTGCCTGCCGGCGTACCTCGCGAGGCGGCGGACAATCGCGGCGTTCGAGCGCCGGTCGAGGCTCTTCTCGACAAGCGCGTACGCCAGTCGCTTGCCGACGCCGTCGAGTGCCTCCCGAGCGTCGACGGCCGTGGGGTAGACGCCCTGGATGGCCAGCAGCTCGGCCGGTCGCATGGGGTGCTTCGGATCGAAGCCGAACGCCGCGGCCACGTAGAAGACCATGCGGCTCTGGATCCAGGCCAGGGCTACGAGGTCGGGGGCGGCCGTCCACACACCTCCGATTCCGAGCGCCGCGCCCTCGAGCCGCGCGAGCCGGACGTGCTTCTTCACCGCGATCCGGCCGATCCGCTCCGGGGAGTGCCCCGGCCCCGTGCTTCGGACCCAGCGCTCGGCCTGGGGGCCGAAGCGGTCCGCGGCGGCCAGCGCAATCAGCTCCGGAGCGCGATCGGGCTGCGCCCGGAGCCGCGCCCAGAGCGACTCAGGGACGCCGTCCATGTGTTCGAGCCGGTCCGCCTCGGGCATCGGTAGCGAGAGTAGATTTTTCCGAGACACCGAGACTGGAGCACCATGAGCACACCGATCACCTCGCCGGGGCATGGGATCCTCGGCGCTGACATGCAGGCCGAGCGCGAGCAGCTGATCCAGATGCTCACGAGGGCGTACTGGATGGAAATCGAGACGGTGGTCTCCTACATCGCCAACTCGATCAACCCGGACGGCGTGCGCGCTCAGGAGATCATCGAGTCGCTCGAGGAGGACATTCAGGAGGAGCTCGGGCACGCTCGCCGCTTCGGCGAGCGCATCAAGGAGCTGTACGGCGTGGTGCCGGGCTCGCTCGACTTCCAGCCCGAGCAGTCATATCTGCAGCCCCCGGAGCAGCAGACCGACATCGTCCACGTGATCAAGGGCGTGATCGAGGCCGAGACCGGCGCGATCGACTTCTACAACCAGATCGTCGAGTTCTGCGACGACAAGGACCTCGTGACCCAGGACATGGTCATCGAGATTTTGCACGACGAGGAGGGCCACCGGCGCCTGTTCGAGGGCTTCCTGCGCGAGTACAAGGCGGAGGGCCTGGCCTAGCACGCCCGCGCACATGGCGTTCGAGGCGGACCTCGCCGACCGGGTCCGCGCTCTGCTCGACTCGAGCAGCGCCGTCGACGAGCGCAAGATGTTCGGCGGCATCGGCTTCCTCGTCGCGGGGAACATGTGCTGGGTGGTGTGCACGACCTGATCGTTCGCCCCGGACGAGTCCGATGCTCTGCTCGGCTCCCGAGCCCGGGCGCGACCCCCAGCCCAGAGACCGACTTGGAGGTGCTTCGATGTGGACAGCCGAGAACGGCGTCGAGACGAGCGCGTCGCCCGAGGCGATCTGGCGGCTGTGGGCAGACGTGCCGCTCTGGCCCGAGTGGAATGCGGATCTCGCGCAGGCCGAGCTGGAGGGAGAGTTCGTCGCGGGGAGCACGATCCGGATGACATCGGTCGATGGCGGATCTGTCGAGCTGCGCATCGCCGAGGCCGTGGAGCCCGAGCTGTTCGTCGACGAGGCGGACCTTGGCAGCGTGAAGGTGCGGACGACCCACCGCGTCGAGCGCGAAGGCTCCGATCGCGTACGGGTCGTCTACCGCATGGAGATCAGCGGCCCGGATGCGGACCGCCTCGGCCCCGAGCTCGGTCCCGAGATCAGCGGCGACTTTCCCGAGGTTCTCGCGGCCCTCGCAGAGCGCGCCGAGCGCTGACGCCGTCTAGACCGACCGGCCCTGGCAGCGCCGCGAAGCTCATCGATCGATCAGCGCCGTCGCCGCCTGCGCGTATGCATCGATATCGAATCCGGTCCCGTACACGCCGAGCTGGATGAACAGTCCCTGGAGGAGCGAGACCGGGAGCCTGGCGAACTCCCCGGGATCCGGCGCCGGGTCCAGCTCGCCGCGCTCCTGCGCCGCGCGGGCGAGGGTCTCGAAGCCTGCGCGCAGGCGCTCGATACCTGCGCGGACGGCCGCGTTCAGCTGCTCGTTCCGCTGCTGCTCTCCCACCAGGTGGGGGAAGATGCGCGCCCGCTCCTCGACGGTGCCCAGCTCGAGATCGCGAAAGCGCTCGATCACCTCGGCGAGCGCCTCGCCGGGCCGGCGCAGCCTTCCCTCCGGTAGTGGCTCGGTGAACAGGGCAGCGGCTTCGCCCGCGAAGCGCATCAGTTCGCCGATGATCGTTGCGATCAGCTCGTCCTTGCCGCTGAAGTAGCTGTACACCGCGCCCGGACTGAGATCGGCCTCGCGGAAGATGTCGTTCATGGTGGTCCGGTGGAAGCCCTGACGGGCGAATGCGCGCACCGCCGCAGACAGGATCTGGCGCCGGCGCGCCTCCACGTGCTCTTCGGTGACCTTCGGCATCTGGCCTCGATTCTAGCCTTGACAAAGAACGGCCATTTCAGTATAAAGAACGAACATTCGTTTTCACCACTCGGCGCCAGGAGGATCGAAATGGCCGCGTCAACCACTCATCGGAACCGCTGGAAGATCCTTGCCGTGCTCTCGCTGTCGCTGGTGATCATCGGCCTCGACAACACCGTCATGAACGTCGCCCTGCCGAGCATTCAGGAGGACCTCGGCGTCTCCGGCTCCAGCCTGCAGTGGATCGTGGACGCCTACATGCTCGTCTTCGCGGGGCTGCTGCTCGCGGCCGGGAACCTCGGCGATCGCCGTGGGCGCAAGCGCGCGCTCCAGGCCGGCCTTGTCATCTTCGGGCTCGCGAGCGTGGCCGGAGCATTCGCCGCGAGCGGCTCGCAGCTGATCGCCGCCCGCGCGGCGATGGGGATCGGCGGCGCGCTGATCATGCCCTCCACGTTGTCGATCGTCATGGACGTCTTCCCCAAGGACGAGCGCGGCAAGGCGACCAGCGTCTGGGCCGGAATGGCGGCCGTCGGAGTCGGCCTCGGGCCGCTCATCGGCGGCAGCCTGATCGAGGTCTCCTCGTGGCC
>JBKPFJ010000156.1:0-10270 GCA_046728795.1 Actinomycetota bacterium | reverse complement strand
GCTTCGGGAGGACCTGTCGAGGCTGCCCGACCTTCTTGCGGAGCCCGTGCCGGAGCCGCCTCGGGCGGTGGGAGCCCCGCCCACGGCCGGGGAGGCGCGGGCGGGCGCCCCACAGCTCGATCTCTTCGGCTAGAGCGCCGGGACCAACGCTCCATGCGCTCGAAACGCCACACAACCGCGTCGAGCGCGGAGACCGAGGCCGCGGGGGCCGACCTGGCGGGACGTCTCGCTCAGGGCGACGTGGTCCTGGTGAGCGGCGAGCTCGGCAGCGGGAAGACCACCTTCGTGCGGGGGGCGGCGCGGGCTCTCGGGGTCGAGGGGCCGATCACGAGCCCCACCTTCACGATCGGCCACGTCTATCCGGGTCGCGTGGAGGTCGCGCATCTGGACCTCTTTCGGGTTCGGTCGCTCGCGGGCGAGGATCCGGCACTGATCGACGACTACCTCACACCCGCCAGGATTGGCTTTGTGGAGTGGCCAGAGGTGGCCAAGCCACCGCTCGAGCGAATCACGGCCACGGTGCGGCTCGAGCACGCGGGTCGCGACCGGCGCACGATCACGTTCGAGTGACGATCCTCGGCTTCGACACTTCGACCGCAGCGACCGCCGCGTGCCTGTTGCGCGAAGCCGGGGAGGCGTTCGAGCTCGAGCCGGAACGCGTGGCGCTGTCCGGGCCTCCCGGGCACACCCGCGAGCTGATGCCCGCAATCGCGGAGGTGATGGAGCGCGGCCGTGCCTCCTTCGAGGACCTCGATGCGATCGCGGTGGGAGTCGGTCCGGGCAGGTTCACGGGCCTCCGCATCGCGGTGGCCACCGCGCGCGCCCTCGCGCACGCGAGCGGCGCCGAGCTGCGCCCCGTGTCGTCGCTGGCCGCGCTCGCCGCCGGTATCGGGTCACGGCTGCGGCTGCCGCTGATCGACGCCAAGCGGGGCGAGCTCTTCGCTGCGCTCTACGCGAACGGGGAGCAGCTTCAAGCGCCGTTCGCCGCGTCTCCGGAGGAGGTCGCGAGGCGGGCGGCGCAGCTCGCGAAGGGAGCCGGCGGTTCCCTCCGGGCGGCCGGAGATGGCTCGGTACGATTTCGGAGCGTGCTCGAGGCGGCCGGCATCGAAGTGGAGCCGGATGGGTCGCGGGCCCACGTTGTCCGCGCCCTGCACGTGTGCCGGCTTGGAGCCGGCGCTCCGGCAACGCCGCCGGAGGCCGTCCTCCCCGAGTACCTGCGACTGCCCGACGCGAAACCCAGCGCATGATCCCCGACATTGAGATCCGCCGGCTCACGTATGCCGACCTGCCGCAGGTGATCGCGATCGAGCGTCGCGCGTTTCCCACCCCGTGGTCGCTCGCGATGTTCGTCCTCGAGCTCTCGAAACCGTCCGGGATCTGCCTCGCCGCCGTTCGCGAAGGACGGCTTGTGGGTTATCTCGTGTGCTCCCGGTACGACACGGTGTGGCACCTCATGAACGTGGCGGTGGACGAGCGGCTGCGCCGCAACGGCATTGCCACGGCGCTCATCGACCGGCTGTTCGAGCTCGCGGATGCGGAGGGCGAGCAGTACACGCTCGAGGTGAGGACTTCGAACGAGGGGGCGATAGCCCTCTATGAGAGGTTCGGCTTCAAGGCGGCCGGCCATCGGCGCGGCTACTACCACGACAACCGCGAGGATGCCCTGATCATGTGGCGCTCGGCTCCCGACGAGCGCGCCGCCGCCCGGGCGTGATCCTCGGGATCGAGACGAGCTGCGACGACACCTGCGCCGCGGTCGTCACCCGCGACGGCGAGGTGCGCTCGAACGTGGTGGCCTCGCAGGGCCTGCTTCACGCCCGCTACGGGGGTGTCGTGCCTGAGATCGCCTCCCGACACCACCTCGAGCTGATCGACGCCGTGACGGCGGATGCGCTCGAGCGGGCGGGAGCGCGGCTCGACGACGTCGAGACCGTGGCGGTCACACGGGGCCCGGGCCTGATCGGGGCGCTGCTCGTGGGGGTCTCCTCGGCGAAGGCGCTGGCCGCGGCCCGCCGCCTTCCGCTCGTTCCGGTGGACCACCTCCAGGGCCACGTGCTCGCGAGCACGCTCGGGGCGGAGCCGATCGAGGTTCCTTTCCTGGTGTTGGTGGCCAGCGGCGGACATACCTTTCTCGCGCGCGTTGATGACCCTTCGAGTTACCGCGTGCTTGGCGAGACCCTGGACGACGCCGCCGGCGAGGCCTTCGACAAGGGCGCGCGCCTGCTCGGCCTCGGCTATCCGGGCGGGCCCGCGATCGACCGGCTGGCGCGCGACGGCGACCCCCGGGCCTTCGACTTCCCGCGCTCGGCGCCCGGCGACGCCCTCGACTTCAGCTTCAGCGGACTGAAGACCGCGCTGCTCTACACGCTCCGCGATAACCCGGAGTCCGACAGGGCCGACCTGGCCGCCTCCTACCAGCGCGCGATCGTGGACGCGCTCGTGACGCGCACCGGCCAGGCGCTCGAGCTCGAGGGGCTCCGCCGCCTCGCGATCGGCGGCGGGGTGGCCGCCAACTCCGAGCTGCGCGCGGCGGTGGAAGGGCTCGGCGTGCCGGTGTGGGTACCGCCGCTGGAGCTCTGCACCGACAACGCGGCGATGATCGCCGGCGCAGCCCGCTTCCTCGAGCCCCTGGAATACCCCGGCTACCTGACCCTGGACGCGGCGGCGCGCCTGGCCTGAGGGAGCCGCGGCAGCGTCGCGATGCGCGCCGTGGGCGGGTGGCCTGCATTTTGCACCGCATGCGTGAGGTAAGGCGACCACCCCTGCGCACCGCCGCAACCCTCCTCGAAGGACGTCCCCGCCGCGACCGCACCACACCCCTGCGCTAGACATCCGGGGTGTGGCCAAGCTCACGCTCTACGGGAAGCCCGGCTGCCACCTGTGCGAGGACGCGCGGGAGGTCGTGGAGCGGGTCCGCGAGCAGCTCCGCTTCGAGGTGGAGGAGGTGGACGTCTCCTCCGACCCACGCCTCCACCGCGAGTACGGGGAGCGGATTCCGGTGCTGGCCATAGACGGCGAGGAGCTGTTCGAGCTGTTCGTGGACCCGGACGAGTTGAGAAGGCGGCTCGATAGAGTGGCCCCGTGAGGTTCCACGAGCCCATGACGGGCGGCGTCGGGCTCCAGCAGGACGGCGGGCAGGACCGGCTCTCCCTCGGCGTTGCCGCACGGCTGTCCCGCTACCTCCAGGTCCTGACGCAGGCCAAGAAGATGGGGAAGGAGACGATCTCCTCCCAGGAGCTCGCCGACTACACGCACGTGAACTCCACCCAGATCCGCCGCGACCTGTCCGGCTTCGGGAAGTTCGGCAAGCGCGGTGTGGGCTACAACGTCGACTCGCTGGTCTCGCAGATCCGCAAGATCCTCCGGACCAGCGGCCAGCACAACATCGCACTGTTCGGTGCCGGCCATCTGGGCCAGGCGATCGCGAGCTCCGACATCTTCGCCGACCACGGCTTCCGCGTCGTGGCCGTCTTCGACGCGGACCCGAAGAAGGTCGGCCGGCCGGTCGGCGACTCGCTTGTCGTGCGGCCCCCGGGCGACCTCGGGAAGGTCGTGGAGGAGGAGGAGATCGTGGTGGGGGTGCTCGCGGTGCCCACCGAGGCTGCGCAGGGGGTGGCGAACGACCTGGTCGACGCCGGCGTGAAGATCATCTTCAACTACTCCGAAGCCCTGCTCCAGGTCCCGCCCGAGGTGACCGTTCACACCTCGAGCCCGGCCGTCGACCTGCTCTACGCGCTCTACTTCTACCTGACCTGAGGCGCGACCACCGATGCTCGACATGGCGCGGGCCAGGGAGGTCTTCGAGGCCTCGGACGACTTCACGGTCGGGCTCGAGGAGGAGTTCGCGATCCTCGACCCGGACACCCACGCGCTCGCCCAGCGCTACGCGGAGCTGCGCGCGCTCGCAGACGAGGACGAGGTGCTGGCGGGCTCCGTGGCCGGGGAGCTGATCGAGTCGGAGATCGAGATTCGCTCCGGCAAGGGGGAGACGCTGGCGGACGCGTTGGAGAGCCAGCGCGAGGCCCGCGCCAGGCTCTTCCGTCTGGCGGCTTCGCAGGGCGCGCTGCTCGCGGCCACCGGCACGCATCCCTGGAGCCCCTGGCAGGAGCAGCGGATCATCGACACCGACCACTACCGGCGCGTCGAGGAGGGGCTCAAGTACGTCGCCTGGCGCAACAACACCTTCTCGCTTCACGTGCACGTGGGCGTGCGAGGCCCCGACCGCGCGCTCGCCGTCTGCGACCGGCTGCGCCCGATCCTGCCCGAGCTGCTCGCGATCTCTGCGAACTCGCCCTTCCTCGACGGCCGCGACTCGGGCCTGCATTCCGTGCGCACCCAGATCTTCACGAAGAGCTTTCCCCGCTGCGGGATCCCGGACGCGTTCGGGTCGTGGAGCGCGTACGCCGACTACGTCGAGTTCCTCTTGCGCACGGGCTCGGTCGTCGAGCACACGCAGATCTGGTGGAGCATCCGCCCCCACCACTCCTTCGGCACGGTGGAGGTGCGCATCTGCGACGCGCAGTCGAGCGCCGAGGACTCGACCGCCCTGGCTGGCCTGCTCACAGCGTGCGTCGCCCAGGCCGCGATCGACTACGACGAGGGAGTGCCGCACGACCCCCCGCCCGGCCGTCTGATCGAGGAGAACCTCTGGCGGGCGATTCGCTACGGCCTCGACGGGAAGATGATCGACCTCGAGCGCGGCGCCGAGTTCCCGGCGGCGGCCCTACCCGATCGCTTGCTGGCCTGGACGGCGCCGGCGCGGGGCGCCCTCGGCATCGACCCCGTCCTGCCGGCCGAGAACGGTGCCCAGCGCCAGCGGGGGCTGGGATCGTTGGATGAGGCGTTTGCGGCCGAGGTCGAGCTCACACAAACCAGCTATGCAGGTGAGGGGGTGAGGACCTGAGCAGTCCGGAGCAAGAGGAGCTGATCAAGAGGATCAAGGTTTCCGACGTCCTGCTCCAGACCGTCGTCACGCTGATCAACCTCAGCGGGCGAAGGCTGACCATCGAGGAGGAGAAGGACACGGAACAGGCCAAGCTGGGGATCGACGCGGCTCGCGCCCTGCTGCCGCTCCTTCCCGAGGAGGAGGCGAAGCCGGTGAAGGATGCGCTCGCCCAGCTTCAGATGGCGTACGTACGGGCGTCCCAGGGGCCGCCTGCCGAGGAGCCGCCGAAGCCGAGGCCGGAGTCGAAGATATGGACGCCGCCGGGGTCGACCACGTAGTCGGCGTCTTCGGCGGCTCAGGCTTCTACAGCTTCCTCGACGACGTCGAGGAGGTGGCGGTCGACACCCCCTACGGTCCGCCGTCCGCGCGGATCCGTCTCGGCGAGCTCGAAGGGACGCGGGTCGCGTTCATGCCCCGGCACGGCGACGACCACAACCTGCCACCCCATCGCATCAACTACCGCGCCAATGTCTGGGCAATGAGGCAGGTCGGCGTGCGGCGGATCGTGGGGCCGTCGGCGTGTGGCTCTCTGAGAGCCGAGCTGGAGCCCGGCACGTTCCTGGTCTGCGATCAGTTCGTCGATCGCACGCGTATGCGCGAGGACACCTTCTACGACGGCCCCCAGACGACGCACGTCTCCGCGGCCCACCCCTACTGCCCGGATCTGAGCCGGGTCGTCGCCGGGGCCGACCCCGAGGTGCGGACCGGTGGCACCGTGGTGGTGATCCAGGGGCCGCGCTTCTCCACTCGGGCGGAGTCGCGCTGGTTTGCGTCCGCCGGCTGGGACGTGGTGAACATGACCCAGTACCCCGAGGCGTGGCTCGCCCGCGAGCTGGCGCTCTGCTACACGAACCTGATGCTGGTCACCGACTACGACGTCGGCCTCGAGGGTATGCCCGACGTCCCGCCCGTTTCGGTGGACGCGGCGCTCGAGGTCTTCAAGCGCAACCTCGATAGACTGCGCGCGCTTTTGTTCCGGGCGGTGCCGAGGATCGGGCCCCAGCCCGAGTGCGTGTGCGCCTCGGCCCTCGACAGCGCGATCGTGCACTAGGCCCGCTCGCAGACGACCCAGCGGAGGACATAACCCCTTGACATTCCTGACCGATTGGGGCGTGATCATCGCGCTCCTCTGCGCCGGGGCCGCCCTCGCCTACGGCGTCACCACGGCGCGCTGGCTGCTGGCGAAGTCGCCCGGCAACCAGGAGATGCAGGACATCTCCCACGCCGTCCAGGAGGGCGCCCGCGCCTATCTGACCCGCCAGTACCAGATCATCGGCGCCGTCGCGGTCGTGCTCGCGATCCTCGTTGCGCTCGTGCGCGACATCGAGACCGGGATCGGCTTCCTGATCGGCGGCACCCTTTCCGCCTCGGCCGGCTTCATCGGCATGAACGTCTCGGTGCGGGCGAACGCCCGCGTGGCCGAGACCGCCCGCAGCGGCGTCTCCGCGGCGCTCGGCGTCGCCTTCAAGGGCGGCGCCGTGACCGGCCTCCTGGTCGCCGGCCTGGCGCTACTGGGCGTCGCCGGCTACTACGGCCTGCTGATCGTCACGGGGACGGACGAGAAGGACGCGATAGACGCGCTCGTCGGCCTCGGCTTCGGGGGCTCGCTGATCTCGGTCTTCGCCCGCCTCGGCGGCGGCATCTTCACCAAGGCGGCCGACGTCGGCGCCGACCTCGTCGGGAAGATCGAGGCGGGCATCCCGGAGGACGATCCCCGCAACCCGGCCGTGATCGCCGACAACGTGGGCGACAACGTCGGGGACTGCGCCGGCATGGCCGCCGACCTGTTCGAGACCTACGCGGTCACCGCGGTGGCGGTGATGCTGCTCGGCGTCCTCACCTTCAACGAGATCGGCACGCTCGCCGTCTACCCCCTCGTCATCGGCGGCGTTTCGCTGGTGGCATCGATCATCGGCACATACGCGGTGCGGACCACGACCGGCAACGTCGAGCGCGCTCTCTACCAGGGGCTCATCGCCTCGGGCGGGCTGGCCGCCCTCGCCTTCCTGCCGATCACGCTCCTGCTGATGAACGACATCTCCTACAAGTCCCGCGCCTCGTCCCTCCTGACCACGAGCGGCGGGCCGCCGAGCGGGATCGAGTTCTGGCTGTGCACCCTGATCGGGATCGGCGTGACCGCGGGGCTCTTCGTGATCACCGACTACTACACCTCCACCCGCTTCCGGCCCGTGCGCACCACGGCCCGCGCCTCCCAGACGGGCCATGCCACGAACATCATCCAGGGTCTGGCCCAGGGGCTTCAGGCGACAGCGGCACCCGCGATCCTGGTCGCGCTCGGCATCCTCGCCGCCAACGAGCTGGCGGGGATCTACGGCATCGGCGTGGCGGTCATGTCGCAGCTCTCGCTCACCGGCCTGATCGTCGCGCTCGACGCCTTCGGCCCGATCACCGACAACGCGGGCGGCATCGCGGAGATGGCCGAGCTGCCACAGGACGTGCGCGACGTGACCGACCCGCTCGACGCGGTCGGCAACACCACCAAGGCGGTGACCAAGGGGTATGCGATCGGCTCGGCCGTGCTGGCGGCCCTCGTGCTGTTCGCCGCCTTCATCGAGGAGCTTCGCGAGGAGGCGATCAAGGACGGCGAGGTGCTCAAGGGCTTCGCCATCTCGGAGCCCGAGGTGCTGATCGGCCTGTTGATCGGCGGCATGATGGTCTACCTCTTCGCCGCGCTCGCCATCGAGTCCGTGGGACGCGCGGGGGGCGGCGTGGTCGAGGAGGTGCGCCGCCAGTTCCGCGAGAAGCCGGGCATCATGGACCGCACCGAGAAGCCCGACTACGCGCGGGCGGTGTCGATCGTCACCGCCGCCGCGCAGCGGGAGATGATCTTGCCCGCGCTGATCCCGATCGTCGTGACGATCGTTGTGGGCGTCCTGTCCTATCAGGCGCTCGGTGGGCTCCTGATCGGGGTGATCGTCGTGGGCTTCTTCGCCGCGGTCTCGATGACCTCCGGTGGCGGAGCGTGGGATAACGCGAAGAAGCTGATCGAGGACGGCGAGTTCGGCGGCAAGGGCTCCGAGGCCCACGCGGCCTCGGTGACGGGCGACACCGTCGGGGACCCCTACAAGGACACCGCCGGTCCCGCGATCAACCCGATGATCAAGGTGGCGAACATCGTCGCCCTGCTGATCATCCCGCTGCTGGTCTGAGGGCGACGGCCCGGCGCCCGTCTGTGGGCGCCGGGCCGCTGCTCACTGGACGGTGATCTTGCCCTTCATGCCGAGCTGCTTGTGGCCGTCGACCGGGCAGTAGAACTCGTAGTTGCCCGGCTTCAGCTTGGCCGTGAGGGTCGTCTTCTGGCCGGGCGAGATCTGCTTCGACTTGAACTCCCCCGAGGAGCTTTCGATCTCCATCGCGTGCGTCGTGCCGCCGTCGTTGGAGAGGCTGACGGTGATGGAGCCGTTCTTCGCCTTGACCGTCGGGGCGGTGTTGCTGAACTTGAAGTCGGTCATGCTCTCCGAGAGCGTGCCGGCCCCGCCGCCACCGCCGCTGGAGGCCTGCTTCTGCGGCTTGCTCGAGGAGCCGCCGCCGCCACCGCCGCCACCTCCGTTGTCGTCACCGCCGCCGCAGCCGGCTGCAACCAGCGCGAGTGCGGCGACCACGCCTATGGCGACATATGGGCGAGTCCGTGCCATACCTCTCCTTTCGGATCGACTAGTAGCTGGAGTACGGCTTGACGCCCCCGCTTCCGGAATTCTGCCCGCCGCTCGACCGCTCTACCTTCACGCCCTTGGCCGATAGGACGTACCACTCGGCGCCGAAGGCGTCGAGGTTCTGACCCTTGGTGTCCCCGGCCTTCGAGTCCTGGACGAAGTAGTAGACCGGGTGCCCGTTGTAGGTGACCTGGGCCTTGCCGCCCCGGCGGGGCGTCGTGGCGAGCAGCGAGGCAGTCACCCCTGAGCCGGCCTTCGGCTTCCCGCCCGAGGTGAGCGGCGGCCACTGCTGCGCGCAGGCGCCGAAGCATGTGCTCTTCGATCCCTTGTCCTTCTCGAAGAGGTACAGGGTGCGGCCGTTGCTTCCCACGAGGACGTCGCCCAGGCCCGTGCTGCGCACGGAGACGGTGGCCGCGCCGGAGGAACCGGAGCCTGAGGAGGAGTTGGCGGAGCCGCCGCCGTAGCCGCTGCCGCCGCCGCCGTCACCGCCCCCGCAGCCGGAAACCGCCAGGGCGACGAGCGCGAGGAGGCACGCAACGCTGCCAGGATGCCTCGCCCATGGTGCTCGAGTCGCGAACATCGTTCTCATAGAGACAAGATGCCGGGAGGCCGCGATTCCTTCCGCGAGCTCGATCCGGCTCGGCTGGGCGATCACCTCGATCGCCTTTACAGAGCCGCTTACGCCCTCTGCGGTTCGCGCGAGGACGCTGAGGACCTGGTCCAGGAGACTTACGTGCGCGTGCTGGCTCGCCCGCGCCTCTTGCGGCGCGAGGACGACCTCGCCTACCTACTGCGCGCCCTGCGGAACACCTTCGTGGGCAGCAGGCGCACGCTGCGCGCGAAGGCTGCGCACGTGCCCCTCGACGAGGAGCTAGACCGTGCCGGGGGTCCCGGCACGGAGCAGGCCGTCGTGCAGCGCCGGGTATATGGCGCGATCGCGGAGCTGCCGCCCGACTTCCGCGATGCCCTGGTGGCGGTGGACGTGGCTGGGCTCTCCTATCGCGAGGCGGCGCGCGCGCTGCGCGTCCCGGAGGGCACCGTCACCAGCCGCCTGGCGCGCGCCCGCGCCCAGGTCGCGGAGGCCCTGGGTCAGTAGCGCAGGCGGCCCTCGGCGCGCCACCCCGCGAGCGCGAGCAACGTGTCGCGGCCCACCCCGCGGGCACTCAGCACGCATGTGCGCCCCGCGCGCCGCCACGTGACGACCACTCGGCCCGCGCGCCGGAAGCTGTGGAAGTCCGCTCCGCCGGAGTTGGCGCGGGCGGCCCCATCCGGTACGCGGAGCGCAGGCGCCGCCACGATCGTGTAGCCGAGCGTGCGTCCCCCGCGCCGGTAGTAGACGGTCACCGCCCTGTGCCCGTCGAGCCGATCGGCCCGCGCCCCGCTGGCACGCCAACCGAACTGGGGCTGCCAGCGCGGGAAGCGAAGGCCGTCCGAGGTCCGCTCGAGCAGCGTCGGCTGATCGTCGTAGCGCCCGGGAGCCGGCTCGGTGGGCGGTCGGGCGGCGAGCGCGGCCGCCTCGGCGACATCCGGTCCCTCGGGGCTTCCTTCCGGGAGCGCGAGCGCGAGGACGACGGCGGCCGCGGCGGCGAGCGCGGCCGCTCCGGCCAAGGCCGGCCGCAGCGCTCCGGCCAAGGCCGGCCGCATCCTGGAG
>JBKPFJ010000075.1:0-5889 GCA_046728795.1 Actinomycetota bacterium | reverse complement strand
GGGCTGCTGCGCGTGGAGGTGCGCGACGACGGCCGCGGCGGCGCCGAGCCCGGGGCGGGCTCGGGACTGCGCGGCCTCGCTGACCGGGTGGCCGCGCTCGACGGCCGCCTCGAGGTCGAGAGCCCCCCCGGCGCCGGGACGCTCCTGCGGGCCGAGCTTCCATGCGAGTACTGATCGCCGACGACGCTGTGCTGCTGCGGGAGGGGGCAGCCCGGTTGCTCGAGGAGGCGGGCTTCGAGGTGGTGGCTCAGGCGGGCGACGCCGAGGAGCTGCTCCGCAAGGTGCGCGCGCACAAGCCCGACGTGGCGATCATCGACGTACGCATGCCCCCCGACAACGTGGACGACGGCCTGCGCGCGGCCCTCACCATCCGGGAGGAGCTGCCCGGCGTGGGGATCCTGCTCCTGTCGCAGTACATCGAGGACCGCTACCTCGCCCAGCTCCTCGCCAGCGGCGCCGAGGGCGTCGGCTACCTGCTCAAGGACCGCGTGTCCGAGCTCGAGCGCCTATCCGAGGCTGTCGGGCGGGTCGCGGCGGGCGGTTCGGTGCTCGACCCCGAGGTCGTGGCCCAGATGCTCGGCCGCACGCGGGACGAGGGGCCCCTCGACAGCCTCACGGAGCGGGAGCGCGAGGTTCTGGCGCTCATGGCCGAGGGGCGCACCAACCGCGCGATCGCCGGCGAGCTGTACGTGAGCGAGCGGGCGGTCGAACGCCACGTGACGAGCATCTTCGGCAAGCTCGACCTGCCGGCGGGCGAGCAGGACCACCGCCGCGTCCTCGCGGTACTGGCCTACTTGCGGCGCTAGTCCACCAGGGGCGCCACGGCGGTCGGGGCCGGGCGCACGAACACCCTGGCCCCGACCTCGTAGAGCTCGAGCGAGGGCAGCTGGACGAGCACGGTGCGGCCACCCTCGTGGCGCAGGCGGTAGAGGACGTCGTGGCCGCGAAACTCGCGCTCCACGATCTCGGCGTTCCCGTCGTGGTCGGCGTTCAACTCGAGCTGCTCGGGACGGACCGCCACGTGCACGGCGCCGCTCGCCGGGTGGTGGAGGTCGAAGACGCCCAGCTCGGTCTCGACCCCCGCGCCGTGCGCTACGCCCGACAGCACGTTCACCTCGCCGACGAACTGAGCGGCCCAGCGCCCCGCCGGCCGGGCGTACACCTGCTCCGGCGCCCCTACCTGCACCAGCCGGCCCTCGTTCATCACGGCCAGCCGGTCCGCGAGCGAGAGCGCCTCCTCCTGGTCGTGCGTCACGAGCAGGGCGGTGGCCTCGGCGTCGCGGAGGATCAGCTCCACTTCACGCCGGAGACCTGCGCGCAGGGTTGCGTCGAGGTTCGAGAACGGCTCGTCGAGGAGCACCACCTTCGGCTCCGGGGCCAGCGCGCGCGCCAGGGCGACCCGCTGACGCTCGCCCCCGGAGAGCTCATGCGGGTAACGATCCGTCTTGTGCTGGAGCCCGACCAGCTCGAGCGTGCGCTTGGTCAGCGCCTCGCGGTCGCCCTTGGGCCTGCGGGCGAGGCCGAAGGAGACATTGGCCCTCACCGACAGGTGCGGGAAGAGCGCGTAGTCCTGGAACACCATCCCCACCGCGCGCCGCTCCGGCGGCACGAAGTAGCCCGGGCCGGCTATCTCCGCCTCGGCGACGCTCACGCTCCCCGCGTCGGGGCGCTCGAAGCCGGCGATCAGCCGCAGCAGCGTGGTCTTCCCGCATCCCGACGGGCCGAGCACCGCCATCAGCTCGCCGGCGCCGATCTCGAGCGACACGCCGTCCACCGCCCGAACGCGGCCGAACGACTTCGCGACAGACTCGAGCCGGACCTCGCTCATCCCGCCCAAGTTCCGGCGGTCACGGCGGCCTCCGCGCTGCGGGGTGACCCCTCTGGGCCCACCCCTCGCGGGGAGACGCGGCGCCCCGAGAGCCGGATCATGAGGATCACGGGCACCAGCCCCGCCAGCACGATGAGGAGCGCCGGCAGCGCCGCCGTACGGTAGAGCGACTCGCTGGTGGCCTGCCAGACCTCGATCGCCAGCGTGTCCCCGCCGAGCGGGCGCAGCAACATCGTGGCCGGCAGTTCCTTCATCACCTCGGTGAAGACGAGCAGCGCGGCGGTCAGGAGACCGGTGCGCATGAGCGGCAGGTGCACTCGCGCGAGCACGTCGAGCCGGTCGGCGCCGAGCCCGCGCGCGGCCTCGTCCAGCTCGTCGGGGATGCGCCCCAGGCTCGCCTCCACGGCCTGGAAGGCGAGCGCCAGGAAGCGGACGGTGTAGGCGCAGAAGAGTGCGATCACTGTGCCGGTGAGAACGAGCCCCGGGTCGATGCCGAGGATCGAGCCCGAGGCGTCGTCGATCCGGTGGTCCAGCCAGGCCAGCGGCACGATCACCGCGACCGCAACGACCGAGCCCGGCAGCCCGTAGCCGATGGTAGCCGCGCGCACCGCGGCGGCACCTGTCTTCGTCGCCGAGGCCCGCTGCCCGTAGGCGAGGAGCGTGGCCACTCCCCCGACGAGCAGCGCGCTCATCAGCGCCAGCAGCAGGCTGTTGCGGGCGGCGGCGGCGAACTCGGGCGCCAGCAGACCGTCGCGGATTGAGTCGAGCGCCCAGGCTCCGAGCTGCGCCAGCGGCGCCCCCACTACGACCGCGACCAGCGCAAGCGGGACCATGAGCGCCGCGAGCGCCGCCGGGCCTCGCAGCCGAATCGGCGGCAGCGCCCGCCCGTGCGCGCCGTACCGCGCGCGCCCGCGGGCGAGCCGCTCGAGCGCCAGCAGCGTGAGGGTGATCCCGGCCAGAAACGTGGCGAGCTGCATGGCCGCCTGACGGTCGAAGGCGTTGAACCAGACCTTGTAGATCGCGTCGGTGAAGGTGTGGACGCCCAGCAGGTTGACCGTGCCGAAGTCGGCCAGCGCCTCCATGAGTGCGAGGGCCACCCCGCCGAGGATCGCGGGGCGGGCCAGCGGCAGCCCCACTCGCAGGATCGCGGCCCGCCGCGATAGGCCGAGGCCCCTCGCGGCCTCGAACAGCGCACCCGACTGGGACAGGAAGGCGCTGCGTGCGAGCAGGTAGACATAGGGATAGAGGACCAGCGTGAATACGGCGACGGCGCCCGCCAGGGAGCGGATGGCCGCGCCGCCGGCGGGCAGCGCCCCGAGCGCGAAGAGCGTGAACACGTAGCCCGGCACCGCCAGCGGCAGCACGAGTCCCCACTCGAGCCACGAGCGGCCGGGGAAGTCGCAGAAGGACACGAGAGCCGCAAGCGCGGTGCCGAGCACCAGCGTGCCGAGGCCAACTCCCACCAGCAATCCGAGCGTGCTGAGCAGCGCGTCGGGGAGCAGCCCGGAGAAGCGGGTGACCGCGTCCCCGTGGCCCGTGATGAACGCGATCGGTAGCCCGAGGAGCGGGCCGGCCACGAGCAGGGCGCAGATCACGGTGAACGCCGTCCAGCCGTCCGGCGCGCCGACGCCGCGGAGGGCGGGGGCGGCCCGCGTGGTCGTGGCGCCTACTTCCACCCCACCTCCTCCATGAGCTGGACCGCGTCCTCGAGGTGGCGGCCCGCGCCGGCCACGTCGATCGGGTCGGCCTTGAAGTCCCCGAAGCGCTCGATCACGGGCGAGGCGTTGACCGCGGGGTCGACCGGGAACTCCTTGTTGTTGCGCGCGAACACCGCCTGCTCGCTCGGCCGCGCCAGAAACTCGAGCAGGCGCACGGCGCCGGCGCGATCGTCGGTGCCGCGCACCACGCCGAAGCCGGAGAGGTTCACGTGCGTCCCACGGCCGTCCTGATCCGCCCACACGGGCGCAACCGGGAAGTGGGGGTCGTCGGCGAGCTCGCGGCCGAGGTAGTAGGAGTTCGTAAGGCCCACGTCGCAGCGGTCCTCGGCGATGGCCTCGAGCACGTCCGCGTCGGAGCCGAGGATGGTCGGGTCGTTCGCCATCCAGCGTTCAAGCATCGCCTTCGTCTTGTCCATGCCGTCCTTGGCGATGCGATCGGCGACGAAGGAGACGTTGTACTCGCTCGTCCCCGAGCGGAGGCAGAGCCGGCCCTTCCAGCGCGGGTCTCCGAGACCCGCGTAGGTGGTGACCGCGTCGGACGCGACCCGCTTCGTGGAGCGCATGATCGTGCGCGCGCGCAGCGTGAGCGCGAACCACTCAGCCTGGGGGTCGCGGTAGCGCCTCGGCACGTCGCGATCGAGGGAGGCCGAATGGACGGGCTCGAGCAGGCCCGCCTCCTTGGCGCGCCAGAGGTTGGCGGCGTCGGTGGTGATGAGCACATCGGCCTTGGTCTCGTCGCCCTCGCTCCGGAGCCGCTCGTAGAGCTCGGGCGCGGAGCCACCGAACAGCGTCAGGTCGTAGCCGGTGTCGCGGGCGAACTGCTTGAAGGGCTCCTCCTCGCCGTAGTGCGAGCGGGCCGTGTAGATGGTCAGGGAGTGGTCGCCCGAGCTCGAAGTGGCCACGACGACGCCCACGAACGCGGCTACGAAGAGGACGCCTCCCAGTGCGGCCAGGGCAAGTAGCTTCCGACGGGACATCTAGGGGCGGGTGGTGGCGGTGGGGGTCGTGCCGGTGGCCGTGCCGGTGTCCCCTTCGAACTTCACGGATCCGGGACGGTCCTCGCCGCAGGCGGCGACCGCCAGCGCCACGCCCAGGCCCAGGGCGACGCTCAGGAGAACGGCTGTGACTCGCTTTGCCAACGGCGAGTTAGGGTACCCTAACTTGTTACGCGGGAACCGTTCCGGGGACCACGTCGCTAAAATCCGACTTCCGAAGCCGGATTTGCTTTCGACACCCTCCAGGAATGGCAGCCACGGACAAGACCCGCATCGCCAAGCCCAGCCCCATCAAGGAGAACGAGCAGGGCCAGCTCGTCGCCAAGAGGGGCATCTCGCGCGACGTCATCGAGGAGCTCTCCAAGGTCAAGGGAGAGCCCGACTGGATGAGAGACAAGCGACTCAAGTCGTTCGAGATCTTCGAGCGCAAGCCGATCCCCACCTGGGGCGTCGACCTCTCCGACCTCGACCTCTCCGAGCTCGTCCTCTACTCGCCGCCCGAGGCGGGTCGCTATCAGAGCTGGGACGACGTCCCGGAGGACATCAAGGACACGTACGAGAAGCTCGGCATCCCCCAGGCTGAGCGCGAACACCTCGCCGGCGTCGTCGGCGTGTGGCGCCAGGAGCCCTTCTACGAGGGCCTCAAGGAGGAGTATCGCGAGAAGGGGATCGTCTTCTGCGCGATGGACACGGCGGTGCAGGAGCACGAGGACCTGGTCCGCCAGTACTTCATGAACAAGTGCGTTCCGCCCCAGGACAACAAGTTCTCGGCCCTGCACGGCGCGGTGTGGTCCGGGGGTTCCTTCCTGTACGTCCCGAAGGGCGTGAAGGTTGACCTCCCGCTCCAGGCCTACTTCCGCATGGAGGGCGCCTCGGAGGGCACCTTCGAGCACACGCTGATCATCGCCGACGAGGGCTCGGACGTGAACTACATCGAGGGCTGCACGGCGCAGACCTACTCGGTCAACTCTATGCACTCCGCGGTCGTCGAGATCTTCGTCAAGGAGGGCGCCAAGGCCCGCTACACGACCGTCCAGAACTGGTCGAAGGACGTCTTCAACCTGAACACGAAGCGGGCGATCGTCGACGCCCAGGGCACCGTCGAGTGGGTCGGCGGGTCGATGGGCGCCAAGAAGGTCATGCTCTACCCGGGCTCCTTCCTGATGGGCGAGGGAGCACGCGCCGACCACCTGAACGTGGGTGTGGCGAGCGGGGACGTGTGGAAGGACACCGGCGCGAAGGTCGTACACCTGGCGCCGAACACGACCTCCAACATCCTCGCCAAGTCCATCTCGAAGGACGGCGGGATCATGGGCTACCGCGGCCTCGTCCGCATGGGCCACAACTC
>JBKPFJ010000006.1:0-58792 GCA_046728795.1 Actinomycetota bacterium | reverse complement strand
GTGTGGGCGCACCACATGTTCGCCGTCGGCCTGCCGACGGCCACGACGATCTACTTCGCCGCCGCGAGCCTGATCATCGTCATCCCGAGCGGCATCCAGCTGTTCGCCTGGATCACGACGATCTTCACGGGCACGCCGCGGTTCAAGACGCCGCTCCTGTTCATCGTGGGCTTCATCGTCTTCTTCATCATGGGCGGACTCACCGGGATCATGTTCGCGGCGATCCCCTTCGACCAACAGACCACGGACACCTACTTCGTCGTCGCCCACTTCCACTTCGTGATCTTCGGGGCGGCGGTGTTCCCGATCCTCGGCGGGCTCTACTACTGGTTCCCGAAGGTCACGGGCCGCATGTACCACGAGGGCGTGGGGAAGCTGAGCTTCTGGCTCACCTTCGCCGGCACGGCCGTGACCTTCTTCCCGATGCACATCGTGGGCCTGCTCGGGATGCCGCGTCGCCAATACACCTACCCGTCCGGGCTCGGGTGGAGCTTCCTCAACTTCCTCGAGTCGATCGGGGCATACGTGCTCGGCGCGGGTCTGGTCCTGATCATGGTGAACCTCGCGGTCAGCCTCTTTCGGGGAGCGCGCGCGGGGACCGACCCCTGGGGCGGGGACACGCTCGAATGGTCAACGACCTCTCCCCCACCCGCCTACAACTATCCGGTCATCCCGCGTGTCACGAGCCCCTATGCCATGTGGGACCGCGCGGATCGCGAGGCCGACGCGCGCCGCCTCGAGCGCGGCGAGATGACGCTCCAGGCCGGCCACGAGACGCCGGCCTCGACGGTGCTCGACGCCGAGTGGGACGAGATCGTCGAGATGCCCTCCGAGTCCTGGATCCCGGTGCTGCTCGCCGCCGCGCTCGCCGCGGTGTTCACGATGCTCCTCCTCGGACATTGGGTGACGGCGGGGGCCTTCGGCGCGCTCGCCGCCCTCGTCCTGTTCGGCTGGCACATGAGGGAACCGCAGGAGGCATGAACGAGGTCACGCGCAGCACCGAGGCCACCTCCGCGGTGGCGGCGGCGTACGCGGCGCGCCGGCGCAAGGCGCTCCCGAGCGGCGTGTGGGGCATCGCCCTGCTAGTGGCCACGGAGACGGCCCTGTTCGGGACGGTACTCGCCTCGTACTACTACCTGCGCTTCGACGCCACCTCCTGGCCGCCGCCGGGAATCGAGCCGCCGGACGTCGCGCTGCCCCTGGCGCTCACCGGCGCACTGGTGCTCACGAGCGTCCCCGCCCTCCTCGCCGTGCGGGCCGCTCGACGGGGCGAGGCCGGGACCGCCTTCCGCATGATCCTGCTCGCCCTGCTCGTCCAGGCCGGCTACCTGGCGGTGCAGATCATCCTGTTCAAGCGCGACCTCGGCGAGTTCAGCCCGCGCGACACTGCCTACGGCTCCATCTACTTCACCCTGCTCGGGCTTCACCACGTGCACGTGGTCATCGGGCTGCTGCTCGAGCTCGGGCTGCTCGTCAAGCTGCTCGGCGGCCTCACGAACTACCGCGTGATCGGCGTCCGCGCCGTCGCGATCTACTGGTACTTCGTAAACGCCATGGCGGTCCTGGTCGTGCTGACCCAGCTCTCGCCGTCGCTGTGAGCCCGTTCCGGGTCTGGTTCGGGCTGCTCGGCGCTCCCGTTGCATGGACCGTCCAGCACGTGGCGGGCGTCGCGTTCACGCTCGCGGACTGCAGCGAGGGCGGCACCAGCGCGCCCGTGAATCTGCTCACCGTGATCGTGACCGCGGCCGGCGTCGCCACGGCGGTCCTCGCGGAGCTGTCGGCCATCTCCGTCTTCCGCACCACGCGCGGCGCGGGAGACGCCGAGCCGCCGGCCTCGCGCGTCCACTTCCTGTCCGTGGTCGGGCTCGCCATCGGTCCGCTCTTCCTGGCGATGATGCTGATGAGCGGGCTGAGCTCGGTGCTTCTGACGGACTGCCTACAGGGATGAGGCGCGCCGCGCTCACCGCCCTCGCCTTCCTCCTTCTGGCCTCCCCCGCACTGGCCCAGCCGAAGGAGGGGATCGTGCGGCCGTCGGACGAGCGCGGAATCCCCCTCCGCGACCTGGGCCGCCAGCTCTTCGCCGGCAACTGCGTGACCTGCCACGGCACCGCCGGGCGCGGGGTGCTGCCCGGGAACCGACAGCTCGGCGCGGGGGGCACCGAGGGCCTCGGCCCGCCGCTCCGCGGCGTGGGGGCGCTCGCGGCCGACTTCTACCTGCGCACCGGCAGGATGCCGCTCGGCGATCCCTACGAGGCGCCGGAGCGAAGGAAGCCGCTGTTCAGCCCGCGCGAGATAAGGGCGCTGACCGCCTACGTCGCCTCGCTCGGCAGGGGGCGCCCCATTCCGCACCCGCGCCCCGAGGACGGCGATCTGCACGAGGGCCTCAGCCTCTTCACCGAGCATTGCGCCGGCTGCCACCAGGTTGTGGCGCGCGGGGGCGTCGTCACGGGCGCACGCGTGCCTGCGCTCGCCGACGCAACCCCGGTCGAGGTGGCGGAGGCGGTACGCCTCGGCCCCTACCTCATGCCCCGCTTCTCCGAGAAGGACATCTCGAACGCCGAGCTGAACTCGATCATCGCCTATGTCGAGCGCGCGAAGCATCCCGACGACCGGGGCGGCTGGGGGATCGGGAACGTCGGGCCGATTCCCGAGGGGATGGTCGCCTGGTTCGTGGCCGCCACCGCGTTCGTGATGCTCTGCCTCGTCGTCGGCCAGAGGCGGCGCACGTGAGGCGGCTGCTCACGCTGCTGGCCATCCTGCTCGGCGTCTTCCGCCGCCGCAGGCGGCCGGAGCCGCCCGAGCGGATCGTGCCCGCCGGACCCCCGAGCCGCGGGGCCGAGAACGCCGTGGTGGCCCTGCTCGTCTGCGCCGCGCTTCTGGCCGCCGCGTTCACGGTGGTCTACGCCTTCGACGACCTCGCGGACCAGACCCAGCTGCTCGGGCTCGCGCTGGGACTGTGCTTCGCATGCGTGGCAGCCGCGCTGATCGTCGCGGCCAAGCGGCTCGTCGTCACCGAGGAGCTCGAGGAGGACTACCCCGAGCCCGAACACCCCCAGGAGCAGCGGGAGCTCGAGCAGGTGGTCCGCGACAGCGGGAGCCGGATCACGCGCAAGCGGCTGCTCCTCGGGGCCGGCGGGGCGGCCGGCGCGGCCATCGGCGTGGCGGCGATCACGCCGGCGCTGTCGCTCGGCCCGATTCTCGACACGAACCCCCTCTACGCCACGCCCTGGCGGCGCGGCCGGCGGCTCGTGGACACGAGCGGAGCGCCCTACCGGGCCGAGGACATCTCGCGCGACACCTTCTACACCGCCTTCCCCGAGGGGGCGCCGAAGGACGAGATCGGCTCCCCGGTGGTCGTGGTGCGCCTCGACCCGAGCGCGCTGAAGCTCCCGCCCGAGCGCGCGCGCTGGGCGCCGCAGGGGATCCTCGCCTTCTCCAAGGTCTGCACCCACGCGGGGTGCGCCGTGGCGCTCTACCGCAAGCCGCTCTTCCCGCCCACCTCCCCGCGGCCGGCGCTCGTCTGTCCCTGCCACTACTCGACCTTCGACCCCGCCAGGGGCGGCGAGGTTATCTTCGGGCCGGCCGGGCGCCCGCTCCCGCAGCTCCCGCTCGTGGTCGACGACGGCGGCGGGCTCCGAGCCGGGGGCAACTACTCGGGACCGGTGGGCCCTTCCTGGACCGGCGTGCGCGGGGAGGGCCCGAGCTGATGCTCGGCCGCACGATCCGATTCCTCGACCGCCGGAGCGGTACGGCGCCATTCCTGAAGAAGGCGCTCCGCTACGTGTTCCCGGACCACTGGTCGTTCCTGCTCGGGGAGGTGGCGCTCTACTCGTTCATCGTGCTCGTGGCGACGGGCATCTACCTCACGTTCTACTTCGAGCCGAGCCTGGCGGACACCACCTACCGCGGCGCCTACGAGCCACTCCAGAACCTCCAGATGAGCGAGGCCTACCGCTCGGTCGTGGACATCTCATTCGAGGTGAAGGCCGGCCTCCTCATCCGCCAGACCCACCACTGGGCGGCCGACGTGTTCGTGGCCTCGATCGTGCTCCACCTGCTGCGTGTCTTCTTCACGGGCGCCTTCCGGAAGCCGCGAGAGCTGATCTGGGTCGTGGGGCTCCTGATGCTCTTCACGTCGCTGCTCGAGGGCTACCTCGGCTACTCGATGGTGGACGATCTCCTATCCGGCATGGGCCTCGCCATCGGCTACGCGGTGGCGCTGTCCTTGCCTTTCGTCGGCAGCAACCTGGCCCTCGGCATCTGGGGTGCGCCATATCCGGGCGACCCGTCGTTCGAGTCCCGCATGTACATCATGCACGTGCTGATCCTCCCCGTCCTGATCGGGGTGCTGATCTCGGTGCACCTCGCCCTCGTGGCGCTGCGACACCACACCCAGTTCCGGCGCGCCGGCAGGCGGAGCGAGAGCAGGGTGCTCGGGGTGCCCACCTTCCCCGGCCAGGCGCCCCGGTCCCTGGGGCTCCTCTTCGGCGTGGCCGCCGTGCTGTTCCTGCTCGGGGGCCTCGTGCAGATCAACCCGATCTGGCAGTGGGGGCCGTACGAGCTCTCCCAAGGCACGAACGGGGCGCAGCCCGACTGGTACCTCGGCTGGCTGATCGGCGCCCTCCGCCTCGTGCCGGGCTTCGACATCACCATCGGCGACTACACCGTCGTACCGAACCCGTTTTGGGGCGGCGCCCTGTTTCCCCTGATCGTGCTGATCGTGCTCGCCCTCTTTCCCTGGGCCGAGCGGCGGATCACCGGCGATCACTCCTTCCACAACGCGCTCGACCGCCCGCGCGACGCTCCCGGCCGCACCGCCTTTGGGGCCGCCTTCCTCTCCTGGGTCTTGGCGGTCTTCTTCGCCGGCTCCGCCGACCGCACCTACGTCTTCCTCGGCCTCGACTATCCGACGCAGATTTGGATCTACCGCGGGCTCGTCGTGCTGCTCCCTCCGCTCGTCTTCTTCGTCACCCGCCGAGTGTGCCGCGAGCTCCAGGAGGCGGAGCGGATCGAGCACGTGCAGGAGGAGGCGGAGGAGGAGGCCCGGCGGACGGTGCAGCCGGCCTAGCGGCCGCGAGCGCCGAGCGTCCGTAGCGGGCCGCCCGCGCCGCGGCGCGCGGCTCGTGGCCGAGGTCCTCGAGCGACTGCCGCAACTCCGCCTCGCGGGTCCAGCGGAGGAAGAGCCAGACGAAGACCACGAGCGTCACCACGCTCCCCTCGACGAACATCAGCGCGCCGCCGATGGCCTGGTCGTGAAGCGAGCTGTAACGGTCCGGATAGAAGAGGCTCCCGGACCAGATGAAGGCGCTCGCCACGACGGCGGCGATCGTGCGGACCGTCAGCACGTAGGCCGCCTTCCAGGCGCTCCCGAACCAGGCGGGTCCGGGGAGCGGTTCGATGACCGCGGCCCACATCAGGAGGCCCGCGGCGAAGAAGCATTGGTGCTCGAGCGCGTGAACGGCGTCGTGCGCGAGCGCCGCCTGATACAGCGCCGGCAGGTGCCAGAGGCACAGGTTGAGCGACCACAGCGCGAGTGCCGGGACCGGGTGGGCGAGCGCCCTCAGGCGGTCGATCCCCGGCAGCGCGAGGAGCGGGCGCAGGAGCCCGCGGTCAAGCCCCAGCACGATCAGGAGTGGCGCCAGGTCGCCGAGCAGCAGGTGCTGCGTCATGTGCACCCAGAACAGGCGCTCCTCGCCGATCGTGTCGATCGGCGAGACGAGTGCCGTGAGGAGAAGGGCCATCCCGGCGTAGAAGGAGGCCTTGCGCGCGACGCTCACGGGCCGGCCCCTGCGTGCCAGCGTGCGGGCGCGGCGGCCGTAGGCGAGGCTCACGAGCGCGAGCGATGCGAGCACGAGCGGATCCACATTCCACGCGCCCATCTGGACGCATGGATACCCTGCCGTCGCTGCGCCGACACCGCGTTTCCGGAGCATGGCGGGCGGGTAGCGGCCCGACATGGACGAGAGGGCGGAGGTAGTGGTCGTCACCGGGGCCGGGAAGGGCGTCGGGCGGGCGATCGTCAGGCGGTTTGCGAGGTACGGCGCCCGGATCGGGCTGCTCGGCCGCGGCCGGGATGCGCTCGAGGCGGCGCGCCGCGAGGTCGAATCCGCCGGCGGCACCGCCGAGGTCCTCCCCACCGACGTGGCCGACGCGGACGCCGTGGAGCGCGCCGCCTCGGTGGTGGAGGAGTCGCTCGGCCCGATTGACGTCTGGGTAAACAACGCGATGACCACCGTCTTCGCGTTCTTCGAGGAAATCGAGCCGGACGAGTACCGGCGGGCCACCGAAGTCACCTATCACGGCACGGTCTGGGGCACCCGAGCAGCCCTCGCCCGTATGGTCCCGCGTGACCGCGGCACGATCGTGCAGGTCGGGTCGGCCATGGCCTATCGCGGGATCCCGCTTCAGTCGCCCTACTGCGGCGCGAAGCACGCGATCGAGGGCTTCGTGGAGTCGCTGCGGACCGAGCTGCGCCACAAGGGCTCGCGCGTCCACGTGACGATGGTCCAGCTACCCGGCCTGAACACCCCCCAGTTCGACCACTGCCGATCGAAGATGCCGAAGCACCCGATGCCCGTTCCCCCCGTCTACCAGCCGGAGGTGGCGGCCGACGCCGTCCATTGGGCGGCCCACCACCGCCGCCGCGAGGTCTACGTCGGCATCCCCGCGGTTTACACGATCCTCGGCAACAAGATCGCCCCCTGGCTCGCCGAGCGCTACCTGGCGAAGACCGCGGTTGACGGCCAGCAGAGCGACGACCCGCCGAACCCGCTCAACGAGCAGGGGAACATGTTCGAGCCCGACGCCGGCGACCCCGGCGCTCACGGGGTCTTCGACGACATGGCGCACGCCCGCAGTCCCCAGTGGTGGGCCAGCCGGCACCGGGGCGCGATCGGGGTGGCGGGGGCCGTGGCCGCCGCCGCGACGGGCGCGGCGCTGGCCTCGCGCAACGGGCGCCGCTGACGGGCGCGTTTTCGCCGCATGCGCCCGGATCCGCGGCACCGAAGCGAGCTCGACCCCCTCATCGAGCGCGAGGAGCGAGGGGCCGCGGGAGAGGCGGGTTCGGTGGGCGGCCCGGCGCCGGAGTACGAGGGGGACCAGGAGAGCCGGCCCGTCGAGGAGGCCGGCGGCGGTGAGGCGGAGGGCTTCGAGGAAGCCGAGCGCGAGCTGGGCGAGCAGGCCGCGCACGGAGATCCGGCGCCGTCGCCGGAGGCGGACGCCTTCACCCCGGAGGAGGAGACCGACCGGGCCGGGGCCAGCTACTCCGAGCCCGACGAGGTCGATCCCACCGAGGTGACGAGCGATCCCGAGGAGGCCCCGGACGACCCTGGCGAGGGGCTCGGAATCACCTCAGAGCGGTGAGCGCGGCCCCGGGCCGACCACACAAAGCCTTACTCCAGGGCACGAATTGGAGGATGTTGATGCGTTTGCCACACGCTGGTGTGGCAAGGCCATCAACATTCGACCGCGAGCGCCTCGGGTGCCGCGAGCTCAGATGCGGTCGAGCAGGCGGCCTATCACCGCGAAGGCACGCGCGATCGGGGTCTCGCGGGGCTGGGCCGTCGCCTCCGCGCTCGACCAGAAGACGTGCAGCTCGCGCGACCCGAAGTGGCGGGCGAGCGCGCGGGCAAGGGTGAGCTCGTCGTGGGTGTGGCCTGCGGGCATGGTCAACATCGGCGAGTCCTCCAGGGGCGAGTCCTTCGGGCCGTTCGAGCGGCCGCTGGCGACCAGAGTAGGACAGCTCGGCTCGCCACGCCACGGTCGGCCCGGGGCCGGGTGTCATCTACCCGCCCCCGGGATAGGGGTCGGCAGGAAGGGAGCCGAGCTCGAGCCTAGAGACGATGCCGCGGGTCTCGGCGGTGGAGACCGCGGGGGTCCTCTCTGACCTCGCGATTCCGCTACTCGCTCGCGGAGCGGTCATCCGTAGGCCGCGGGTGAAGGGCCTGCTCGATCGGCTCGACGCGGATCGTCGCGCGGTGCGGCGCCTCCAGCGCCTGCGCAGGCAGCACGGTGATGGGCCCGTGCTCCTTCGGATACCGGGCCGGAGGGTTGCGGTCGTGCTGTCGCCCGACCACGTGCGCCGCGTGCTTGACGGAGCGCCCGAGCCCTTCGCTCCGGCGACCCCGGAGAAACGCGCCGCCCTCTCGCACCTCCAGCCGGACGGCGTCCTGATCTCACGGGGCGCGGCGCGCAGCGAGCGCCGCCGGTTCAACGAGCGAATATTGGAGCCCGGGCGTCCAGTGCATGAGCTCGGCGACGAGCTCGTGGCGAAGGTCCGCGAGGAGGCGCTTGCCTTGCTCACAGCGCCCGCGGGTCGGGACGCTCGGCTGGAGCGGCTCCGCCGCGGCCTGGTGGACCCTGGTCCGTCGGCTCGTCTTCGGTGACAGAGCGCGCCACGACCACACCGTCATCGACCTCCTGGCGGACCTGCGGGCCGCGGCCAACCCGGCATTCCTCCGTCCGAAGCGGCGAGCGCTCCGGGACCGCTTCCTGGCGCTCGTCGATTCGCACCTCGGTCGCGCCGAGGCCGGCAGCCTCGCCAACTCGGTCGCCTCCGCGGCGACGTCGGACGCCAGCTCGCCGGCGTCGCAGGTGGCGCACTGGCTCTTCGCCTTCGACGCCGCGGGAATGGCCACGTTCCGCGCGCTCGCCTTGCTCTACGCCCACCCGGACGCGGCCGAGCGCGCGGTAGAGGAGGTCGCCGACCGAGACCTCGCGAGGGCGCACGAGCTCCCGGCGCCGAGCGCCAGCGGGCGGAGCGATCGCCCGCGACCCAGGCGTCCTCGAGCTTGTCCCTGTCGCCGAGCATGGCGCACGGATACCCGCTTCATGGCTCAGGACACGGCGCGCATCACGAGGAGCTCCTCCTCCCGCTCTCCAGGGGCCAGCGCGCCGTTCGTCTCGAGCAGCCGGGCGCGCGAGCTGAGCAGAGGCCCCAGCGGGCCGCGACACCGCTCGACCACCGTGGGCTCGAGCCCGGCCCGCGCGAGCCGCTCCAGCGTCGCCCGCTCGCCGCAGACCGAGGAATGCACGAGCAGGAGGGCGCCCCCTGGCCGCAGTCTCGCCGGGGCCTCCGCGCAGATCCGGTCGAGCACGGAGCGCCCGTCCCGCCCCCCATCCCAGCCACGGGCGCGCCCCCGCGGGCGCCGTTCCTCCGGCGCGGGCAGGTAGGGCGGATTCGACACGATGAGGTCGAAGGTCTCGCCTGCCACGGGGGCGAACAGGTCGCCGCGCCGAGCGCGGACCCGGACGCCGTTCACGCGTGCGTTCAGGCGCGCGCTCAGCGCCGCCCGCCGCGAGACGTCCACGGCCGTGACGCTGCGGGCCTTACCGAGCGCGGCGACCACCGCCAGGGCCCCCGTGCCGGAGCAGAGGTCGAGCACGTCGCCGCCCGGCAGGAGCGGGTCGTCGCGCACGTGCCGGGCGAGCAGGCGCGTATCGCTCAGCGGCGAGAAGACACCCGGCAGCGCAACTATCCGCACTCCCGCGCACGTACCCTTGGCCCGGCCGCGCAAACGATGAGCTCCGCAACCATCCCCACGGCAGCCGCTCTGCGCGCGGCATTCGACGCACCCGCGCCGCTGACGGTCGGGCTCGAGGAAGAGCTGATGCTCCTAGACCCGGAGACACTCAACCTCTCGCCGCAAGCGCGCACGCTCCTTTCCCGCCTCGGCGGCGACGAGCGGTTCAAGCTCGAGCTTCCGGCGAGCCAGCTCGAGATCCTGACTGCGCCGGCCGCGTCGGTCGGCGAAGCGGCGGATCAGCTCGCTCGGGGCCGCGCCGACCTGCTGGAGGCGATCGGGGACGCCGCGCGCCCCGCAGCAGCCGCCGTGCACCCATTCGCAGCTCCGGACGGCGAGCTGAACAGCGACGCACGCTACGCCCACACGGTGCAGGAGTTCGGCCCCGTGGCGCGGCGGCAGCTCGTCTGCGCGCTCCAGATCCACGTGGCCGTCGGGGACGCCGACCGCACGCTGGCCGTGCATGACGCCCTCCGCTCCTATCTCCCCGAGCTCGCGTCCTTGGCCGCGAACGGGCCCTTCCACGCTGGAGTGGACACGGGGCTGGCGTCGATCCGGCCCAAGATCGCGGAGGCGCTTCCGCGCCAGGGGATCCCGCCGCGGCTCGAGCGCTGGGAGGCGTTCGCCGAAGCGCTCCGCTGGGGGCGGGCCGCGGGTGTCGTGCCCAGCCCCGGCGTCTGGTGGTGGGAGCTGCGTCCGAACGCGGCCTTCGGGACGCTCGAGCTGCGGGTGCCCGACGCCCAGACCACGGTGGCCGAAGCGGCCGCCGTAGCCGCCGTCATCCACTCGCTGATCGGCACGCTGGCGGCGCGGGCCGAGGCCGGCGAGCCCCTGCCCTGCCCGCCCACCTGGCGCATCGCGGAGAACCGCTGGCTCGCGTGCCGGCACGGCGTGGAGGGAACACTCGTCGATCTCACGACCGGAGAGCGGCGCGCCGCGCGCGAGCGCCTCCACGAGCTCGTCGACGAGCTGGAGCCGGCGGCCCAGCGGCTCGGCTGTACCCAGGAGCTGTCCGGAGCGCGGACGCTCGTCGAGCGGAACGGCGCCATGCGCCAGCGCGCCGTGGCGCACAATCTCGGGCTGCGCGGGCTCGCGGGCTGGCTGGCCGATCGGTTCCCGCCGCAGGCTGAGGTCTGAACTCCGGCCCGGTGGGTATCCGAAGGCGGTGTCGGCGCTCCCGGAGCCGCGCGGAGACCTGAGCGCCTCGCTGATCGAGGCGCTCGGCGAGGACGTACACGCGCTGGCACCGGTCAGCGTCGCCCGTCCCGGTGAGCCGCTGGCCGACGAAGACCTTCAGCTCGCCCTCTACCTCTGCTACGAGCTTCACTACCGAGGCCTCCCCGGCGTGCCGGCGGAGTGGGAGTGGGAGCCCTCGCTCCTGGCGGTACGGGGGGCGCTCGAGCGGCTCTTCGAGGAGGCCCTCCTGGACGCCCTCGGCCCGCCCGCGGGGCGTGTCCGGCCGGAGGACATGGACCTGGCCCTGCGCTCGGTCGCAGACGCGAGCGACTCCCCTCCGCTGTCGTCGTTCGTCGAGCACGAAGCCTCGCGGGACCAACTGCTGGAGTTCGTAGTGCACCGCTCGGCATACCAGCTGAAGGAGGCCGACCCGCACTCCTTCGCGCTGCCGCGTCTACATGGGCGGCCCAAGGCGGCGCTGGTGGAGATCCAGGCGGACGAGTACGGCGGGGGCCGGTTGGAGCGAATCCACGCCGAGCTGTTCGCCCGGGCGATGAAGGCCCTAGCGCTCGACGAGCGCTACGGCGCGTACCTGGACCAGATTCCCGGGGTCACGCTCGCCACGGTCAACCTGATGTCCATGCTCGCCCTGCACCGCCGGTGGCAGGGCGCCATCGTCGGCCACCTCGCCCTGTTCGAGATGACATCGTCGATCCCGAATCAGCGCTACGCGAAGGGGCTTCGGCGCCTCGGGTTCGGCGAGGACGCCACCGCCTTCTTCGATGAGCACGTGGTGGCCGACGCGGTGCACGAGAACGTGGCGGCCGTGGATCTCGCGGGCGGGCTGGTCGCTCAGGACGCGGGGCTCGCGGCAGACGTCCTCTGGGGCGCCCGGGCGCTCGACCTGCTCGAGGGGCGCTGGGCGAGCCACCTGCTCTCCTCATGGAGCCGGGGCGAGAGCTCCTTGCGCTACCCGCTCCTCGACTCCGGCTCGCTCGGTGCCCGGAAGCGCGTCAGCTTGTGAGTTCCGTCGCAGAATGGGCGTATCCGCGAACGCCCGCAGCGGCACAGGGCGACCGGTTGGCGGTCGAGCTCGATCGGCCGTCCGTTCTGGTCCTCCAGTCGCACCGGGCCGCGGATGAGCAGCGGCCCGTCTCGGTAGGGGGTGATGATCACCTCGTCGTGCACGCGAGGCGCGTACCCGCCGCCTTGGTGAGAGAATCCCCCCCGTGACCGTCGTCGACGGCAGTGAGCTCCAGGGCGAGACACTCGCCGAGGTGTCGAACTCGATAGTCGGGCTGTTCAGCGAGTACTACGGCCGCGGGCCGACGCGTGCGCGCACCTACGTCTTCGACCGCTACCTGATGACGGTGCTCGAGGACTGCCTCACCACGGTCGAGCGCACGCTCGTGGGCGCCGGGCGGGAGGACCTGGTCCGCGATGTCCGGCTCACCTTCCAGGAGGCGATGGCCCCCGAGTTCACCGGCGCGGTCAGCCGGATCACGGGCCGCGAGGTCTTGACCTACCACAGCCAGCTCACGTTCGATCCCGACGTCTGCTTCGAGCTGTTCGTTCTCGGACCGGCCCCCGTTTAGTGGGGTGGGCATTCGGCAAGTAGGTCGATGATGCTGCCGCCGCTCTTGCGCCAGCTCCGAGACCCCCTGGGGCTCCGTCGCGCGGCGCAGTCGCGCCGCTCCCGGCAGCTCACCCCACGGACCGCCACGGCGGACAGGGTGGTCCGGTCGATCTGCCCCTACTGCGCCGTCGGCTGCGGCCAGAAGGTCTACGTGAAGGACGAGAAGGTCGTGCAGATCGAGGGCGACCCGGACAGCCCGATCTCACGCGGCCGGCTCTGCCCGAAGGGTGCGGCCACCGAGCAGTACGTGAACAGCCCCCTCCGCGAGATGAAGCTGCGCTACCGCCGCCCCTTTGCCACAGAGTGGGAGGACCTCGACCTCGAGACGGCCACGGACATGATCGCCGACCGCGTGATCGCCGCCCGCCGCGACACTTGGGAGCAGGAGGACGACAACGGCAGGCCGCTGAACCGCACCCGCGGGATCGCCGTCCTTGGGGGCGCGACGCTGGACAGCGAGGAGAACTACCTGATCAAGAAGCTGTTCACGGCCCTGGGCGCGGTCCAGATCGAGAACCAGGCGCGCATATGACACAGCTCCACGGTCCCCGGTCTGGGGACCTCGCTCGGTAGGGGAGGAGCCACCACCTTCCAGCAGGATCTGCAGAACTCCGACTGCATCGTGATCATCGGATCCAACATGGCCGAGTGCCACCCGGTGGGGTTCCAGTGGGTGATCGAGGCCAAGGAGCGGGGGGCGAAGATCATCCACGTCGACCCGCGCTACACGCGCACGAGCGCGATGGCGGACCTGCACGTGCCGATTCGCTCGGGCACGGACATCGCCTTCCTGGGCGGGGTGATCAACTACATCCTCGAGAACGGGCGTGAGTTCCGCGAGTACGTCCGGGAGTACACGAACGCGCGCGTGATCATCAATGACGAGTTCCGGGACACCGAGGACCTGGACGGCTTCTTCTCCGGCTGGCTGGAGGAAGACGGCGTCTACGACGTGACGAGCTGGAGCTACGCCGGCACGAAGGAGGAGGCCTCAGGCGGCAAGGAGGAGCAGGACGCGGACGTGTCGGGTGAGCAGTCCCACGGCGCGCACGGCATCGAGTTGGAGCGCGGCGAGCTGCCGGAGCAGGACCGGACGCTCGAGCATCCGAACTGCGTCTTTCAGCTGCTCAAGAAGCACTTCCGTCGCTACACGCCCGAGATGGTGGAGGAGATCTGCGGGGTGCCGAAGGAGCTCTTTCTCCGCGTGGCGCAGACGCTCTGCGAGAACTCGGGCCGCGAGCGAACCTCCGCTTTCGTGTACTCGGTGGGCTGGACCCAGCACACCGTGGGCGTCCAGTA
Organism: Actinomycetota bacterium; assembly: GCA_046728795.1. GTDB lineage: Bacteria > Actinomycetota > Thermoleophilia > Solirubrobacterales > Thermoleophilaceae > JBKPFJ01. The sequence continues at coordinate 45,160 of JBKPFJ010000006.1, read as the reverse complement.
CATCCGCAGCGCGGCCATCATCCAGTTCCTGCTCGGCAACATCGGGCGCCCCGGCGGCGGGATACTCGCCCTGCGCGGCCACGCGAACATCCAGGGCTCCACGGACATCCCGACGCTGTTCAACATCCTGCCGAGCTACATCCCGATGCCGCATCCGCAGGAGACGCCCACCCTCGAGACCTTCGTCGACCTGAACGCGCCGAGCACAGGGGCCTGGGGCAGCCTCCACGCGTACATCACGAGCATGCTCAAGGCGTGGTTCGGCGACGCCGCGACCAAGGAGAACGAGTTCTGCTTCGAGTACCTGCCGCGCATCGACGGCGACCACTCGCACTACTCGACGATGCTCCGGATGCTGGAGGACGAGGTGCCGGGCTTCTTCGTCGTCGGCGAGAACCCGGCCGTCGGCTCGGCCAACGGGAAGCTCCAGCGCCTGGCCATGTCTCACCTCGACTGGCTCGTCGTTCGGGACACGAACCTGATCGAGACCGCCACCTTCTGGCGCGACTCCGCGGAGATCGAGACCGGTGAGCTCCGGACGGAGGACATAAAGACGGAGGTCTTCTTCCTGCCGGCGGCCGCCCACACGGAGAAGGACGGCTGCTTCACCAACACCCAGCGGCTCCTCCAGTGGCACGCCAAGGCGCTCGAGCCGCCGGCCGACTGCCGCTCGGAGCTCCACTTCTTCTACCACCTGGGAAGGAAGATCCGCGAGAAGCTCGCGGGCTCACAGGAGCCCGTGGAGCGCCCGATCCTCGACCTGACCTGGGACTACCCGACGCAGGGCCCCCGGGCGGAACCCGTCGCCGAGGCCGTGCTCCAGGAGATCAACGGCAGGAACCTCGAGACGGGCGAGTTCATCGGGCAGTACGAGGAGTTGACGCCGGACGGCACGACGAGCTGCGGCTCCTGGCTCCACGCCGGGATCTACAAGGGCGGCGTCAACCAGGCCGCCCGCAGGCGGCCGCACACCGAGCAGGATTGGGTCGCCCTCGAATGGGGCTGGTCGTGGCCGAAGAACGTGCGCATCCTCTACAACCGCTCCTCGGCGGATCCGGAGGGGAGACCGTGGTCGGAGCGCAAGCGCTACGTCTGGTGGGACGAAGAGCAGGGCAGGTGGACCGGCCGCGACTCACCCGACATCACGCCCGACAAGCCGCCCGACTACACGCCGGAGGGGGACGCCTCGGGCACCGAGGCCCTGACGGGGCGCGAGCCTTATGTCGTCCACCCGGACGGGCTCGGGTGGCTGTACGTGCCCGCGGGGCTGGTCGACGGGCCGCTCCCCACCCACTACGAGCCGCACGAGTCCCCGTTCCCCAACCCGCTCTACGGTCAGCAGCAGAATCCCGCGCGGCAGCGCTACGACCGCAAGGAGAACCGCTACAACCCGGTCGGAAGCGAGGTGTACCCGTACGTGCTCACGAGCTACCGGCTCACCGAGCACCACACGGCGGGCGGCATGTCGCGCACGACCCGCTATCTCTCGGAGCTCCAGCCCGAGTTCTTCTGCGAGGTGAGCCCCAAGCTGGCCGAGGAGCGCGGGCTCGAGCACGGCGCCTGGGCGACGATCGTGACCGCGCGCTCGGCGGTGGAGGCGCGCGTGCTGGTGACCGATCGGCTGAAGCCGCTCGAGGTTCAGGGACGCACGATCCAGCAGGTGGGCGTGCCCTATCACTGGGGCAAGCGCGGCGTGGCCACGGGGGACTCGGCGAACGACCTGTTCTCGCTCGCGCTCGACCCAAACGTCCATATCCAGGAGGTCAAGGCCGCCACCTGTGACATCCGCCCCGGGAGGCGGCCGAGGGGCCCGGACCTGCTCGAGTTCGTCGAGGAGTACCGGCGCCGGGCGGGCGTCTCGTGAGCGAGACCCCGCGAAAGGGCTTCTTCACCGATACGTCGATCTGCATCGGCTGCAAGGCCTGCGAGGTGGCCTGCAAGGAGTGGAATCGGATCCCCGACTCGATGCAGGGCTTCACGGGCAAGTCCTACGACAACACGCTCGCCCTGGGGGCGAACACCTGGCGACACGTGGCCTTCGTCGAGCAGAAGGTGCCCGTGGACGCCGATGGCGGGGCGTCGCTCGTCGAAGCCGCGGAGCGCGGGCGTCTCGCGGAGGCCGGCGGGCTCGCCACCTACCAGGAGGGTGACGGCATCCGCTGGCTCATGTCCTCGGACGTCTGCAAGCACTGCACGGAGGCCGCCTGCCTCGAGGTCTGCCCGACCGGCGCGCTGTTCCGGACCGAGTTCGAGACGGTGGTCGTCCAGGAGGACGTCTGCAACGGCTGCGGCTACTGCGTGGCCGCATGCCCCTTCGGCGTGCTCGACCAGCGCGAGGGCGACGGTCGAGTGTGGAAGTGCACGCTCTGCTACGACCGGCTCAAGGACGACAAGGAGCCGGCCTGCGCGAAGGCCTGCCCTACGAACTCGATCCAGTTCGGCGAGCTCGACGAGCTGCGCGAACGCGCGGAGGCGCGCCTGGAGCGGATGGTCGAGGCCGGGCAGGACCGGGCCCGGCTCTATCTCGCCGACGAGGAGGACGGCATCGGCGGCGCCGGGGCCTTCTTCCTGCTGCTCGACGAGCCCGAGGTCTACGGCCTGCCGCCCGACCCCGTGGACACCCGCCGCGAGCTCGGCTCGATCTGGGCCGCGGCCGGCGCCGCGGCGCTCGCCCTCGGGGCCGGCCTTGGCGCGGCCGTCTTCGGGGGGCGCTCGTGACGGAGGTCCGCAGCTACTACGGCCAGCCCGTCATCAAGAAGCCGATCTGGACCTGGGAGATCCCCTTCTACTTCTTCACCGGGGGCCTTGCCGGTGCCGCGGCCGGGCTTGCGTATCTCGCCGAAGTACGGGGCAACGAGCCCCTCGCGCGGCGCGCCTGGGCGATCTCGCTCGGCGGCGTCTCGGTCAGCCCGCTGCTCCTGGTCTCGGACCTCGGCAGGCCGGCGCGCTTCCTGAACATGCTGCGCATGTTCAAGGTCACCTCGCCCATGAGCGTGGGGTCCTGGATCCTGAGCGCGAGCGGCGCGACCACGGCCGTCGCGGCGACGAACTCATTGACCGGCCGCCTCGCCCGGCCGGCCGCCGCCTCGAGGCCGGCGGCGGCGCTGCTCGGGCTGCCGCTAACCACCTATACGGCGGCGCTCGTGTCGAACACGGCGGTCCCTGTGTGGCACGAGGCTCATCGCGTGCTGCCGTTCGCGTTCGCGGGCGGCGCGGCCGCGAGCGCGGGCGGGATCACCGTGGCCGCCACCCCGCCTCGACACGCGGGGCCGGCCCGCCGCCTGGCGGTGGGCGGCGCCGCGGTCGAGCTGGCCGCCACGCAGGTGATGGAGCACCGCCTCGGCGAGCTCGGCGAGCCCTACCGGTCGGGTAGGGCCGGCCGGTTCGGAAAGCTCGCCAAGGCGCTGCTGGCTGGGGGCGCAGCGCTGGTGGCGGCCCGCGGAGGGCGTTCACGCGGCGCCGCGGCGGCCGGCGGTGCGCTGCTCGCGGCCGGCGCCCTTGCGGCGCGCTGGAGCGTCTTCAAGGCCGGCTCCGACTCGGCCGCCGACCCGAAATACGTGATCGCCCCGCAGCGGAGGCGCATCGAGGAGGGCGCCGCCCGCGGCGGCGCCCGGCGCTAGCTGCGCGTGGGCGCCTCGGTGCCCGGCGTGTGGAGCAGGTTCTCCACGCCGCGCACACCGGGAATCGCCTCCGCCTTGCGCACGATCTCCTCGATCGTCTGAGGGTCGTCGACCTCGCCGCGGAGCTCGACGATGCCGTCGACGGCCTGGACGTTCACCTGTCCCTTTGGCGCGTCCTCGGGCCTGAAGATCTCGCTCTCGACCTTGCGCGCGAGCGTGATGTCGTCGCCCGGCGGCTCCTGCGCGGACACGGGGTGCGTGACCCGCTGCGCGGTCCCCGCCGCCTGCGACGCGGCGTAGCTGGCCGCACGCTCGGTGCTCTGCTGTGCCGAGCGGCCCAGGCCGCCGAGGCGCTCAAGCGCCATCTTGCGCCGGCGGTTGCCGTTGTCGGGGTCGAGGAAGTAGGCCAGTCCGGCTCCGATCGCAAAGGGCAACAGCCGCCCGAGCAGCGTCAACATGTCGTGTCTCCTTCAGTCGGTTCCCGCGAGGTCGGTACCCGGCGTGCCTTCGCCGAAACGATCGTCAGGCTCCCTACGTTTAGCCTTCCCGGAAGGGTGGGATACCCCATACAGAGAACGGTGGCACAGGGGAGGCTCCCGACGGGGGCACCCAAGACACCGGTAGGTTGTGAGGGGACGCTCCGCGCCGCGCGCCGGCTAGGGGACGGACCTTCTGTCCAGTAGGCAGTAACCGACAGGAGGTCAAGCGTGATGACCGTTGCAACGGTCGCGTCTCCCATCCGTACCCGGGCGCCGAAGAGGCGCCGGAGCCATGGACCGGCTCGTACTCGACACGAGTCGAACCTGATGCGCCGCTATCAGGCGAGCGGAGATCTCGCCGCCCGCGCCGAGCTCACCGAGCGCTTCATGCCGCTCGCGCGGGACCTGGCGCTGCGCTACCGCTACACGGACGAGCCAGTCGAGGATCTGACGCAGGTGGCTTACCTCGGCCTGCTCAAGGCGATCGATCGCTTCGACGCCGGACGCGGCACCCGCTTCACGAGCTACGCGGTGCCGACCATCCTCGGTGAGCTGAAGCGACACTTCCGCGACAAGGGCTGGGCGCTGCGCGTGCCGCGCGACATGCAGGAGCGCGTGATGGCCGTGAACAAGGAGAGCGAGATCCTGGCGAAGCGGCTGGGCCGCTCCCCGTCCGTCCGCGAGATCGCGGAGCGCCTTGGCTGCTCGGCGGAGGACGTGCTCGAGGCGCGCGAGGCGGCCAACTCATACGAGGCGGCCTCCCTGGACGCCCCGGTGGGAGGAAGCGATCCGGACGACGCGCCCACCGTCTCCGACACGATCGGCATCGAGGACGGGGGCTACGAGCTGATCGAGTCTCGCGACGCGATCGCCGGCGCCTGGCGGGCGCTGCCCGAGCGCGAGCGGAGGGTGTTGCACCTGCGCTTCGTCGAGGACCTCACGCAGCGGGAGATCGGGGACCGGATCGGCGTCTCGCAGATGCACGTATCGCGCCTCCTGCGGCGCGCGCTCGAGCGGCTGCAGAGCGCCGCCGCCGCCTCCTCCGCGGTCTAGTGCCCTAGGAGAGGTGCCGTCGGAGCGCGAGCGCGTTCTCGACGGCGAACCCCTCCCAGTCGTTGTTGAAGTAGGCGAAGACCTCGACCCGTGAGCGCCAGGCGGCGAGCCGCCTGGCCCACGAGTCGATCTCGGAGCCCGAGTAGTTGCCTCGCCGGCCGCGCGTCCCGTGGTGGAAGCGGACGAGCGTGAAGTCGGCGGTCAGCTCGTACGACTGGAAGGGCCGCTCGGGGTGGTCTCCGATCACCAACGCCACGCCGTGCGCCCGCAGTTGCTCGTAGACGGCGGGCGTGAACCAGCTCTCGTGGCGGAACTCGAAGCAGTGCCGGCCGTCCGGAAGCGCCTCGAGGGCTCCGCCGAGCACCTCGTCGTCGCGCCGGAAGTTCGCGGGCAGCTGCCACACGATGGGCCCCAGCTTCCCTCCCTCGACCAGCGGCTCGATCCGCTCGTAGTAGCGCTGGATGCCCTGCGCGAGGTCCCGCAGCCGCTTGATGTGCGTGAGGTAACGGCTCGCCTTGCAGGCAAACACGAAGCCAGGCGGCGTGTCCTCTACCCAGCGGGCTGCCGCGTCGCGCGAGGCCAGGCGGTAGAAGGTCGAGTTCACCTCGACGGTGTCGAAGCATTCGGCGTACCGCCGCAGCCAGCGTGCCTTGCCGAGCCCCTCGGGATAGAGCCGCCCCCTCCAGTCGTCGTAGTTCCAGCCGGAGCAGCCGACCCGAACCGGACGCACGCGGGCGCTACTCGGAGACGAGGGTCCGCTGGTCGCGCTCGGTGAACTCGACGCCGCCGGTCTTTGCCTCGTCGCGGAGGTGGTGCATCTGCTTGGCCTGCCTGCGACGGCGGCGGAAGTCGGCCGCGCCGATCACGAGCACCGCAACGAAGGCGATCGGCAGCGCGAGAATGGGCGCGCCCCAAGCGAACGCGAAGGCGATCAGGGCCAGGATGACACCGCCGAGCACCATGGTGAATCCCCACATGTGCTTGGTTGTACCCGCCGACCTCCGGGGCAAACGACTCCGTTGAGGCCCGACGCCGGACCGTCAGGTCGGTCCGCCGAAGCGGCTGGTCTCGCCCTCGGGCAGCCGTCCGTCGCGGCCCACGTAGCCGCCCTTGCCGCCCACGATCACGTACAGGGCGGGCTCCTCCCCGACGTTCCGCACCTTCCGGACCGTGGACGCGTCCACCCGTGCAAAGCCGCCGGGCTCCAGCCGGACGACTTGCCCATCACCGAACTCCATCTCGACGACTCCGCGGTGGACGAAGTACAGCTCCTCCTGCTCGTCGTGGTAGTGACGGCCGGTCTCAAAGGCCACCGGGAGCTCGATGGCGTTCACCCCGAAGGCCGACACGCCGAGCGCGCGGCGGACCTTGCGGAAGCCGGGCCCCTCGCCCAGCTCGCCGACGTTCGCGGCCGCCCAACCCTTGCCCTGCTTCACGCGCTACAGCCTACGCCGCGGCCTCGGCCCGGCGCAGTCCGCGCAGGGCCCAGGCCAGGAACGCCAGGACGAGCACTACCCCGACCGCGAACGCGCCCGCGGCGTGGAAGGGCTCTCCAGATATGAAGCCGCGCACCGCCTCGACCAGCAGGGTGAGGGGATTGAAGCTCGCCACGGCGTGGATCCAGCCGTCGAGCAGGTCGAGGGGCACGTATACGGGAGCCAGGAAGAGGATCAGGAATACCGGCGTCTGCATGAGGGGCCCGGCCTGGAGCGAACGGAAGCGCAGGGCGATGCCGGCGGCCCACATGAGGGCCGCGACGTTCACGAGGAGGGCGAGCCCGTACATGCCCGCCAGCTCGACCCCGTCGCCGCCCACCTGCATGCCCACGAGCAGGGCGATGCCGGTGAGGATGGCCCAGATAGTCACCGCGCGCACCGCGGCCGAGATCGCATAGCCGGCCAGCAACGCGGTGCGCCGCGGGGCGGCCAGCATCATGCGCCGCCCGAAGCCGCTCTCGAAGTCCCTGGCCATGGCGAAGCCGGTGAAGACCCCGCCGAAGGCGGACGCTTGGAGCAGCACAAAGGAGAACTGGAACGCCGTGTAGCCGCTCGGGAAGTCGAAGCCGGGCGCGTCGCCGACGCGCGAGAGCCCGCCCGCGAAGGCGGTGAAGAAGAACAGCGGGAAGAGGAGCGCCGGCAGCACGAGCGCCGGGTTGGTGAAGAAGTTGTGCAGGTTGCGCCAGGCGACCCCAAGCGCGACCGAGCGGAAGCGGGCGCTCACGTGCGCACCAGCCTCGTGCGGAGGCTCAGGCTCGCCGCCGCCAGGAACAGCGCCGACATGACGGCCGCGACGCCGAAGGCCAGGGCCAGCGCCTCGCCGTCCCATCCCGTGATGAAGAGGCTGCGGATCCCCTCGATCAGGTACGAGACCGGGTTGTAGGTGGCAACCGTGCGGAACCAGTCGGTCTCGATCAGGTTGCGGGGCAGCGCCATCGACGACAGGAAGAGGAACACGAAGAGGACCGGGAACATGCTCTGTACCGCCTCCCCGCTGCCCAGTCGCAGGGCCACGAAGATGCCGAGAGCGCCGAAGGCGAGCGCGATCGCCATGGAGAGCGCCATCAGCACCACGAAGCCGCCCACGCCGGCCTGCAGGCTCGCCCCCGCCGCCAGCCCTACGACCGTGTAGACGATCGCGGAGAGCCCGCCGAGCGCGAGAACGCCGGCGAGCTGGCCGACCACCAGCCCAAAGCCCGAGAGCGGCGTGAGCGCGAGCCGATCGAGGAAGCCGGTCTCGATGTCGCGCGCCAGGTCGGTGCCGCCGTTCATCACCGCGAACAGCCCGCCCTGGATGAACGGCACGGCGAGCGCGAAGGCGAGATAGGAATCGGAGGGGAAACCCGGGATCTCTGTGGCCGCGTTGAGCCCACCGCTGTTCACGGCTAGCAGGAAGAGCGGAAACACCAGGGCGGGCACGATCTGGGCGGGCTGGCGCGCGGTACGCACGACCGAGCGCAGCGCGAGCTGCCCGACCTGGGTGCGGAGCGCCGCGAGGCTCACGCCGGCGCGGCCTCGGGGTGCGCCTCGCGCCGGACGGGCTCCTCCGTCTCCTCCTCCTCGCGAGCGCCCTCGAGGGTGCGGCCGGTCTTCGCCAGGAAGACGTCGTCGAGGCTGGGCGCGTGGAGCTGCAGGTGGGCCACGTCGATGCCCTCGGAGTCGAGCGCGCGCACGACGTCTGCGAGCCCGGCGTCACCGGCCGTCAGGCGCACGGCAACGCTGTCCTCGGTCGAGTGGGGGCAGTCGCCGGCCGTGGCGAAGCGCTCGAGCACCGTCTCCACGCGCGGCTTGTCGGCGGGGTCGGCGGGCACCGCCTCGACGCTCGGCTCGCCGATCTCGGCCTTCAGCGCCGCCGGGGTGCCCTCGGCGACGATCCGACCGTGGTCGATGATCCCGACGCGCCCGGCCAGCGCGTCGGCCTCCTCGAGGTACTGGGTGGTGAGGAACACCGTGACGCCATCCTCGCGAGCGAGCCGCTCCACCTCCGCCCAGAGCGAGGTGCGGCTCTGCGGGTCGAGCCCCGTCGTCGGCTCGTCGAGGAAGAGGATGCGCGGCTCGTGGACGAGCGCCAGGGCCAGGTCCAGCCTGCGCTTCATTCCGCCCGAGTAGCTCCCGACCTTGCGGTCGGCCGCCTCGCTCAGACCGACCCGATCGATCAGCGCGTCCCCGCGGCGGCGGCGGTCCTCCTTGGGGAGCCCGTGGAGCGCGGTCTGGAGGCGCATGTGCTCGCGCCCCGTCAGGTAGGGATCGAGCGCCGCCTCCTGGAGGGCGGCGCCGATGGCGGCGCGCACGGCCGCACCCTCCTTGACCACGTCGTGCCCGGCCACCTGCGCGCGGCCCGCGGTGGGAGGCAGGAGCGTCGTGAGCACGTGAACCGTGGTCGACTTGCCCGCTCCGTTCGGGCCGAGGAAGCCGTATATCTCGCCGGGCGCCACCCCGAGGTCGATGCCGTCGACCGCGCGCGGCCCCTTCTTGAACTCCTTGACGAGGCCCTGGACCTGGATCGCTGCATCGGTCATGGGTCCGCAGTCTAGCGAACTAGTTGAGTGCATCAAATATTTCGTGGATGGACTATGATGCGAGCATGAGCACTTCGGTCAAGGCGGATCCGGCCGCCGAGGCATGGGCCCTGATGACCCGGCTCTTCCTCACCGGAGGCAAGCCGCGCTTCGTGGCCATCGCGAGCGAGTTCGACCTCGCCCCGATGCAGATGCACGCCCTGCGTCTGCTCGAGCCGGGGGTCGAGCTCTCGATGAGCGCGCTGGCCGGTTCGCTTCACTGCGACGCCTCGAACGTAACCGGAATCGTCGACAGGCTCGAGGCCCGCGGCCTGATCGAGCGCCGGGGCGCGGCCCACGACCGCCGGGTGAAGAACCTCGCGGTCACCGAGGAGGGCGCGCGCGTGCGCGCCGAGATCATGGCCCGGCTCGCCGTGCCCCCAGCCGAGCTCGCCGCCCTCCCGCGCGCTGATCAGCGCACCCTCCGCGACCTGCTCTCGAAGGCGCTCGTGTCCTAGAAGCGCAGCAGGGCGCCTACGCCACCGCGGTCGCGCAGGTCGTCGTAGTGGCGCACGGTTCGTACGGCCGCGGACTGCTGGAGGGCACGCTCCACCGCCAGCTCGGCGAGATCCGCGGTCTCGAGCTCGGTCCCGTCAGCCGGGCAGCTGCCGGCGCCTTCCGGGCCGGAACCGAGCCAGCCGCAACGGGGGCAGACCAGACCCACCGCGCTGAAGTGCTCGTCGAGGAGCAATAGCTCGACGCGGTGCTCGTTCAGGGCCCACACGACGTCCTCCATGCCCGCCACGGCGCGCGCACCCGAGGCAACTCGGTCGAGGGCCTCGCGCTCCGTGGCGCGCTCCGCCTCCTCCATCACCGGCCGGGCGGCTGCGAGCACCTCCTCCGGCGTCGTGTTCTCCACGTCGACCTCCACGCGCCTGACCACCCGCGCCGCCACGTATGGATGGAGCTTCGCCTGGAACTCGGGCGTGGTCTCCGTCGGCCCGCCGATCAGGAGATGCTCGAAGGGGCCCCGCTCGTAGTGGCGGAAGAGAGCCTGGGCCGCCTTCTTCAGATGGTCCGAGGCCTCCTTGTCCACGGAGCGCTGGTAGCGGGCCTGAGACCAGCCGCCCTGGTCGTGCTGGCCATGGACGTCGTCCTCGAAGCCCGCGACCTCCACGAGCCGCTCCGGCGAGCCACGCAGCACTCGCGCTGCGCTGCGGTTCACGAGGACGACGCACCAGTCGTCCTCGCGCACCAGCGTGGCGAGCGGGGCCACGTGCGGCGAGTGGCCGATCACGACCTGCGACTCGACCTCGTGCGGCACCCGAATTACCTCGAACAGCCCCGCTTCGTCCGAGCTGAAGACCGCCAGTGCATGCGCGCCCTTCGCCGACGCAACCGCCGACTCGAGCTCGGTGCGGACCCGGGCGAAGCTTCGCTCGAGGTCCCTCCGGTCCTCGTGGTCGAGCTCCCGGTCGCCTCGGATGCGCCGCTCCGCCTGGTCGAGGACGGACCTCACCGCGCTGGCGCGCGCCGCGCCCGTGGCGAACTCGCTCGGTCGCAGGTCGAGGTACACCGTGAGGACGCGCGGCCCTTCGAGCCTGAGCTCCGAGAGCCGCCTGAGGTCGTCTCGCTCGGGGGCGCTCACCTGCACGTTCCGTACCTCCCTTGGATCGGGACTCCCAGCAGACCCTACCCGGCCTCGAGCCGCTCAACCGCCGCGAGCAGATCCCGCCCCGAAAGGTCGGGCTCGACAGTTGCGAAGAGCGCCTCCTCCTTGCGCGCTACCCAGGCCGTGCGCAGCCCGGCCCGGGCGGCGCCGAGCAGGTCCCACCAATGGGCGGCCACGAGGCACGCCTCCCACGGCTCGGCCCGCGCGGCGGCAAGCCCGTGCCGATAGAGGCGCGGGTCGGGCTTGAAGGCCTCTACCGCGTCCGAGCCCGCGACCAGGTCGACCTCGAGCCCCGCGGCCTCGAGCGCCTCCTCGGCACCCGCGCGGGGGCTGTTCGTGAGCACGCCGGGATGCACCCCGCGCGCCCTGAGCGTGGCCAGCGCATCTCCCGCCTCGGGGTAGGCCGGCATGTGCGCCGCCCTGTCGAGCGCCTCCTCGAGGCCCCCGAGTGGCCGGCCCGCGACCTCCGCGCGACGACGCAGTGCCGCCCCGACCAGCCCAGGCAAGGGCCTGTAGCCGCCCGACAGGGTCTCTGCCATCGAGGCCGTGACCGCATCGTCGAACGCGGCGGCTGATTGCTCCGGGCCCAGCCCGAGCGGCTCGCCTATCCCGGATGGATCCAGCAGCGTGCCGTTGAGGTCGAAGAGCGCCCAGGCGACGCGCACAGGTACTGGCTACCCGGTGATCGCGCCGTCATCCAGCGAACGGAGGTCGGGGACGACCGCGTCGGCCTCCGCGAGCGCCTCGGGCGATGGGGGAAACGCCCGGTTGGGCACGGCGACCACGCGCATGCCCGCCGCCTTGGCGGAACGGATGCCGTTCTCGGAGTCCTCAACCGCCGCGCATTCGCGGGCGTCCACGCCGAGTCGCCGTGCGGCCTCGAGATAGACGTCGGGGGCCGGCTTCCCGCGCGCGACCTCCTCCGAGGAGACGCCGGCCTCGAAGCGCCCGGCCAGACCCGCCAGCTCGAGCGCCAGGTCGATCAGCTCTCGGTTCGCCGAGGAGGCGATCGCGAGCGGCCAGCGGGCCGCCAGCCGGTCGACCGCCTCCCGGGCTCCCTCGATCAGCGGCAGGCGCTCGCGGTACAGGGCCTCCATCCGCAGCACCACCCCTCGATTGATTCGCTCCGGCGCGAGCGGCACGCTCAGCTCGTCGTGCATGTAGCGGGACCACTCGGTGGAGCTCATGCCCATCATGTCCCGCTGGGCCCGCTCGTGCCAGCGTCCGCCGGCCTCTCGCGCGAAGGCCCCGCGGGCCTCGTCCCAGAGCTCCTCGGAGTCGATGAGGACCCCGTCCATGTCGAAGACGACCGCCCTCAGGACAACGGAGACCCCATCAGCCCGTCCCGAAGGCGAAGCACGACCCACCATACTTACGAAAGATTAGCTGAAGCGCTATACTGTTCGACAGATGTCAAACCTTCTAACGAAAGAGGCAGTCACGACTCAGCAGGTGATGTCGGAGCCCACGACGGACTCCCTCCAGCTCTTCTTCAACGAAGCGCGAAAGTACCCCCTGCTCACGGCCGAGGAGGAGGTCGAGCTCGCCAAGCGGATCGAGCGCGGTGACCTAGCGGCCAAGGAGCGGATGATCAACTCGAACCTGCGCCTCGTGATCTCGGTGGCTCGGAAGTACCAGGGCCAGGGTCTGCCCCTGGGCGACCTGATCCAGGAGGGCATGCTCGGCCTGATCCGCGCCGTCGAGAAGTTCGACTGGCGCAAGGGCTTCAAGTTCTCCACCTACGGCACGCTCTGGATCCGGCAGTCGATCGGCCGCGGTCTCGCCAATTCGAGCCGCACGGTCCGACTCCCGGTGCACATCGGCGCGCGGGCGCGCAAGATCGCGGACGCCGAGCGGGCGCTGGCGGCCGAGCTCGGGCGCGAGCCGACGGTCGAGGAGATCGCCGAGAAGGTAGAGATCCCGGTCGGCGAGGTCGAGGACATCCGCAACGCCGATCGGGCGCCCACGAGCCTCGACCAGGGCGTCGGCGAGTCCGGCGAGACCTCGCTGGGGGAACTGATCCCCCGCGATGATCCCGGTCCCGACGCTGAGGTGGTCTCGTCGATGGAGGATGCCACGGTGCGCAAGGCGGTGGGCCACCTGCCCGAGGCGGAGCGAAACGTGCTCACCCTTCGCTTCGGGCTCGGCCCGGAGGAGCCGGTCGCCCTCCGCGAGACCGGCCGCCGGCTCGGGCTCTCCAGCGAGCGGGTCCGCCAGATCGAGGACCGGGCGCTCAGGCGCCTCGCGCACGACGACGACCTCGCCGCGCTCCGCGAGGCGGCTTAAGCCGAGCGCACCGCGGGGGCGACCTCGCGGGCGAACCGCTCGGTCTGCTCCAGGGGGTCGCCGTCCGACCACATGACGAAGCCGTCGAAGCCGAGCTCGGCCACGAGCCGCGAGAGCTCCTCGGCCCAGTGATCGGGCGGCCCCTGGAGCCAGCCGGTGTGCTCGGCCGCGATGCGGCCGTTCACGTTGGCGATTCGGAGCACCTCCGAGGGGTCACGCCCCGCCGCCCGAGCGGCCTCGTCTAGCATCGCGCGCCGGGCCGGCACGTCCTCGAGTGGCAGCCGCGGCAGGCTTGGGAGCCAGCCGTCGGCCAGCCGTCCGGTCACGCTCATCATCCTCGGTCCGTACGCGCCCAGCCAGATCCCGATCTCGTGGGCGGGGGGCGGTCCCGGCTTCGCACCCCGCAACCGGTAGTGCTCACCCTCGACGTTCCCCTCCCCCGCCCACACGGCCCGGATCACGGCGATCGCCTCCTCGAGCGCGTCCACCGACTCGGGGCCGGAGCGGACGGGTCCGCCGAAGGCCCCGATCGCGTCCCAGAAGCTGCCCGCTCCGAGCCCGAGCTCGAAGCGGCCGCCACTCAGCAGGTCCAGCGAGGCCGACGCCTTGGCAAGCACCGCGGGCGGTCGCAGGGGCAGGTTCGCGACATCGGGGAAGAGCCGTATGCGCTCTGTTCGCCCGGCGAGCCAGCCGAGCAGTGTCCAGGTGTCGAGAAAGCGGCGCTGGTACGGGTGGTCCTGGATCCCCACGAGGTCGAGACCTTCACGCTCCGCGACCCGTACCTGATCTAGCACCCGCTTCGCCCGTTCGGCCTCCGGCACGACGAAGACCCCGAGCAGCGGGGCGGTCACAGCCGCTCGCGCGCCTCGCCGGCAGTGAGCGGCACGTTGAAGACCGGCCCATCCGGCTGAAGCCGCCGCCCGTCCCGCAACGAGCCGGCGTCGACCGCGTCGAAGCCGGCGTCTGACGCGAGAGCGGCGACGGTGTCCTTTGCCGCGTCGTCATCGCCGGCCACGAAGACCGCGAGGCGCCCGGGGTCGCCCGGGAGGCGCCCCTCGTCGCGCAGGCGCGACCAGACGATCGTGTTGAAGCACTTCACCAGCCGTGTGCCGAGGAAGCGCTCGGCCACTATCTCGCTCGATCCCTGATCGCCGAGATCGAGCGGCCCGCCTGCTCCAAAGGCGTTGGTGGCGTCGATCAGCACCTTGCCGGCCACAGCCGTGGCCGCGAGGTCGGCCGTCTCGGTCATGGCGACCCAGGGCACCGCCAGCAGCACGACATCCCCGAACTCGGCCGCTTGGCGCCGCTCCCCCGCCGGCAGGCTCTTTATCTCCTCCGGGTGCCGCGAGGAGACGAGCAGCTCGTGACCGGCGTCGAGCCAGCTGCGAGCGAGCGTCCCGCCGATCCTTCCCGCGCCGAGCACCCCAATCCGCATGACCGTGACGCTAGCGGAGCCTCTCCATCTCCTCGTCCGAAAGCTCGAGCTGGGCCGCCGCGACGTTTTCCTCGAGATGGACAACCGAGGAGGTGCCTGGGATCGGCAGCATCGACGGCGAGCGCCGGAGCAGCCAGGCGAGCGCGACCTGCGCAGGGGTCGCGTCGTGGGATCGCGCAATCTCATCCAGCGGACCGCCGGGCCGCGCCAGGCTGCCCGTGGCAAGCGGGAACCAGGGGATGAAGCCGAGCCCGTCACGCTCGCACGCCTCGAGCACCGCCTCCGAGGCGCGGTCGGTGAGGTTGTAGCGGTTCTGGACGGTGACCACCTCGACGATCTCTCGGGCGCGCCGGAGCTGGTCGACGCTCACGTTCGAGAGCCCGACGTGCTTGATCTTGCCCTCGCCCTGGAGCTCCCTGAGCGCGCCGACCGAGTCCTCGAAAGGGACCTTCCGATCCGGCGAGTGGAGCTGGTACAGGTCGATCCGCTCGAGCCTCAGCCGGCGGAGGCTGTCCTCGCAGCAGCGCTTCAGCCGCTCGGGGCGAGCGTCGCGCGGCCACTGCCCGGGTCCCGTGCGCCGCAGGCCGCCCTTGGTCGCGATCACGAGGCCGTCCGGGTACGGGTGCAGGACCTCGGCGATCAGGTTCTCGCTCACCTCGGGACCGTACGAGTCAGCCGTGTCGATCAGGTTCAGGCCCAGCTCGGGCACTCGCCGCAGAACCGCCTTGGCCTGTTCGGGGTCTTCCGGTGGCCCCCAGATACCTGGGCCCGTGATCCGCATGGCGCCGAAGCCGAGCCGGCGGACCTCGAGGTCGCTGCCGATCGTGAAGCTGTCCACGAAGGGCGTTCTACCCCGTGCGCAGCGGAGCACTCGCCCCGAGCGTCTGGCGCAGCTCGGCGGCCCGCTCGCGGAAGCGCTCGACGCCCCGCAGCTTGATCTCCTCGTAACCGCGGATCACGTCGGGGAGCTCGGCGAGCTCCAGCACGGTCGCGTGGTTCTCAGGCGTGAGCTGCGCGAGCGCCTCGCGGAGCAGCTGCTCGTACTCGCCCGGCAGGGCCCGCTCCACGCGGCGCACCATGGGCCTGCCGAAGGGGTCGAGCGCCGTGCCCCGCAGCCGGCGCGCCCGGCGCAGTGCCCGGAATCCCGGCGTGAACCAGCCACCCAGCCTCAGCTTGCGCTTCAGCCCCATCGCCCGCAGGAGGGGAGGGTGGAGCATGAAGGCGACCTTGGCGTCCTCGCCGAACTCGGCGCGCAGCTTCGCCTGCTCGACCGCGTCGAGGTGGAGCCGCGCGACCTCGTACTCGTCCTTGTAGGCCATGAGCTTGAAGAGATGGCGCGCGGCCGCCTCGACGATCTCGGAGTGGCCCGGGGCGCGCTCCTCCTCGGCGGCCTTCACGGTCCGCAGCACCCCGACGTAGCGCTCGGCGTAGCGGCGGTCCTCGTAGGCCACGAGCTCCGGGAGGCGGATCTCGAGCAGCCGCCGCAGCTCGCTGTCCTCCGGTGCCAGCGAGTTGACCTGCTCGCGCTCGAAGCTGTCGAGCTCGCGCACCGGTGCCGGCCCGGGCCGGGTGGCGTCCTCGATCGTGTCGGGCGCCGCCACCGTGGCGCGGCCCCAGGCGAATGCGGCGAGGTTCTTCTCGACCCCCGCCCCGTTCAGGCGGATCGCCTGTTCCAGTGCCTCGGCGGTCACGGGCAGCGCTCCGCGCTGGTACGCGGCTCCCAGCACCAGCATGTTGGTGGGCATGTGGTCGCCGAACAGGCGCTCGGAGAGCGCCTGGGCGTCGAGGTAGACATTGCCTCCCGCACGCGTGCGGGCCTCGATGGCGTCGAGCTGGGCGGCGAGCTCGGGGAAGCGCGATTCCGTGTCCACCACCATCTTGCCGGTGGGCACTGCGCTGGTGGAGACCACGGCCACGGTCCGCCCCGGATCCGCAACCGTCAGGTTCTTCGGCGATGCGGCGCCGAGCAGGTCGAAGCCGAGGTAGGCGTCACAGCCGGCGCCCGAGCTCTTGTTGGAGCCCTGGATCGGCTCGGTCGCGATGCGAATATCGGAGACGACCGGCCCGCCCTTCTGGGAGAGCCCCGTTTGGTCGAGCCCGGCCGTGTGCTTGCCGTCGATGAGGGCGGCCATTCCGAGGATCTGGGCGACGGTCACGACCCCCGTGCCGCCGATCCCCATCATCCGCACGACCGCCTCGTCGGGGAGCGCGGGCTCCGGCAGCTCGACCTCGAGGGGCGGCACCTCGTGCTTCGCCTTCTCGCCGGGGACCACTGTGAGGAACGAGGGGCAGTCGCCCTCGAGACAGGAGAAGTCCTTGTTGCAGGAGGCCTGGTGGATCTGCGTCTTGCGCCCGAACTCAGTCTCGGTGGGCACGACCGAGAGGCAGCTCGACTTGCGCCCGCAGTCGCCGCAGCCCTCGCATACTCGCTCGTTGATCCACACGCGCTGCTTCGGCTCCGCGGCCTTGCCGCGCTTGCGCTTGCGACGGAGCTCGGCGGCGCACTCCTGGTCGTGGATCAGGACGGTCACGCCCTCCACCCCCGCGAGCTCCTCCTGCGCCGCGAGCAGCTCGCGCCGGTGGCGGAGTTCGGCGATCGGCGCCAGCTTCACGCCCCGGTAGCGCCCGGTGTCCTCGGTGGTGACGATGATCCGCTTGACACCCTCGAGCTCGAGAAGCCGGGTCAGGTCGGGCACGTTCAGACCGCCCTCGACCGCTTGGCCGCCGGTCATGGCCACGGCGTTGTTGTAGAGCAGCTTGTAGGTCACGTTCGCGCCGGCCGCGACGGCCGCACGGATGGCCAGCGAGCCCGAGTGGCTGAAGGTGCCGTCGCCGAGGTTCTGCACGAAGTGGTGGTCCTCGGTGAAGGGAGCCATGCCGATCCACTGCGCGCCCTCGCCGCCCATCTGGGTGATCCCGGTGATCGTGCCCTTGCCCTCGGGGTTCAGAAGGGTCATCGTGTGGCAGCCGATGCCGGCGCCGACGAGCGTCCCCTCGGGGGCCTTGAGCGAGGAGTTGTGCGGGCAGCCGGAGCAGAAGAAGGGCGTCCGCGCGGCGCCGTTGCCCGCCATCGGCAACGTGAGCGGGCCGCCCGGGCCGGCGTCAAGCCGCGCGATGCGCGCCTCAACCGAGTCGATCCGGATCCGGGTGCGCAGCCGATCGGCGAGCGCCCGAGCGATCACGTCCGCGTCGAGGTCCGACTCGGCGGGCAGCAGGGGATCACCCTCCTTGCCGAGCACCCGGGGGGCGTCCGGGCTCCCGTAGAGCGCCGACTTGAGCGCGGGCTCGAGGAAGGGGCGCTTCTCCTCGACCACGAGGACCTCCTCGAGGCCGTGGGCGAACTCCTTGACCACCTCAGGCTCGAGCGGCCAGATCATCCCGAGCTTGAGGATCCTGATGCCGTGCCGCTCGAGCGCGCGCTCGTCGAGGCCCATGTCGAGCAGCGCCTGGCGGACGTCGTAGTAGCTCTTGCCGGCGGTGACCACGCCGAGCCAGGCGTCACGGGCGCCCTCGATGCGGTTGACGCCGTTCTCGCGCGCGTAGGCGAGCGCGAGCTGCGTGCGCGGCCCGAACAGCGTGCGCTCCATGTCCATCGAGGCGGGCGCCAGCAGCGTGCCGTTTGGCTGGTGCTCGTACGACCTGCCCTGCCATTGGAGCTCGGGGAGGCTCGGGACGATGCGGTCGGGGTGCACCTCGGCGGTGCCAACCCCGTCGGCCACGGCGGTGATCACCTTGAAGCCGCTCCACAGCCCGGAGGCGCGCGAGCAGCCGAGGGCGTGTAGGCCGAGGTCCAGCACGTCCTGCACGGAGCCTGGATAGAAGACCGGCATGTGCAGGCTCTGGAAGAGGGTCTCCGACGCGCTCGGGAGCGTGGACGACTTGCAGCTCGGGTCGTCACCGACCATCGCCAGGCCGCCGCCGGTGCGCGAGACGCCCACGTAGTTGCCGTGGCGGAGGGAGTCCATGGCGCGATCGAGGCCGGGCGCCTTGCCGTACCACATGCCGAGCACGCCGTCGTAGCGGGCCGACGGGAGCTGCGAGGCGAGCTGGGAGCCCCAGGCGGAGGTGGCGCCCAGCTCCTCGTTCAGCCCGGGGACGTGGAAGAGGTGATGGTCCTCGCAGATCTCCCGGTTCCGCTGGAGCTCCTTGTCCAGCCCGCCCAGCGGCGAGCCCTGGTAACCGGAGACGAACGTCGCGGTACGAAGTCCCCGCCCCCGGTCGGCGCGATGCTGGTCCAGCGGCACGCGCACCAGCGCCTGGAGCCCGGTGAGGTAGATCCGGCCGTCCTCCAGCAGGTACTTGTCCTGGAGCGAGACCTCGCGGCGTTCCGGCGACCGCGGGCGTGAGAGGCGCCGGCCGCGCCGCTCGCGCGTGCGGGGCGTATGAGCGGTGGTGGCCGTGAAATTCATGCGCGCTCTCCTCCTCCGCGACGGCGGCGGATTCAGATTGGGTAACGAACTTTACCGTTCATGGACAACAGATCGCAAACTTCATCCCGCGATTTCGGCTCTGAGCAGGCCTTTTTATCCGACCAATTGCGGCTTGAAGTCAACCGATTCGCGTTGTATGGTCAGGGGTCGTGACCTTTGATATCCAGCCACCCGCCGGCCCAAGCCCCGCCGAACTCGACCACGAGCAGGTGGTGATCCGCCAGGACCGCGAGACCGGCCTGCGCTTCATCGTCGCCATCCACTCGACCGTCCTGGGCCCCGCGCTCGGAGGCCTTCGCCTGCGCCGCTATCCCGGCGGCCTTCGCGACGCGCTCGAGGACGTCCTGGGGCTCGCGCGCACGATGACGCTGAAGGCGTCGGCGGCCGGGCTCGACCTCGGCGGCGGGAAGGCGGTGATGCTGGACGACGGCAGGGATGACCTCCGCGAGACGCGCCTTCGCGCCGCCGCCCGCGTGATTGACGCGCTCGACGGCGCCTACATCACCGCCGAGGACATCGGCACGACGACCGCCGACATGGATCTGATCGGCGAAGAGACTCGCTTCGTGGTGGGGCGCTCGGCGGAGCACGGGGGTGGCGGCGATCCCTCGCCGGTGACCGCGGAGACGGTCTTCCAGGCCACCCGCCGCGGCCTGGCCGCGGCCACCGGGTCGGCCGTCCTCGAGGGCCGGCGCGTTGGCGTGGTCGGCCTCGGGAAGGTCGGGTCCGCGCTGGCCGGCAAGCTTGCCGCGGCGGGCGCAGACGTGATCGGCTGCGACCTGGACCACGACCGGGCCGAGCGCTTCGCGGCGGTGCACAACGGGGAGGCCGCCCCGTCGGCGGAGGCGATCCTGGCGCTCGAGCTGGACGTGCTCGCGCCCTGCGCCTGCGGCGGCCTGATCGACGAGGCGATCGCCCGCTCACTCGACTGCAAGGTGGTGGCAGGGGCGGCCAACAATCCGCTTACGGGCAGGAAGGTCGCACGTACCCTGGCCGAGCGCGACATCCTCTACGTGCCCGACTTCCTGGCCAACTGCGGCGGCCTGATCCACGTGGAGGCGGAGTGGCGCAAGGGCGGGCACGACGTCGTCCGCGAGCGCATCGCCCGCGCGATGGAGCGCCTCGACGAGGCGATCGAGGAGGCCGCTTCGGAGGGCGCGACGCCGATCGAGGTCACCGAGCGGCACGCCCTCGAACGGGTCGAATCTGCTCGCGCGCCGGTGAGCGCTGCGGCGTAGACTCGACCTCGACTTGGAAGCCGGGTTCGAGCCTGTAAGCACCCGACGCACCTTCGAGGAGGCGGTCGAGCAGATCGCCGAGAAGGTGAAGTCGGGCGACGTGTCGGTCGGGGATCGGCTGCCCTCCGAGCGGGAGCTCGCCCAGCAGATGCGGATCAGCCGGCCGACCCTCCGCGAGGCGGTGAAGGTCCTCGCCGAGGCGGGCGTGCTCGAGGTGCGTCGCGGCCAGGCCGGGGGCATCTTCGTGCGCTCGGAGCTGGTCCCCCGGGAGCTCCTGCGCACCTACTCGGACATCCGGGTGGGAGAGGTGGCCGGCGTGCTCGAGGCCAGGCGAATGCTCGAGCCGCGGGTGGCGCAGCTCGCCGCGGTGCACGCCGGCGAGGATGACTTCGCCTCCATGCAGCGGGTGATCGACCGCCAGCGCGAGCTTGCCGCCGCGAACGACTTCCTCCGCCACGAGGATCTCTTCCTACAGCTCGACCTCAAGTTCCACCTGGTGATCGCCCGAGCCACCAGGAACTCGACCATCGTGCAGCTCATGCGCCACCTCTTCCGACGCCTAGAGATCGCCCGCGACATGGCCGTTCACGCCCCCCTCGTGCCTGACTGGGTGATCGAGATCCACGAGCGCACGCTCGCCGCGGTGAGGGCCGCCGATTTCCCGCTGATCGACGAGGTGATGGACGAGCACCTAGCGCAGCTAGAGCAGATCTGGGAGCGGGAGACCGGGAGGGGCCTCGTGCGGCCCCTCCCCGACTTCCTTCAGCCGGTCGCGGAGCGCTCGGTGGCGCTGCGCGGCGGTCCCTCCTAGCGAGCCCGACCCGCTACGCGAGCGCCTTCGCGACCGTCCGTAGGTCGTCCGTGAACATCCGCCGCTCGAGGAGTCGCGCTTCGTCGTCGTCGGCGCGCAGGATGGCCGATGGGTGGACGGTGGCCGTGACGATGGGGGCCAGCTCGGAGTCGATCAGCTCGCCGCGGTCGCGGCGGATGCGGAAGGACGAGCCGAAGAGCGCCTTGGCGGCCGTGGCGCCGAGGACAACGAGCGCCTGCGGCTGCACAGCCTTCAGCTCCTCGTCGAGCCAGGGTCGGCAGGCGTCGATCTCGAACTTCCGCGGCGTCTGGTGGATCCGCCGCTTCCCGCGCTCCTCGAACTTGAAGTGCTTGACGACGTTCGTGATGTAGACGTCGTCGCGGGAGATGCCGACCTCGTCGAGCGCCCGGTCGAGCTCGCGGCCCGCGGGACCGACGAAGGGACGACCCATGCGGTCCTCGCGGTCGCCGGGCTGCTCGCCCACGAACATCACGGAGGAGCGGCGGAGGCCCTCACCGAAGACGGTCTGCGTGGCGCTGCGCCACAGGTGACAGCCGCGGCACGCGGCCGCGGCCTCGCGTAGCGCCGCGAGCCCGCCCCCCTCGGGGAGGAACGGCGTGGCGTCGTTTGGCTCGGACTGCGCCATCGTCTGCCGTATACCCGGGGGTGGCCGGTACCCTCGCGCGTGGTGCGCCTGCCCGAGGGCTTCACAGCCGGTCACGCCACCGACCGCGACGGCCTCACGGGCTGCACGGTGATCCTCGCGCCGGAGGGTGCCGTCGCAGCCGGCGAGGTCCGCGGCGGCGGCCCCGGCACACGCGAGGGCGATCTCCTCTCCCCCGCCTCGGCTGCCCCCGGCGTGCAGGCGATCCTGTTCGCCGGCGGTAGCGCGTTCGGGCTGGCTGCCGCGGACGGCGTGGTCGGATGGCTCGAGGAGCGGGGACGCGGACACATGGCGCCCGCGGGACCGGTGCCGCTCGTGGCCGGGGCCGTGGTCTACGACCTCATGCTCGGAGACGGCTCGGCGCGGCCCGCGGAGGCGGACGGGTACGCCGCGTGTGTGACAGCGGTAGTGGAGCCCGAGCGGGGCAGCGTGGGGGCCGGCACGGGCTGCACCGTCGGCAAGCTCGGTGGGGCCGCGTCGTGGACGAAGGGCGGGGTCGGGCTGGCCTCGCTCGAGCTGCAGGGGGCGACGGTGGCGGCGCTCGCCGTGGTGAACGCGTTCGGCGAGGTGATCGGCGACGACGGCGCGGTGCTGGCCGGGATCTGGAGGGACGGGAGTTACGTGCGCACCCTGGACCTCCTGCTCGCCGGGGAGGTCCCGCCCCGTTTCAGCCGCGAGTCGACGACGCTCGTGTGCCTCATGACCGACGCCGCCCTTACGAAGACCGACGCCTGGCTCGCGTCCCGGGCCGGCAGCGCGGGGATGGCGCGAGCGGTGGACCCGTGCGCCACAGCGGTGGACGGCGACTTCGTCTGCTGCCTCGCGTCCGGTGTCGTGCGCGTGGATCCGTTGGTCCTCTCCGCGGTCGCCGCCGAGGTCGCGGCGCTCGCGATTCGCGACGCCGTTGGCCAGGCCACCGGGGTACCGGGCTGCCCGGCGGCGGCCGAGCGGGCGGCCCCGCCCACCGAGCCGGGTCCCTAGGCTTCCGGCGCCCATGGAGCGCCCACGCCAGCTGATCGAGGAGACCGTGCGGACGCTGGCCGCGTTCGAGCGACCTTCCGCCTCAGAGGGCGAGCGCCGGGCGGCCGAGTGGATCGCGCATCGGCTTCGCGACCTCGGCGCGCACGCGCGAGTCGAGGAGGAGCGCGCCCACGGCGGCTTCTGGTGGCCGATCGGGCTCCTGAACGCGGCAAGCGGGGTGGCCGCCGTGAGCGGCCGGCGCCCGTTGGCGGCCCTGACCGGGGCGTTCGCCTCGGCCGGGCTCTGGGACGACCTCGGGGGCGGCAAGCTGTGGTTCCGCCGCCTGCTGGGGAGGCGCGCCACCTGGAATGTCGTGGCCGAGGCCGGGGACCCTGTCGGCGAGCGGACCGTGGTGTTCGTAGCCCACCACGACGCCGCCCACTCGGGGCTTATCTACAGCCCCGGGCTGCCGCGCTTCGCGCGCGAGCACTTCAGCGACCTCGTCGACCGTAGCGACCGCCACGTCCCGGTCCTGTTCGGCGTCTGGCTCGGGCCCCTGCTCACGGCGCTCGGCGGGGCGCTCGGCTCGAAGCGGCTGTCAGTCCTGGGCGCCGTTTTCTGCGCCGGCGCCACCGCGGCGATGGCCGATATCGGACTGCGCGGCGTCGTCCCCGGCGCCAACGACAACCTGAGCTCGGTGGGCGTACTCGTGGCACTCGCCGACGCGCTGCGTGTGCGCGCGGTGCCGGGGGTCCGGGTGCTCCTCGTGTCCACCGGCTCCGAGGAGTCGTTCATGGAGGGCATGCAGGCCTTCGGGCGGCGGCACTTCGCGGCGCTCCCGCGCGAGAGCACGGAGTTCGTCTGCCTCGAGTGCGTCGGCTCGCACCAGCTCGTCGTGGTGGAGGGCGAGGGCATGCTCCGGATGCGCGACTACCCCGCGGCCTGCCGGGAGGCGCTCGCCGCCGCCGCAGCTGAAGCGGGCGTGCCGGTGCGGCGCGGCCTGCGCACGATCGCCGCCACCGACGGGCTCATCGCCCTGCGCGCCGGCTATGCCACCGCCACGCTGGGCGGGATCGATCCCCACACGATGTTCCCCTCGAACTACCACTGGCCGACCGACCTCCCGGAGAACCTCCACTGGGGCTCGGCCGAGGCGGCGCTCGCCGTGTGCGAGGCGCTGCTGCGGGCGCCGCTCAGTCGGCCTCGGGACCCGTCGCCGCGTGAGGCGGCTCGGGCTCGGGGCCCTCGAGCTCGTTCGGCGGCTCGGGCACGTCAAGGTCGGTGAGGCGCGGGTCCGCGCCGGCGCGGCGCCGGCGCAGCGCGTCCCAGCAGCGGTCGAGCTCCGAGCGGACGGCGTGAAGTCGCTCGTGTTCGTCACGGCTCAGGCCGGCGCCCTCGGAGCTCGCCCGCCAGAGCCGGTGCTCCTCGTCCACGAGCTGCTCGATGCGGTCGATGACGGGGGCGTCGTCCATTGCGAGTGGAGGCGGCCGGTTCTGCCCCGGCGTCCGCGGAACCCGATCCCGATGCTTGCTACGAGCGTTCCCGTCGGAGTCTGATCTCGGCGCTCCGGGTCGGTCGATCCGCGGGGCACGTTCCCGGCGCCACACCCTCCTGTGGATGTCCCCCTCCGGCCGAGGGTTCTGCCGGCGGGGTTAGCCCGCTATCTGAAGCCGCTTACCCGGACCGCGGGCCGTCCGGCGCGACTCCCTCACCTAATTAAGCGGCGAGGGAGAACTCGTGCTTGGAGTTCGCACTTATTGGTTTCCCGGAGAGTTTTACGAGGCCAACCGGGGTCCTCGACTCGCCACATCGAGACGCTCAGCTCCACGTCGAAGCTAGTACGCCCCCATATGTCCCCATCTATTTTAGGGGGCGGCGGCCCGGAGCGCCCACCTCCGCTACGCTCGCTCCGACTCGTGCGCTCCGTTCTCGCCGTGCTCCTGCTTGCGTCGTTCGCCGGCGCCGCCGCCGCGCAGACGCCGGATCCGGGGTACGTCGATCCGTTCGGCGGGGACGCCCCGAAGGTACGCCTGAAGCAGGGCGTCTACCGCATGTCTCCGCGCGGGCTGTTGCGGGTGCCGGTGACCTGCCCGGCCGGAGCCGAGGTGCGCTGCGTCGGCAGGCTCGGCGTCAGGGCACGCGGCGCTCGCGCCGGCTCGAAGCGCTTCTCGATCGCGCGTGGGAAGACCGCCGTCGTGCGGGTGACCCTCAACCGGGCCACCCGGCGGCTCGTTCGCCGCCGCGGCCGCGTGCGCATGCGCCTGACCGCAGTCACGAGACGCGGAGACGACCGCACCACCGCTTCGCGCAGGATCCTCGTCAAGGCGCCGAGCGGCTAGCGCCGCTCGGAGAGCGCGCGCTCGATCTCGCGGCGCTGGTCGCGCTCCTTGATCGTGCGTCGCTCGTCGCGCTGCTCCTTGCCCCGGGCTAGCGCGATCTCGACCTTTGCGCGGGGCCCCTTGAAGTACACCCGCGTCGGGACGATGGTCAGCCCTCGCTCGGCGGTCTTCCCCACGAGGCGCTCGATTTCGCGCCGGTGGAGGAGCAGCTTGCGGGGTCGCTCCGGGTCGTGGTTCTCGCGTGCGGCGGGCTTGTACGGCGCGATGTGCATCCGCTGGAGCCAGACCTCGCCGTCGCGCACCTCCGCGTAGGCGTCCTTGAGCTGCACGGCACCGTCGCGCAGGGACTTCACCTCCGAGCCTTGGAGCTCGATGCCCGCCTCGAGCCGCTCGAGCAGGTGGTAGCGAAACGCGGCCTGGCGATTGGTCGCCACGTCCCCCGGCGCTGCCTTCCTCTTCTTGGCCACCGTTACGAGTATGGCCGTTCGGGGCCCTCGGACGGGCCTCGAACACCGAACGTCGCGCGTTATGGCCTATACCGGGTCTTCTGGGACGCTCGCGCCGTAGCTGCCGCCGCGCCCAAAACGCGTCAAGCGGGCGCGAGGTCGACCCGGCCGCGGGGCGCCTCGATTCGCTCGACGACCACGTCGATCGGGTCGCCGAGGCGCAGCTCGCGGCCCGAGCCCTCGGATACCAGGGCGGTCCCCTGCTCGTTGAGGCTCCACCAGTCGTGGAGGCGCCGGACGGGCAGGAAGCCCTCGAAGCCCTCCCCCCCGAAGGACACGAAGGCGCCTTTCGGGATCACCGACACGACCTCGCCGGCGAACGCCGGCGGGTCCGCGCGATCGGCCTCGGACAGCTTGCGCTCGAGCAGGAAGGTCAGGCAGACGTCGTCCGCGTCCCGCTCGATCTGCATCGCCGCGCGCTCGGCGGCGGAGCTCAGCACGGCGGCCTCGTCGAGCTCGTGCGCCGGCGCCGCCGCCTCGTCGATGCGGAGGCCCTGGAGCAGCGCTCGGTGGGCCACGAGGTCCGGATAGCGGCGGATCGGCGAGGTGAAGTGGCAGTAGCGGGGCGATGCGAGCCCGGCGTGGCCGAGGTTCCGCGGCGAGTAGTAGGCCTGCTTCATCGCGCGCAAAACGAGCGCGCGGAAGCCCCGCCGGCCGCGGCCGGAGGCCTCCACGTAGGCGGCCGTCATCCGCGAGACCTCCGCTGCCAGGTCGGCGGCCTGCTGGTGGCTGAGGTCTTCCGGCAGCGGCGGAGTGGGGACCTCGAGCGATGCCAGGCGCTCCACGAGGCTCACCACGGACTGGGGGTCGGGGCGTTCGTGCACGCGGTAGAGCGTCGGAAGGCGGCGGTCCTCCAGGTACCCGGCCACCTGCTCGTTTGCCAGGATCATCAGCTCCTCGATCAGGCTGTGCGACTCCGTCTGCTGCTCCTGGCGGACCCCGGTCACGTGACCCTCTCGGTCGAACTCGAACGCCGGCTCGGCCCCGGTCACCTCGAGCGATCCGCGCCGCCTGCGCCGCTCCGTCAGCGCCGCCGCCACCGAGCGCGCTGCGGCCAGCGCTCCGCCCCAAGGCTCCGCTGCGCGCCCGCTGCCGGCGAACAGCCGGTCCACCTGTCCGTAGGTGAGGCGGGCATCGCTGCGCACGAGCGAGCGGTGGAAGCGGACCGCGCGGGCATCGGTCCCGTGCATCTCCATCTCCACGGTCACGGCGAGCCGGTCCTCGCCCGGGCGCAGGGAGCAGGCTTCGCTCGAGAGCACCTCGGGCAGCATCGGCTCGACCGCGCCCGGCACGTACACGCTGGCGCCGCGCCGGAGCGCCTCGTGCTCGAGCGACCCACCCGGCCGCACGCAGGCGCTCACGTCGGCGATGTGCACCCAGAGGCGCACGAACCCGTCCTCGCCCCGTGCCGAGATCGCGTCGTCGAAGTCGCGGGCGTCGTCGGGATCAATCGTGAAGGTCGGCAGCTCGCGGAGGTCGACGCGGTCACGTGCGGCGTAGGGATCCTCCGCGGCAGCTTCCGCCTCACCGGCCGCGGCGCGGGGGTAGGCGCGGTACAGCCCGCGGTCGAGCATCAGCCCCTCGATCACGTCGCGGGCCACGTCGGGCCTGCCCAGGGTGCGCACCACGCGGGCCCCGCGCTTGCCCGAGCCGACCAGTACCAGGTCGCCCTCACGCGCGTTGCGGCGCTCGACCGCCGGCCTGGCACCCCGGCCGAAGAGCGGCTCGGCCACGAGGAGCCGCCCCCGCTTCTCGAGGACGGCCACGAGCGGCGAGACCGCGCTCACCGGGTCTTCTTGAGCAGCGTGTCGAGCGCGACGGGCAGCGCCTCGTCGCGCGTCGTGTCCGGGTCGTCGTGCGCGCGTACCTGCGGCTCGATTCCCTTCCGCGGCGCGATCGTCTCGCCATCCGGCAGGTAGTAGTTGGCCACGGTGATGTCGAGGATGCCGCCGTTCGAGAGCGGCTCCACCTCCTGGACCAGGCCCTTGCCGAAGGTGCGGGTCCCCGCGATGGTGGCACGGTGCCGGTCGCGCAGCGCTCCGGTCGTGATCTCCGAGGCGCTCGCGCTTCCCCCGTCCACCAGCACGACCAGCGGGATCTTCGGGTCGATCGCCCCGCCGACCGCGTCCTCGGTGCGCTCCGGCCTGGCCCGCCCACGCACCGAGACGATCTTGCCGTCCTCGATGAAGACGCTGGAGACGAGAATGGCCTCGCGAAGGAGCCCGCCACCGTTGCCGCGCAGGTCGAGCACCAGCCCCTTCGCGCCCCGGCGCAGCACCGCGTCGATCTTCTGGCGCAGCGCGCCGTGGGCTCCCGAGCTGAAGGAGGCGAGCCGCACGACACCCAGCTTGGTGCCGTCCCGCTCCACCACCCGGCCCTCCGCCACCGGCACCTCGATCCGCTGCCGCTCGACCTCGACGTTGCGCTCGCGCGTGCTCGGCGGGTCCACCACCGTGAGCCTGACCTGCGTGCCCGCCTTGCCCTTGATCCGGCCGGTGGCGACCTCGCTGTTCTCGCCCGCGATGGACCGCCCGTTCACCGCGGTGATCAGGTCGCCCTTGTGGATGCCCGCGTCCCTGGCGGGCGAGCCGTCGAACACGTTGAGCACCTCCAGGCCGCGGCGATTCTGCTTCACCGTCATGCCCACCCCCTCGAAGCGACCTTCCACGCTCGCCTGGAACGCCTTCGCCTCCTGGGGCGTCAGGTAGTGCGAGAACGGGTCGTGGAGCGATTGGACGATCGCCTTGAGCGAGCGCTCCTCCAGGTTCGGCACGTTTCGGTAGTAGTTGTCCTCGATCGTGTCGATGACCTCGGCGCGCAGCGCGGGGTCGTCGTCGACGAAGGCGTCCCTGATCGGCTCCGGCAGGTCGCCTGGGTGTCCGCCCAGCCAGAGGCCGGCGGCAAGGGCCACCAGCGCGCAGGCGAGCGCGATCAGGGCTGTCCGGGGCCGGGACATGAGCGGCGACGAAGGGTAGTCGGCGGCCGAAAGTGGGCATACTGCGCCGGGTGCACCAGGAACCACGAGAGGATGGGGGGCAGCAGGAGGAGAACCTGCACGCGGCCACGGTCCGCAAGCTGAGGCGCCAGCCGAGTCGCCCGCGGCGCGAGAGCATCGTGTCGGAGGTCCAGAAGCGCGAGTTCCCGATCGTCTTCCGGGGCTACGAGAAGGAGGCCGTGGACGGCTTCCTGCGCGACCTCGCGGCCAAGGTCGCCGAGCTCGAGACGACGCAGTCGTCCGACGCGGTGATCAAGAGCGCCCTCGAGGAGGTGGGCGAGCAGACCAGCGCCATCCTCCAGCAGGCGCATCAGTCGGCCGACGAGATCACCCGGCGCTCGCGCTCGAAGGCCGACGACCGCCTCCGGCAGGCCGAGGGCGAGGCCCAGCTCATCATCGCGGAGGCCGAGCGGCGGGCGCGCGAGCTCGACAGCGACGTGGAGCGCATCTGGCAGGAGCGTGAGCGCCTGATCGAGGACCTGCGCCAGCTAGCAGAGGACACGCTGCGGGTCGCCGACGACGCCCTGGAGCGTTTCGCGCCGCCCATAGACGAGGAGTCGCCGACTGCGGAGGTCAGGACCGCGTCAGACGCGCAGGAAGCGCCGCAGGGTGATCCCGCTGCCGAGGGCCGAGACGGCGACGCACGCGACCATCAGGACCACGATCAGTAGCGGGAAGTCGATCGTGTCCGGCGCCGCCAGCAGGGCGAAGCGATCGGAGAGCGGGTCGACGAAGGTCTCTTTGGCGATGGCGAGGAGTAGCGAGGCGAGCACTCCGCCCAGGAAGCCCACGATGATGCCCTCGATCACGAAGGGCCAGCGGATGAACCAGTTCGTGGCGCCCACGAGCTTCATGACCTCGACCTCGCGCCGGCGGGCGAAGATCGAGAGCCGGATCGTGTTCGCGATCAGCGCGATCGAGGCGAAGACCAGCAGGGCTGAGAGCCCCGCGGTGAGGAGCTTCACGAGCCCGGTGGCCGAGAGGATCTTGTCGGTGTCGTCCTCCCGGTTTCGCACCTCGTCGATGCCGGCGATCCGAGGCTTGCCGCCCGGGGCCAGACCGCTGACGATCTGGTCGACCTGGTCGGGGTCGTCGGGCACCACGCGGTAGGAGGCCGGGAGGGGGTTCGCTCCCAGCAGCTCCGTGCCCTCCTTGAACGCCTTCGGGTTCTTCTGCTCCGCTGTCTCGAGCGCACGGGCCTTCGAGACGTACTCGACCGACTTGACGTTCGCCTTCTCCTCGATGGAGCGCTTGACCTCAGAGCGCTCGGCGGGGGTGAGCCCCTCCTTCAAGTAGACGTCCACCACCACCCGGTTGCGCACCTCGTTGGCGGTGCCGGTGGTGGCCTGGACGATGGGGATGAACACCCCGAGCACGAGCGCCGTGAGGAGGACGGTGAGGGTGGCGGCAAGCGCCGGCGCCGAGCTGCGCGAGAGGCCGCGCAGGGCCTCCTTCATGAAGAAGCCGAACCTAATTGGGGTGTCCCTCCGGGCCGATCCCGAGCTCCCCTCGCAGGCGGATGGCGAACTCGCTCGTGGACTCGTCCGGGCGGTAGAGCCCGGACAGCTCGTCCCGCACGATGCGCCCCTCGCGCAGCTCGACCACCCGGCGGCGCATCTTGTCGACCATCTCCTTGTCGTGGGTCGCCACGACCACGGTGGTCCCGGTGCGGTTGATGCGGTAGATCAACTGCATGATCCCGATCGAGGTCTCGGGGTCGAGGTTGCCGGTGGGCTCGTCGGCCAGCAGCAGCGGGGGGTGGTTGACGAACGCCCGCGCGATCGACACGCGCTGCTGCTCGCCGCCCGAGAGCTCGTCCGGATAGTTGTGCAGCTTCGTGGAGAGCCCGACCAGGCGAAGGATGTCCGGCACCTTGCGGCGGATCTTCTGCCGCGAGTCGCCGATCACCTGCAGCGAGTAGGCCACGTTGTCGTAGACCGTCCGGTTCGGCAGCAGCTTGAAGTCCTGGAAGACGGTGCCGATGTTGCGGCGCACGTACGGCACGCGGGCACGCGGGATCTCCTTCAAACTGCGCCCCGCGATCAGGACGTCGCCCTCGCTCGGCTCGAGCTCCTTTAGGAGCAGGCGGATGCAGGTCGACTTGCCGCAGCCGGTGGGCCCGACCAAGAAGACGAACTCTCCGCGGCCGATGCGCATCGACACCCGCTGCAGACCGACCGAGCCGCCCTCGTAGATCTTGGTCACATCGCGGAGCTCGACAACGGGCACCTCGTCCCGCCGGCGGACTGGCGCCGCCGTTCGCCTGGTCTCGGTGGCCATCGAGGGCTGATGGATACCGGATCGGCCCCCCGCCTGCGGGGGATGCAAGGGACTTGTCAGAGTCGCCAGCGGGTGAAGAGGTCGCCCTCCCCCTCCGCGAGCCACACGAGCTCGGCGCGCGCGGGCTCGATCAGGGCGCCGCCGCCGACGATCGTGAGGGCCGCCACGCCGCCGACCAGCTGCGGCGCGATGGCGAGGAACAGCTCGTCCACGAGCCCGCCGGCGAGGAGGTGGAAGTTGAGCGTCGGCCCGCCCTCGCACAGCACCGAGCGCACGCCGTGCTCGGTCCGCAGGTGGGCGAGCAGGAGGCGCAGGTCGTCCCCGGTTCGCTCGTACACCACGCTCGCGCCGACGTCGCCGAGCTCGGCGTCGGATCCGGTGGCGATGAGCACCTTCGACTTGGGATCCTGGAGCAGCGGAAGGTCGGGCGGTAGCGCCAGGCTGCCGCTGACGATCACCGCAAGCGGATCCGGCGCGAGCCCTTCCCGCTCCCGCTTGGCGCGCAGCTCAGCGCTCTTGACCATGCGGCCGTAGCGCTCCGTCCGCAAGGTTCCCGCCCCTACCATCACGGCGTCCACCTGGGTACGGAGCTGGTGGAAGATCGCGCGGTCGGTGTCGCTCGATAGCCCGCGGGTGCGGCCCTCGACTACGGCCTTGCCGTCGAGCGAGGCAACCATGTTCAACACGAGGTAGGGCCGCTCGTCGGGTGCCCGCTCGTCGAACGCCAGCCCGGACACGAGCTCCTCGGGCGTGCTGGAGCCGGAGGCGGGAAAGAGGGTCCGGAGGCCGGTCGGCATCCGAGGCATTCTGCACGTCTGCCGCGGAAGAAACGGGAGTTGACTCGCGTCTTGCCCCGTAGAGGTGGCGCCCCTCATCCGCAATCCGCGAATGACGCCGCGCTCGCTCCTCGCGCCGGCGAGGCTCGCGGGCCAGACGGTGTTGCGCTCTCAGACCGACCAGCGCCTCGTGGACCTGGTGCGGGCGGGCCACGCGGCCGCCTTCGAAGCCGTGGTGGCGCGCTATCGCCGACCCCTGCTCCGCCACGCCTGCCGGTTCCTGCCGGCCGAGCGCGCCGAGGACGTCGTCCAGCAGTCATTACTCAGGGCCTACGACGCCATGCTCGCCGGAGACGCCGAGCTGAAGCTCCGGCCCTGGCTCTACCGGATCACCCACAACACGGCGCTGAACGCCCTCCGCGACCGCGATCTCCGACACGAGCAGCTCTCCGAGTCGCTCGACGGCGTCGAGCGCACCGACCAGGTGGTGGAGCGGCGTCACGGACTGGCCAGGATGGTGGCCGCGGTACACGCGCTGCCGCCGCGCCAGCGCGACGCGATCGTCCTGCGGGAGCTCGAAGGGCGCAGCTACCAGGAGATCGCCGCCGAGCTGGGGGTGACGGATGGCGCGGTGCGCCAGCTCCTGAACCGAGCGCGGACCGCCCTCCGGGCCGGCGCGTCCGCCGTCACGCCGGCCGGGCTGATCGCCCGGATCCCATCGGGCGCCCCATCCGAAGGCGTCGCGGCGCGAGTGGCGGAGCTGTGCGGCGGCGCCGGCGCGGGGGCCGCGGTCGCCAAGGCCTGCGCGACGGTGCTCGTGACTGGCGCGGTGGTCGGCGGAGTGACGGCGCTGCCCGGAGAGCGCCGAGGGCATGACGGTCGCGAGCCGGGCGGGGCCACGGCCGTCCGTGTCGTCCGCGGCAGCGCCGGGATGGCGTCCGGCGCGCCGCTGGATCAGGTCTCCTCCCCCGGATCGGGAGCGCGCGAGGCCGGCGACGGCTCGGGCTCCCGCGTGCCGGGGAGCGGCTCGGACGACCGGAGCGGCCCCGGCGGCGGTGAGCGGGAGAGCGGCGAGGACCGTTCCGGCCCGAGCTCGGGCGAAGGGTCCGGCTCCGATCGTTCTGGCCCCGGCTCCGGCTCGGACGAGTCAGAGCTGGGGACCTCGGGGTCGCTGTCGAGCGGCCCCGGCCCGAGCGGCTCGACGTCCGGCGGCTCGGGTTCGAGTGGGTCCGGTGAATCGGGATCCGGCACCTACTCCAGCGCCGTTATCGACGATTCCTCCGGGTCGTCCGGCTCGAGCGACAGCTCCGGTTCGGGGTCGGGGAGCGGATCCTCAGGGTCCGGCGAGCTCGACTAGCCCCTGCCTTCCCCCCGGCCCAGTGCGAGCGATGCGAGCCACCGTGGCGGTTGGGGCACTGCATGGGTGCCCTAAGTACCACATCGTCGCGGAGGCGGCGTTAGAGCGGCCGGTGCACGATCTCGAGCTTGATCCCGTCCGGGTCGTAGAAGAAGACCGCGTAGTAGCCGGGCGTGTAGTCGTACTCGCGGGGCGGCGACTCGATCTGGGCGCCCCGCTGCTCCAGCCACTCGTGGCGCTCGTCTACGGCCTCGCGGGAGGGCGCCTTGAAGGCGACGTGGTGAACGCCGACGGCGTAGCGGTCGTAGGGGCGATCGACCGTCGCCTGACGCAGGCTCAGGGCCACCGGGCGCTCTGGCCGCTCGCCCCCGAGGTAGAAGACGGGCTCCCCGCGCTCACCCACGATCTCGCTGATCCGCGTCCACCCCAAGGGGGCGAGGAGGTCACGGTAGAACTCGAGACTCCGGTCGAGATCCCGTACGACGAGGTCGATGTGGTCGAGCGTCGCGCTCAGGGCGAGATGGCCACCATGCGCTCGATCGGCACGCGAGCACGCTCGGCGAGGGCCGGGTCGACCTTCACTTGGGGCTGAAGCTCGCGCAGGGAGTCGCGCAGCTTCGGCAGCGTGATCAGCTTCATGTAGCGGCAGACGGCGGCCCGGTTCGCGGGGATGAAGGTCTTGCCCGGATTCTCCTGCTCGAGCGGATGAAGCATGCCCGTCTCGGTGGCCACGATGAACTCCTCGGCTCGCGAGGCCCCGGCGAACTTCAGCATGCCGCCCGTGGAGAGCATGTGGGTGTGCTCGGCGTCCACGTCACCGGCCGCCACGTACTCCATGACCTGCGTCGTGCAGCCGCACTCCGGGTGGATCAGGAACTCGGCGTCCGGGTGGTCCGCTCGGACCCGTGAGATGTCGCGCGGCCGGATGCCGGCGTGCACGTGGCACTCGCCGGTCCAGACGTGCAGCCGACGACCCGTCTCGCGCTCGACGTAGGCGCCAAGCCACATGTCGGGGCCGAACAGGATCTCTGTCTCCGGCCCGTGCTCGCGCCAGATGTGCTCCACAACCTGGACCGCGTTCGACGACGTGCAGCAGTAGTCCGTCTCCGCCTTCACCTCGGCGGTCGTGTTGACGTACATGACGACCGCCGCGCCCGGATGCTGCGCCTTCCAGGCCCGCAGCTCGTCGGCCGTGATCGAGTCGGCGAGCGAGCAGCCGGCGTCGAGGTCGGGCAGAACCACGGTCTTATCCGGCGAGAGGATCGAAGCCGTCTCCGCCATGAAGTGGACGCCGCAGAAGGCGATCACCTCGGCGTCCGCCTCGGCGGCCCGGCGGGAGAGCCCGAGCGAGTCGCCCACGTAGTCGGCGACGTCCTGGACCTCGGGCACCTGGTAGTTGTGCGCGAGGATCACCGCGCTCCGCTCCTCGGCGAGCGCTCGGACCTCGTCCTGCATCGCCGCCACCTCCCCCGGGCTCAGCCTGGACCGGGTGGCAAGCGGCGGGAGGGTGGGGAGCTCGAGGGGCGGCACCGGCGGGTCTCTCGGGTTCGGGAGGTTTTCGCTTTATGATCGAAAACCGTGTCCAACGAGCCTAGCAAACGGGTGTCCGCGACCCCGGCGGCGACGGCCTCCCGCCGCTCGCCCCCAACACACGTCACGCTCGCCGTCGTTCTCCAGGTCCGCGAAGGCCGGGTCGAGGTGCTGCTGTGGCGGCGGGCCAAGGCGCCGTTCGAGGGAGCGTGGTCGCTGCCCGGCGGATACCTCGAGCCCGGCGAGACGCTCGAGCGCTCGATCCGCCGGCAGCTCGCGGCGAAGGTGGACCTGCGGGAGGTGGCCTGGCTCGAGCAGCTCGAGACCCGCAGTGAGCCCGAGCGGCACCCCTCCGAGTGGCAGCTCGCCACCGCATATCTGGGCCTCGTCCCGATCGACGTCGACCCAGCCCTGCCCTCGGACACGGCCTGGCACGGGGTCGACGCTCTCCCGGAGATGGCTTTCGACCACGAGCCGATCGTGCTGGCCGGCCGCGAACGGCTGCGGGCGAAGCTCTCGTATACGAACATCGGCTTCGCCCTGGCGCCGGAGCGCTTCGCGATCTCCGAGTTGCGCGAGATCTACACCGCAGCGCTCGGATATCGCGTGTCCGCCACCAACCTGAGCCGTGTCCTCGAGCGCCGTGGGGTGCTCGCGGCGACGGGTCAGCGGAGGCCCCCGGGGCCGGGCGGCGGGCGGCCGGCGGCCCTCTACCGCTACCGCACGCGGGAGCTCCAGGTGACCGATCCGTTTGCCGTGCTGCGGCCGCCCAGAGGCTAGACCGGATCCAGCACGAGGCTGACGTCGAGCGCCGGCGCGGAGTGCGTTAGCGCGCCGACGCTGATCACGTCCACGCCGGTCTCCGCGATCTCCCGCACGGTCTCGAGTGCGACGCCTCCGGAGGCCTCGAGCCTCGCTCGCCCGGCGACGAGCTCCACGGCGCGGCGCAGCTCCTCGGTCGTCAGGTTGTCGAGCAGGATGCGGGGAGCTCCGGCGTCGAGCGCCTCCTCGACCTCGGCGAGCGTGGCGCATTCGACCTCCACGGGAATGCCCTCGGGCGCGCGCTCGAGCGCCCGCCGGGTCGCCTCCCCCACGCCTCCGGCCAGGGCGCTGTGGTTCTCCTTCACCAGGACGGCGTCGAACAGACCGAGTCGGTGGTTCACGCCCCCTCCGGCAGCCACCGCCGCCTTCTCGAGCTCGCGCAGGCCCGGAGTGGTCTTGCGCGTGTCGAGGATCTCTACCCCGGTTCCCTCGACGGCCTGGACGTAGCGGGCGGTGAGGGTGGCGATGCCCGACAAGCGCCCCAGGAAGTTGAGGGCAACCCGCTCGGCGGCCAGGATCGGCGCCGCGGCGCCGCTCACCTCGGCCGCGACGCCCGGCCCGCGCCACTGGCCCTCGGGGACCTGCGCCTGCCAGCTGAGCTCCGGGTCGAGGCGCAGGAATACCTGCTCCGCCACCCCCAACCCGCTCAGCACGCCGGCCGCTCGCTGCTCGACGCGGGCCCGCGCGCGGGCGCCCACCGGGACGATCGCGGCGGTGGTCACGTCACCCGCGCCCAGGTCCTCGGCCAGCGCCCGGTCGATCAGCTCGTGCACGGCGGCCCAGGCTAAAGGTTGACCGGCGGGCCTACGATGGTCCCCATAGTGGGGCTCTCAGAGCAGGTGCTCGAGATGGTGCGGGCGATGCTGGCTCCGTCCCCTCGCCCGTACGAGGGCGCGGATCCGACCGTCTCGCGGCGCGCGACAGCCGCCCTGCTGGCTTTGAGCGCGCTGCTCGCGGTGGCCTACTTCCCGCTCGACCATCCGACCGACGCGATCGGCGGCGCGGGCTGGGCACTCGCGGCCTGCGTCGTGGCGGCGTCCGTAGCCGTGGTGGTGTGGATCGCCCGCGCCCGACCCGGCTTCGACGCGCTGCTCGTGGTCGCGTACGCCGGCCTGGCGCAGGTCGCGGCGCTGGAATGGCTCGCCGGCAACGACTCCCCCTACCGCCTGCTGTTCGTACTCTGGGTGGGCGCGGGGGCCGTGCACCCGCCGCGCCGCGCCCTTACGCACCTGGCCGTCCTGGTCGCGGTTCTCGCCCTCCTCGGCGGCGACACCGCCGACGTGGTCGGAGAGGCGCTGTTGGTGGTGGCCATCGGGATCGTGCTCATCTCCTACCTCTTCCACGTGCGCCGCCAGCGCGCCGGGCTCGAGGTCGAGCGACGCCTCGCACGCAAGGATGCGCTGACCGGGGTGGGCAACAAGCGCGCGTTCGACGAGACACTCACCGTGGAGGTCGCCCGTGCGGAGCGCGAGGGCGCACCACTCAGCATCGGTTTGATGGACGTCGACGACCTGAAGCGGATAAACGACCGCTTCGGGCATCTCGAGGGCGACCAGTGCCTCCGGCAGGCGGCGCGCCTGCTCGAGAGCACGCTCCGGGGCCAGGACCGCTGCTTCCGCTGGGGCGGCGACGAGTTCGCGATCGTCCTGCCGGGCACCGACCGCGAGGGCGCGCTCGGCGTCCTGAGCCGGGTGGCCGCGCGGATCTCCCGCGATGGCCCGCGGTCGCTCGAGGTCTCCTACGGTGCCGCTGAGCATGCGCCGGGCACGTCCGCGGACGACCTGCTTGCCCTGGCCGACGTGTCGCTGCTCGAACGGAAGACCGAGCGCCGCCGCTAGCGCCGCGAGGCCGCTTAGGCGGGGGTGGGGACGCGCCCCAGGCCGGCCGCCCGGTAGGCGTCGTCCTCGTCGAGCGTCTCGTTCTCCAGCAGGGCGGCCGCAAGCGAGTCGAGGTGGTGGCGACTCTCCTCGAGGAGGTCGCGCACCTCCAGGTGCGCCTCCTCGACAATGCGCCGCACCTCCTCGTCGACCAGCTCCTGGGTGCGCTCGGAGGCACCGGCGACGCCCGGCAGCAGCGGGCCCTGGCCGTCCCGCCCGTCCACGGTCACGAAGCCGATCTTCTCGGACATCCCCCAGCGGCCGACCATGCCGCGCGCGATCTGGGTGACCTGCTGGATGTCCGATTCGGCACCCGTGGTGAGGTCCCCGAACACGACCTCCTCAGCCGCGCGGCCGCCGAGGGCGACCTTGATCTTCGCCAGCAGATAGGACTGCTCGTAGTTGAACTTGTCGGCGTCCGGGGCCGACAGGGTCACGCCGAGGGCCATCCCGCGCGGGATGATCGACACCTTGCGCACGGGGTCGGCGCCCGGGGTCAACATCCCGACGATCGCGTGCCCGCCCTCGTGGTAGGCGATCCTCCGGCGGTCGTCCTCGGACAGGAGCACCTTGCGCTCGGCCCCGAGCACGATCTTCTCGAGGGCGTCCGTCAGGTCCGCTTGGCGCACGGCCGCGTGGCCGCGGCTGGCGGCGAGCAGCGCCGCCTCGTTGACCAGGTTGGCGAGGTCCGCGCCCACCATCCCGGGGGTGCTCGAGGCGAGCGCGTCGAGGTCGACCGACGGGTCGAGTGGCACCGAGCGGGTGTGCACCTCGAGGATCGCCCGGCGGCCATCGCGGTCGGGCGGCTGGACCGCGATGCGGCGGTCGAAGCGGCCGGGGCGCAGCAGGGCGGGGTCGAGCACCTCGGGCCGGTTCGTCGAGGCCAGTACGATCACGCCGGCCGAGGAGTCGAAGCCGTCCATCTCGGTGAGGATCTGGTTGAGGGTCTGCTCGCGCTCGTCGTGACCGCCGCCGAACGCCTGGGCGCCGCCGCGGGAGCGACCGATGGCATCCAGCTCGTCGATGAAGATGATCGCCGGAGCGGCCTCCTTCGCCTGATTGAAGAGGTCGCGAACCCGCGAGGCGCCGACGCCCACGATCGCCTCGATGAACTCGGAGGCGGAGATCGAGAAGAAGGGCACGTGGGCCTCACCCGCGAGCGCCTTGGCGAGCAGCGTCTTGCCGGTGCCGGGCGGTCCCTGGAGGAGGACGCCGCGCGGCATCCGGGCGCCAAGGCGGGCGTACTTCTGCGGGTTCTTCAGGAAGTCGACGATCTCGGTGAGCTCGCGCTTCACCTCGTCGATGCCCGCAACGTCGGAGAAGTTCACCCGCACCTCGGAGGCCTCCGCGCGCCGTGCGCGCGAGCGCCCGAAGGAGCCGAGCACGCCGCCCGCCCCGCCACCGGCCGCGCGGCGGAACAGCCAGACGAAAAGCGCGACCAGCAGGATCGTCGGCCCGAACGAGAACAGCAGCGTCTCGAGCAGGGATCGGTCGCCCGGCGGCTTCGCGTTCACACGCACGTTGTGGTCCTCGAGCAGCTTCGAGAGCTGGTCGGTATTGGCGAAGGTGGGCACCTCCGTGCGGAAGTGCGTGGCCTCGTTCCCCTCGAACTTGACCTTGGTCCGGAAGTCGCCCTGAACGGTCTCGCCCTCCGACGAGATCTCCTTCACGTTGCCATGCCGGACCTGGCTGAGGAACGTGGGGGTATACGGGATCCGGATCCGCTCCGTTGGGGGCGCGACGATCGCCACGAACAGGTAGTTGAGGGCGAACAGCAGGGCGAGGATCGCCACGAAGCGGCCGGGGCGGAACGGCAGCATCGGGGTCTTGCGCGGCGGCGCGCCGCGGCCGTCCGGGGAGGGGTCGACGCGCCAGCTCGGCTTGCCGCGCTCGCTCGGCGGGGGCAGAGGCGTCCGCGGATCCGGCGGGGCGGCGCGGCTGGGTTCGGGGGCGGGAGAGTCGGAGGGCATGGCCTAGGCCAATGCTAGTTATGCACAGGCGAAGCGGCGGGCCCGTGTTCTCCGACAGGTAGGTTTGGGAGGCCGCCCGGGCCGATGAGTTTTCGAGCCCCTCTCGGTCTCAGTTCGAAATGACCGCGACAGGGAGCCCGACCCGATGACTGAAACCATGACCGACAGGAATCGCTGGATCGCCCTCTACGTGCTGTGCGTGGGCATGCTCATGATCGTCCTCGACGTGACCGTCGTGAACGTCGCCCTGCCGTCGATCCAGGACGACCTGGGGTTCTCGCAGTCCAGCCTCGCATGGGTGGTCAACGCCTATCTGATCGCCTTCGGCGGGCTCCTGCTGCTGTCCGGGCGCTTCGGCGACATCCTCGGGCGCAAGGACGTCTTCATGGCCGGCCTCGCCGTGTTCACCGTGGCCTCGCTGGCGTGCGGCCTGGCGCAGAGCCAGGGGATGCTCGTGGCGGCCCGATTCGTCCAGGGCGTCGGAGGCGCCATGACTTCCGCGGTCATCCTGGGGATGATCGTCACGATGTTCCCCGAGCCGCGGGAGCAGGCGAAGGCCATGGGCGTCTACGCGTTCGTGGCCTCGGCAGGCGGCTCGATCGGCCTCCTCGCCGGCGGCGTGCTGACCCAGTCGATCAACTGGCACTGGATCTTCTTCGTGAACATCCCGATCGCCATCCTGACTGCGCTCCTGGCCGGGCGGCTGCTGAAGCGGGACGAGGGCATCGGCTTCGGCGAGGGAGCAGACGTGCCCGGCGCGGTCCTGATCACGGGGTCGCTGATGCTCGGGGTCTATACGATCGTCAAGCCCGCCGCGGAGGACGGCTGGGGCTCCGGCCGAACGCTCGGGCTGGGCGCCCTCTCGCTCGCGCTACTGGCGGTCTTCCTCGTGCGCGAGGCAACCGCGCGCAATCCGCTGATCCCGCTGCGGATCTTCCGCTCGCGCAACATGTCGGGCGCCAACGCGATCCAGGCGCTGCTGGTGGCGGGCATGTTCGGGATGTTCTTCATGGGCGCCCTCTACCTCGAGCGCGTGCAGGGCTACGACGCGCTCGAGATCGGGCTCGCGTTCCTGCCGGCCACGATCATCATGGGCGTCCTCTCGCTTCGCTATTCGGAGCTGCTGATCATGCGCTTCGGCGCGAAGACGGCGCTGCTTCCGGGCATGGTCCTCATCGCCACCGGGCTTGTGCTGTTCGCACGGGCGCCGGTCGACGCAAGCTACGTGCGCGACGTCCTTCCCGTGATGGTGCTCCTCGGCCTCGGCATCGGCGTCTCCTTCGCCGCGCTGATGACGCTCGCGATGTCGGGCGCCACCCAGGACGACGCGGGCCTGGCGTCCGGTCTCGTCAACACCACGGCCGAGGTGGGTGGCGCACTCGGGCTGGCGGTGCTCGCGACGCTGTCCACTACGCGCACCGACAACCTGCTGGACAGCGGCAAGGCCACCGCCTCCGCGCTGACGAGCGGCTACCACCTGGCGTTCCTGGTGGGGGCGCTTCTGGTGGTGGCCGCCATCGTGGTCGGAGTGACCGTGATCCAGCCGGAGAAGCAGGCAGCGGGGCTGGCGGGGCACGAGGCCGAGCCGGCCGGCTCCGAGCCCGCCTACTCCGAGGCCTGCTAGCCGCCAACCCGTGCTGAGGATCGACACTCCGCACGGGGAGGCGCGCGTCCGTCTCCATCACGCGGCCGACCCAGCGGCACTGCTGGTCCTGGGCCACGGCGCGGCCGGAGGGGTGGAGTCACCGGACCTGAAGGCCGTCACGGGCGTCGCGCGCTCGGAGAGGGTCAGCGTGGCGCTCGTCGAGCAGCCCTACCGGGTGGCCGGACGGCGCTCACCAGCTCCCGCAGGCCAGCTCGACGCCGCGTGGACTGCGGTCGTCGACCGGCTGCGGGCGGGCGAGGGGCGGGGGTTGCCGCTTGTGGCCGGCGGCCGATCGTTGGGCGCCCGCGTGGCCTGCCGCACCGCCGAGGCCACCGCGGCGGTAGCCGTGCTGTGCCTGGCCTTCCCGCTTCAGCCCCCGGCCCGCAAGGGAAGCACGCAGCCGCCGAGCCGCGTCGCCGAGCTCGACGACGTGAAGGTCCCGACGCTGGTCGTGCAGGGCGACCGCGACCGCTTCGGGATCCCGCCCACCGCGGCGAATCGCACGGTGGTGCAGGTCGCGGGCGACCACGGTCTCAAAAAGGACCTCGAAGCGGTGGGCGCCGCGGTGCGGGCCTGGCTCCCGGGCGTGGTCGCGGGGTAGCAGCGATTACTTTTGGGGTTGCGAGCGGTCTATAGCTCAGGTCTTGAAAGAGAGGAGCAAGTCATGTTCGCCAACACCAAGGCATACAGCGGCTTCGCCGTCGACGACGTGAAGAAGGCGCAGGACTTCTACGGCAAGACGCTCGGCCTGAACGTGGAGATGTGGGACGAGGAGAACGGCCTCTTGGCGCTCCACCTGGCCGGCGACCGGGACACGCTCGTGTACGCGAAGCCGGACCACGCGCCGGCGAACTACACGATCCTGAACTTCGCGGTCAACGACGTCGACGAGGCGGTCGACGCGCTCGCCGCGCGAGGCGTGAGATTCGAGCGCTACGAC
The DNA here is from genome assembly GCA_046728795.1 of Actinomycetota bacterium. Lineage (GTDB taxonomy): Bacteria > Actinomycetota > Thermoleophilia > Solirubrobacterales > Thermoleophilaceae > JBKPFJ01. The sequence goes on along the minus strand of JBKPFJ010000006.1, from coordinate 3,481 downwards.
GGCTTCGGGCAGGACGAGAAGGGGATCGCCCGCGGGAACGGGCCGGACATCGCGTGGTTCAAGGACCCGGCGGGGAACATCCTGTCCGTGCTTCAGGAGGCTTAGTCGCCATGGCCGTGCGCAAGGTCGGAACGCGCGAGGAATGGTTGGCGGCTCGGGTCGAGCTGCTCGAACGTGAGAAGGAGCTCACCCGGCGAAGCGACGAGCTGGCGCGGGAGCGCCGGGGACTGCCCTGGGTTCCGGTCGAGCGTGAGTACCGCTTCGAGACGGACGACGGAACGAAGACGCTCGCGGAGTTGTTCGACGGGCGCTCCCAGCTGCTCGTGTACCACCTGATGTTCGGCCCGGACGACGAGGCGGCCTGCCCGGGCTGCTCTTACACCGCGGACAGTCTCGACGGGGCGGTCGTCCACCTCCCGCACCGCGGCGTGACGTTCGTGGCGGTCTCCCGCGCTCCGCTCGAGCGGCTCGAGGACTACAAGCGGCGCATGGGCTGGGGCTTCCCGTGGGTCTCCTCGGTCGACGACTTCAACCTCGACTTCAGCGTGTTCAGCGACGAGGAGCGTCGTACCGGCACGGGGTTCAACTTCGGCACCGCCCGGAGAGCCGACATCGACCTCCGGGACGTGGAGCTGCATGGCCTGAGCGCGTTCGCGCTGGAGGACGGGACCGTGTACCACACGTACTCCACCTACGACCGCGGCACCGACGTGCTGAGCAGCACGTGGCAGCTGCTCGACAGGGCGCCGCTGGGGCGCGGCGGGGATTTCGAGGGCTGGCCTCTTCGCCGCTACGAGTACTCAGGAGGCTGAGCGACGACGGAGCGGATGGGCTGAGACTTCCCCACGTGCGTCGATGCACGGGAGCGACTTCCCCTACCCGCTCGTCGACCCCGCGCCGCGAGCGCTTGAGCGGTTCCATGTCCCACCGGACGACCTCCGGTCCGGTCACGCGCTCAACGGACGCCCCGGCGTAACTCGCCCAGGACGACTCGGCCGGTCAGCCTTCCGGCGATCCTTCCGCCGCGTGCACGACGATGTCGGTCGCCTCCTCGAGGCTGAGACGATCGGTGTTGACGACGAGGTCGTAGTGCGTGGGGAGCTCGGCGACGACCTTGTAGAAGCGCTTGAAATAGTCCGCGCGATTCGCGTCTCCACGCGCGAGGAGCTTTCCGGCCTCGCGCTCGTCCACTCCCCGCGCCGCGGCTAGGCGGGCCCGCCGCTCGTCCTCCGAGCCGGTGATTAGCACCCGCAGGACACCGTCGCGACGGCGAAGTGCCAGCGACGCCGCGTGGGAGACGATGACGACCGAGCCTCGGTCTCCGATCTCCTCGATGGCGCTTCGGATCAGGCCGCGGAGCTGGTCGCCCGCCGGGCCCGGTTCAACGTAGGCCAGCGGCACGTAACCGCTCATTGGCGCGGCCGCGGCTGTGGCCGGCAGCTGTCCCAGCAGACGCTCGACCAGCGACCGGCGCTGCTCGACGTCCGCGACGACGTGAGCTTCGACCCCCGCCTCCTCGGCGGCCCGGGCCACGACCTCCTCGTCGATGAGTTGCATGCCGAGCCGGCGGGCCACGAGCGGGCCGATCTCCTCGCCTCCCGACCCGTCCGACGCCGAGATACAGACCACTGTGCGCTCCATGCGCGGACCGTAAGCGGCGGGGAGGCTCGCGGTCAAGGGCTGGGACATTGGCGGCTCGCTGCCACGAGGCGGAGCGGCCACGGGCGCGGGGTCCCTGAGCTTGCGCGACCATGTGTCCCGAAAACTCAGGGACCCTCCCGAATCTGGCGGCTGGAGGGCCGGTGAGCGCGGGCTCGCCTCGCAGCTTAACCGCCGCGGGCGCGCCTCGACGGGGTGGCTCGACACCACGTTCGGATCGGGCGGGAAGCGCATGATCGAGTTCGGTGGCGGCCGCCAGTCCGCGCCTTCGGCGCGACATTGCAGTCAAGGAGGAAGCCGCGGTCGCGCGCCTCAACTCGGACGGATCGCCGGACACCACGTTCGGCGCCGCCAATAAGCGACCGTCGACCTCGGCGCCACCTTCGGCAACGCGGTCGCCCTCTGGCCGAACGGGCGGATCATCGTCGCCGGCCAGAGGACGGGGGGCGACGACGCCGCCGTGGCGCCCCTTCTGGGCTGAATCCGTGTGCGCCTATCCCGACTCCCGACCCCCCAGGTCCGGGAAGGATCGCTGGATGGAGCGTCGACCCATCGTGGTACCGCCCGGTCAGGGCCATCGCGTGGGCAACGTCGAGTTCCTCGCGCGCACCTTGGACACCCCGCGCTTCACCTTCGGAATGATCGAGATCGCTCCCGGGCGCGAGCTCGAGGCACACGTCCACCCGGACGAGGACGACGCGTTCTACATCGTCGAAGGCGAGCTGACCTTCCTCTTCGGTGACGAGCGCGTGGCCGCGCCGCCGGGGGCTTTCGTGCTCGTCCCGCCCGGAGTCGAACACGGCTTCCGCAACGATGGCGTACGTCCGGTGCGGATGCTCAATATCCACGCACCGGCTGGGTTCGACCGCCGCATCGGCATCGCCGAGTGAATTTGGGTCGGCGCGACCTCCGCGCGTAAGGTTTACCCGTGGACGAGCGGACCCAACGGGTGAGCGATCTACTGCACGAGGCCGGCGAGGTCCATCACGTCGTCTATCGCATCAGCGACGGAGCGGACGACGACTGGGCTTCCTTCTACGCCGACTGGCTCATCGATCACTCCGAGCTTCCCGAGACGCTCGGCCGCACGCCGACCCGCAGCCACCTCGTCCACGAGCTCGTGGAGTCGGAGCGCGCATTCGCAGCGGCGGAAGCTCAGGCCCGCTGGCAGGATTTCTACGCCGATCGAATCGTCGATCGGTTCGGCTGAGGACGGTCAAGCGGCGGCGGGGCGACGGCCTCGGGCGGCCATCGTGATCTGCGAGACGAACCAGAACCCTGGGTCGTCGCAAAGCGCGATCGCCTCGTCGATCTCGGCCGGCGTGACGAGGCCGGACGCCAGCATCGGCTCGCGCAACTGAGTGAACGTCAGTCGCCACACGGTCCCGCCCGCCTCGCCGCCGCGCCACATCGACGCGCGACCCTCGGAAGCGACGTCCTCGAGCCCGGCGTCGGCCAGGTCGCCGGCGACCCGACGACCGTAGTGCGGGTCGAAGGTGTGCTGCTCGGCCAGGACGGCCTCGTGCGCCTTGACGACACGCCCGAAGCCGTCCTGCGCTGCGGCGCCGACGCGCGGGTCGGCCGCCACGGAGGAGAAGTCCATCTCCTCGGCCAGCAGCCAGCCTCCCGGCCTGAGCGCCGCGGTCAGCCGCTCGAGCGCCGTCCGCGGTTCGCTCAACCATGCCAAAAGAAGGCGGAGATGCACGAGGTCGAACTCCTCCTGTGGGAGCTCATCCTTGAGCACGTCATGGACACGGATCTCGAGATTCGGCCGTGACAGCTCGAGCAGCACCGTGGTGTCGAGGTCCGTCGCGACCACCGC
>JBKPFJ010000054.1:0-3842 GCA_046728795.1 Actinomycetota bacterium | reverse complement strand
TCGCCTGGGGCGGAGTGGCCGAGAGTTCTAGCCGGGAGAATCGAGCCACTCGCGCATCGTGGCGTGATGCGCGGCACGACCGTGCCCCGCGAGCTCCCGGTCCAGCTCCCCGAGCAGGCCGTGGCGCTCGGCGACCACGTTGTGCTTGTGGATCGTCTCGAGGTTCTCCTGGCGGGCGCTGATGAAGGCGTCCTTGCCGAAGCAGCGGAAGCGCTCCACCGCCATGCGCACCATCTCGCGCACGCAGTCCTCGACGAAGCGCGGTTGCAGGTGGGCCTTCTCCACGACCTCGCGCTCGTCGGAGCGCTTCATGAGCTCGTAGATCTCGGAGCTCATCCCCGCCTCGACGATCTCGAGCAGGGCCTGGGCCTCAACGGGCTGGTCGCAGCGCTCGGGGCAGCCGATCCAGAGCGTTCCGATGCCGCGCTGGTTGTGCGTGGCGACGGGCACGGCCTCGAACACGCGCGCGATCTCGTCGTCAGTGAAGCCGTCGTCCGCGAGGCGTTCCTGCGCCTTGTCCATCACCAGCTCCTGGGCGCACGGGCAGGCGGTCATGCCCTGGGCCTCGACTCCCACCAGCCGGCGCGTTCCGCGCTCGGAGGCCAGCGCGCTGCCGTAAAGGGTGTAGATCTCCTGGGTGCGAACGCCCGAGACGGGCGTCTCCTTGTGTTCCGGGTAGCGGGCGGCGATCGTCACCTCCGCGCGGCGCCCGTCCTGGCGGTCGCGCACGCGCTCGGCGATGTGGGCGGCGAGCGTCTCCGCCTTGAACGCCTCGCCCAGGATCACCGCGTCGATCGCCTCGTTGACGACCTCCTCGAAACGCGACATGTGGGCGCCCTTCTGCTCGGGGCCCAGGTCCACGAAGCACGCGAGCTCCGCGTAGAAGAGCTGCTCGCTCCCGTTGGCCCGGATGCGGATCACCTTCTCCACGCCGGTCACGCCGACCCGGGAGAGGCTCATGTGGGTCGCTGGCCGGCGGGCCTGGACGTCGGAGCCGAGCACTGCGGTGGGTTCGCTCATGGCGGGTTCTGACGATACAGAGGCGCCGGGATTTTCTTGTCGCACTTTCGCGGTACACTCGCGTCACTGGCTCGAAGCCCTTCTCGGGCTCAGCCCCTCGCGGCAGGCGCTGCGGATCGAAAAATCGAGATTCGCCGACCGGACCGCTCACGGTCCCGAAGGAGCGAGGGGTTGACGGAGAAGCTCGAGGGCGTTGGTCTGCTGTCCGATCAGTCGGATGCCCCCTTTCTGGAGGTGGAGGAGCTACGCGCGCTGGTGGCCGAGGGGCGCGAGCGGGGCTTCCTGACGTTCGAGGAGATAGCCGCCTGCCTCGAGGAGGTCGAGGTGACGAAGGAGCAGGTGCGCGCCTTGCACCTGCATCTCGTGGACGCGGGCGTGGACGTGGTCTCCTCCGACGCCCGGGCCGAGGCGATGCCCCAGGCGCCGAAGCGCCCCGAGATCGACCTCACCGTCGAACCCAGCCTCGACTCGCTGCGCCTCTACCTGCGGTCGATCGGTCGCGTCGAGCTCCTGACCGCCGAGCAGGAGGTCTCCCTCGCCCAGCGGATTGAGCGGGGGGACATGCAGGCAAAGCAGCAGATGATCGAGGCCAACCTGCGCCTGGTCGTCTCGATCGCCAAGGGCTACCTGGGCCGGGGCCTCTCGTTCCTGGATCTGATCCAGGAGGGCTCGCTGGGTCTGATCCGCGCCGTCGAGAAGTTCGACTACCGGCGCGGCTACAAGTTCTCCACCTACGCCACGTGGTGGATCCGTCAGGCCGTGACGCGCGCGATCGCCGACAAGGCGCGCACGATCCGCATCCCCGTGCACATGGTCGAGAAGCTCAACAAGGTCGTGCACGTGGAGCGCCAGCTCGTCCAGGAGTTCGGCCGCGAGCCCACGCCCGAGGAGATCGCCCTCGAGCTCCAGTGGACCGCGCGCGAGGTGAAGGACATCCTGCGGATCGCCCAGCTTCCGGTCTCGCTCGAGAAGCCGATCGGAGAGGAGGAGGACTCCGAGCTGGGCGACTTCGTGGAGGACGAGGCCGCCGAGTCACCCTTCGAGCTGGCGAGCGAGAACCTGCGCCGCGAGAACGTGCGGCGGGCGCTCAACGCGCTCCCCCAGCGCGAGCGCGAGGTGATCGAGATGCGCTACGGGCTGAAGGGCCACCAGGCGCGCACGCTCGAGGAGGTAGGACGGGCCTTCGGCGTGACCCGAGAGCGGATCCGCCAGATCGAGAACAACACCCTGAAGAAGCTCGAGGGCCTCCCCGAGGCCCAGCGCCTACGCGACGCGTCGTAGGCCCTACAGGGCGAGGGCCAGGATCGCGCTTCCGAGCGCGTAGCCGCCAACCGCGACCGCGGACTCCAGCAGGGCGAGCACCACGAGCGGGGCGAGCGTCGCGATGAGCACGGCCGCCATGATCTTGGGCGCGACCGCGGGGTGCGGCCGCAGGCCGAGTGTGGGCACCCGCTCCCGCACGCTCCTGCGCGCAGGTACCGGCACACGCGCCGGCACGCGAACGCGCGGGGCCGTCAAGTACTGGTAGGCGATCACTCCCGGCGCCGGGGACTCGAACACGAACCAGCCGCCGGGTCCCGGGACCTCGCCGAATGTGCCCTGAACGTCGGTGGGGCCCGGCAAGCAGGGAATGTGGGCCGCGTTGAGCGCAGCCACATAGGTCAGCGCCTCGATTTCCGCCAGTCCCGCGAGCGACCACGGCTTGATCTCGTAGACGTAGCCGGGGGGGATCTGGGGATGCTCGAAGCTGAAGTCGAAAATGTCCGGCTTGAGGGCCGCACCCGCGGGGGTCAGCCCTCCCGGCGTGAACTTGAGGAGCTTCGCGAGGTCTTCGGCGAGCGATGCGATGGGGACGGTGTTCGTCGCGACGAGGTGGAGGGGGTACGGATGAAAGCCGCGGTAATACGCAGCGATCTCGAGGTGAGCCGACTGACCCACGTACAGGCCGCCCGGTATGCCTCCCGGGTTCCACTCGAGCGCCTCGAAGCCGACGCGTGCGGCGGTCAGCGCCATGGACATCGATGGTGGCTCGAGAAGGCCGTCCTCGACAGCCGCCGCCAGCATCATCGCGATCGTCCCCTCCGCTGCGTCGTCCTTGATGCGCATGTGCGCCAGCAGCTCCAACTGATCCTGATCCGGAAGCAGCAGGAGCGCTCTCGCGAAGAGATCTGCGTCGCGTAGGTCGTTGATGGTCCGCCCGCTCCGCTCCCAGAGCGTGCCGATGATGGCTGCGAGCACGCGCTGGTCGACCTTGGGGAGCTCTCGCACGCGCTCGTAGAGATATTCGAGATCGGTCATCGTCTCGAGTCCGGCCGCCTGCGTGGCCATGCGGAACAGGGTGTCCCAGAGCTCGGGCCAGCCCATCGCCGCGAGCTGGTCGATCAGTGGCGCGACCTCCGCGGCGGTCATCCCGTAGACCGCGCCCCTCGAGAAGGGGCTCACGCCTTCCGGCAAGCGGGACGGCTGTTGGCGCTCCGGGTGGCCCGCGTCCGTCGTGAACCGCTCCCGGGGAGACTCGACCATGGCGTCCTTCGGCGCCTCGACGTAGTCCATTAGGTAGCTCGCTTCGCCGTTCACGCCTAGCGCTCTGGAGCGTCATCCTGGGTGAGGATCACGCGTATCGCGCTGGAGCCCTCGTCGGTCTCCGGGTCTTCGAGCAGCGGCGGGGTCTGGTTGAGGCGCTCCTCGAAGCGCTTGGTCTCCAGCTTCGCCTGCTCCACCCGCTCGTGCGCCAAGGAGAGGTCGTGCCTGCGGTGCTTCACGATGAAGTCCTCGCAGGCGTCGCAGTCGCCGAGCCGGCTCTGGATCTCGATGCCGCGGGT
>JBKPFJ010000134.1:0-7958 GCA_046728795.1 Actinomycetota bacterium | reverse complement strand
CGCACCGAGGTTGGATTCCGATGGGTGTTGACGAGCAGGCAGAACGCGCTGCGGCGGTCGTCGTGGGCGATGCAGGTGCGGAAGTAGCCGGGGCCGAGCTTGATCGTGTTGGCCGTCTCGAGGTTTCGGAGCAGCTCCGGGTTTCCGCTCCGCTCGACGTAGCTCTTCACGACCCGCGCGTTCTCCTCCGTGTCCGCGGTCTCCGAGACCACGACCTCGCGGCTGCCGAGCCCGGCGGCCAGGACACCGACCAAGCCCAAGCCGAGCAGAACAGTACCCACCCGATCCTGCAGCACCTCGCGCCGGATCTGGCGGGAGGCGTCGGTCGGCAGCTGCTCACGCGCGGCGAGTCGCCGCGCCAGCCAGGGAGCCGCGACGCCGACGAGGAAGAGGTTCCCGAAGGCCGCGACGATGATCCCGAAGGGCAGCGTCATCCCCTCCTCGGTGAAACCGAGACGGACCGGCGGCAGCTGGTGGAGGATGACGCCGTCCAACAGCGTGAGGAGCACGAACGCGGGCCACATCGAGGCACCCCGCAGGCGCCAGCGCAGCCGCGCAGGCCAGAAGCGGTCGTTCGTGCCCACGGGGGCAGGGTAGCCTTCGGGGCATGGAGCTCTGGGTCGCCAGGCTGGGTCGCGTGCCGTACGTCGACGCGCTCGCACTCCAGTCGCACGTGCGCGACCGGCGGCAGGCCGAGGAGGTGCCCGACGCACTGCTCCTCCTCGAGCATCCGCCCGTCTACACCAAGGGCCGCCGCACCGAGCCCGCCGATCTTCCGATGGGCGAGGACTGGTACCGCCTCCAGGGGATCGAAGTGGAGGAGACGGACCGCGGCGGCCGCGTGACCTACCACGGCCCGGGGCAGCTCGTTGGCTACCCGATCATGCGGGTGGAGTCGGTGCCCGAGTTCGTCGGCACGATGGAGCGGGCGATCGTGACCGCGCTCGGGGACGAGGGGATCGCGGCCGAGGTCCGCCCCGGACTGACCGGGGTCTGGGCCGGCGACGGGAAGATCGGCTCGATCGGCGTGCACGTCTCGCGAGGGGTCACCACGCACGGCTTCGCCATCAACGTGGACAACGAGCTCCAGCCGTTCGAGTGGATCGTGCCCTGCGGAATCGAGCACGTGCGGATGACCTCGGTGCTCAGGGAGACGGGCAAGCGGGACATGGATTGCTTCCGCAAGCGGATTGCCTTCCGCTTCGCCGAGGCGTTCGGGTTGCGGCAGCGGATCGTCTCGGCCGCGCGGCTGCGCGAGCGGGAGCCGGCCGCGGTATGAGCACCCGCTCTCGCGCCCACCCCGGCGGCGCCCGCGTGCTCGACATGGGCGAGGTCCGGCCCTTCCGCGAGCGCAAGCCCGAGTGGTTCAAGCGGCCCGCGCCGGGTGGGCCTCGCTACCGCGAGCTGCGGGGCATGATCGAGGGCCAGGGTCTCCACACGGTCTGCCAGGAGGCCGCCTGCCCGAACATCGGCGAGTGCTGGGAGCGGGGCACCGCCACGTTCATGATCCTGGGCGACACGTGCACGCGGCGCTGCGGGTTCTGCAACGTCAAGACGGGCAAGCCCACCCACAACGACCCGCTCGAGCCGCTGCGCGTGGCTCAGTCGGTCAAGCGGATGGGACTGCGGCACGCCGTGGTTACGAGCGTGGACCGCGACGACCTCCCGGACCTCGGCGCGTCTGCCTTCGTCGGGGTGATCCGGTCGATCCGGCGCTTCGCCCCCGGCTGCAAGGTGGAGGTGCTGACGCCCGACTTCCGCGGCGAGGAGATGCCCCTGGCGCGGGTGATCGCCGAGCGCCCGGACGTCTTCAACCACAACGTCGAGACGGTCCCGCGCCTGTACCCGCTCGCCCGGCGAGGCTCTCGCTTCCTTCGCTCCTGTCGCGTGCTCCTCAACGCGAAGGAGATGGCGGGCGACGAAGTCGTCACGAAGTCGGGGCTCATGACCGGCCTCGGGGAGTCGAAGGAAGAGCTGCTCGACGCGTTCGGTGCGCTGCGCGCGCACGGGGTCCAGGTGCTCACGGTGGGCCAGTACCTCCGCCCGACGAGGGACCACCTCCCGGTGGTTCGCTACTGGCATCCCGAGGAGTTCGCCGAGCTGGAGCGCGAGGCCTACGCGATGGGCTTCGAGTCGGTGGCCTCGGGGCCGCTCGTGCGCTCGAGCTACCAGGCGGAGCAGACACTCGAGCAGGCCCGCTCGGCGTCCTAAGCCCCGCCGTGCGGCGCGCCGCTCTTCTGCTGGGCGCGGCGGCGGCGGTGACAGGCTGCGGCTCGGGAGCGGAAGGTCCGGCGCCCAGCGACCGCTGGACGCTGCTGCGGCCGGCGACGCTACAGCGCACCGAGATCGCCGCGGCGCGGTTCGGCCGCCACGTGTACGTGGTCGGGGGATTCGAGCGCGGGAGTGGCAGGACGACGGGTGCACTCGAGCGCTACGACATCCGGCGCAATCGCTGGCGGCGGCTCCGGCCGCTGCCCGTGGGGGTCAATCACCCGGCGGCGGTGGCCTACCGCGGCAACTTCTACATCCACGGCGGCTACCGCGCGCGTCACGACCTCTCGAGTGCCAGCGCGCGGCTGTGGCGCTACTCGCCGAGCAGAAATCGCTGGTCGCGACTGCCCCGCTCAGCGGTACCGCGGGCAGCGCACGCCGCCGCGGTGCTCGGTGGCAGGCTCTACGTTGCCGGGGGCCGCAGCGATGCCGGGGAGCTGCGCTCGCTCGACATCTACGACTTCAAACGTCGCCGCTGGTCGCAGGGCCCCAACCTTTCGGGCCCGGCGCGGGACCACACGACGGGCGTCGCCGCCGGCGGCTTCTTCTACGTCCTCGCCGGCCGAGACCTGTCCGGGCCGGGCAATTACCGCGTGGCGGACCGCTACGACCCGCGCCGGCATAGCTGGCATCGGCTCCCGCCGATGCGGAAGGCGCGCGGGGGCATAGCGTCGGCGCCCGTGAGCCGCGGGCGAATCGTGGTCTTCGGGGGCGAGGAACCGGGCGGCGCGATCGGCGAGGTCGAGCTGTGGAGCCCACGCAGGCGGAGCTGGCGGAGCCTGCCCCCTATGCGCACGCCGCGCCACGGACTGGGCGGGGTCTCACTCGGGAACCGCGTCTACGCGATCGAGGGCGGGCCGCAGCCCGGCTTCCATTTCTCCAGCGCGATCGAGGCTCTGGACGTCCCCTAGCATCCCGCCCCGCCGTGTTCCCGCTGAAGGACGACATCCCGACACGCGTCTTCCCGATCCTTACGGTGCTGATCATCGCGATCAACGTGCTCGTCTACTTCGGCTTCGAGCGGGGTGGCTGGAGCCTCGGAGGCAAGGGTCAGGAGCGAGTGGTCGAGTACGGGGCGATCCCATATGAGATCACGCACCCCGGCAAGGAGTGCGGCGAGACGAGCGCGGGACAGGTCGTCTGCGCGGGCCAGGCGGGGGTCGTCGGGAATCCACCCGACCAGCCGCCCTGGTGGGCCACGATCTTCACCTCGATGTTCATGCACGGCAGCTTCCTGCACCTGGCGGGCAACATGCTGTTCCTGTGGATCTTCGGGAACAACATCGAGGACTCCATGGCTAAACCGAGGTTCGTGGCCTTCTATCTGCTCGGCGGCGTTGCGGCCCTCGCCGGGCAGACTCTAGTGTCCCCGAACGCCGCCGCGCCGACGGTTGGCGCGAGCGGGGCGATCGCCGCGGTGCTTGGCGCCTACGCGCTGCTCTATCCGCGCGCGCGCGTGCTTACGCTGATCTTCATCGTGATCTTCTTCACCATCCTCGAGCTCCCCGCACTCGTCGTGCTCGGGGCATGGTTTCTGCTGCAGGTGCTCTACGGCGCAGCAGACCTCACCCAGCCGCTCGGGGCCCAGGGCGGCGGGGTGGCTTACTTCGCTCACATCGGGGGCTTCCTGTTCGGGCTGCTCCTGATCCGCGTGTTCGCCAACCGAGTCCAGGATGACTACGACCGTCACCGCCGGATCCCGGTGTATTGATGAACCTGCGTGGCTTCGCTCTCGTGGGCAGCCTGGTGCTCATCTGCCTCGTCGGCTTTCTCACGGTGACCGTGCTGGTGCGCGAGGGAATCGACGTCCTCGTGGTCGTTTCGCTGCTGGTGGTCGCGCTGCTCGGCTTCGGGGTGCTGGGGGCACTCAGCTCGCCCCCGCCCGATGAGTAGCCGAACGTCCAGTCCCCTCCAAGGCGGACGGCGGCGACGGCGGCTGGGCGCCCGCATCGCCTGGGTGCTCGCGGTGCTCGCGCCGCTCGCGGTGGCGGCGGCGGTGTACATCGTGGTGGCGCACCCGGGCGGGAGCGGCCGGGGGGGCGTGCCCGCGGTTGGCGCCGCGCCGACACCGCGCCCCGGCGCGGTGACGGACCGCTCGGCGCCGGTGCTGGTGGAGCGCCCGCCGCCTCCACCTCGGATCCGGCTCTCAGGCGTAGCCGCCTTCCGCAAGCGGATGCGCACACCGCCGGCGTCCGGCCTGGTGGTCGACCTGAGGACGGGTGACGCGCTCTGGCAGCGCCACGCACGCCGGGTGCTCCCGATCGCCAGCCTCACCAAGATCATGACCGCGCTCGTGGTGACCGAGCGCTCCGGTCCCGACGAGAGGGTGAAGATCACGCGGGCGGCCCTCCACTACACCGGCTCCGGCGTGGGCGTGCTCCCGCGCGCTAAGCACGTGCGACTCGAGACGCTGCTGAACGGCCTCCTGATCGTCTCCGGCAACGACGCGGCGATCGCGCTCGCCGAGCACGTGGCGGGGAACGAGCGGCGCTTCGTGCACCTGATGAACCTGAAGGCGCGGGCCCTCGGCCTGCGCTGCACCCACTTCGCCGACTCCTACGGACTCAACCGGCGAAGCCGCTCCTGCGCGCGCGACCTGGCCGTGCTCACCCGCCTCGCGATGAGGAACGGCCGCATCACCCGGATCGCGCGCCGCCGGCAGGTGTCCTTCCGCTTCCCGATCAAGGGCCATCGCCTGTTCCTGACCGGCCACAACCCGCTCTTGCGCGAGGACTACCCCGGCGCCATCGGGCTGAAGACGGGCTACACCAGGGCGGCGGGCCGCTGCTTCGTGGGCGTCGCCCGCCACCACGGGCGCACCCTTGCCGTGATCCTGCTGCGCTCGCCGAACCCCTACCGCCAGGCGCCGGCGCTGCTCGACGCCGGCTTCCGCTCAAGCTAGATCAGTTCCTCCCGCGCGGACTCCTCCTTGCACACGTCCGCGACCCGGGCGTCGGCCAGCGTCGATAACTCCTTCGGATCGATGAGAAGCGAGTGGCGGTGGTCGCCGCCGGAGCAGAGGATCCTGTCGTGCACCAGCAAGCGGGGATCGATTACCTCGGGCGCGGGGAGCATCGGTCCCAACGGTGGGACGGCGCCGACATCGAACGAGCCAAAGTCCGCTGCCATCTCGCTCTCGTTTGCGAGCCGCAGTTGGCCGCTCGCCTGTAGGGCCGCGCGCGCCTTTCGCAGATCAAGCCGCTCCGAGGCTGGGATCACCGCCAGCCGGTACTCCTCACCCTCTCGCAGGAGGACGGACTTCGCCGCGTGCTCGGGCGGCACCTCAGCTGCCTTGGCCTCGGCCATCGCGCTGAATGTCTGCTCGTGGTCGATCACGTCGTGAGCGACCCCGCGCTCCTCCAGGTAACCGACGACGAGATCGACGCCGCGCCCGCCACTCTGTGCTTCAGGACTCATCTCTCCTCCTGGCAGCGAAGATCGTACGCCACTCACAGGCTCGTGAAGTGGAGCCAGCCGGACTCGAACCGGCGCCCTCCTGCTTGCAAAGCAGGCGCTCTTCCAGCTGAGCTATGGCCCCCTCGAGCACATGGTAGGCGCCCCATCGGGTATGGGAGCATCAGGACAATGTCCGACCAGATCACCAGGGAGGAGCGGGGGACCGGCGGCGGGGACGGGCACGGGCCGCCCGACAAGTCGCCGCGTGAGGCGAATCGGAGCCTCGCAACGCAGCGGGCCGAGATCTCGAACTACGAGATCGTCACGCACTACTTCGGGCGGGCCGCCGAGCGGCTCGCGCTGCCCGACGACATCGCCGCGCTGTTCCGCTCCTCATACCGCGAGGTCCAGGTGCAGATCCCGGTGCGCCTGAGCGACGGGAAGCTGCACGTGTTCTCCGGCTACAGGGTCCAGCACAACGGCGCGCGCGGTCCCTACAAGGGGGGCATCCGGTACCACCCGGACGTGGACCTCGACGAGGTGCGCGCCCTTGCCGAGCTCATGACCTGGAAGACCGCGATCGCGGGCATCCCGTACGGCGGCGCCAAGGGCGGCGTGAACGTGGACGTTCACGCGCTCGACCGGTCCGAGCAACAACGGGTCACGCGCACGTTCATGGATCGGATCGAGAAGATTCTCGGCCCCACGCGGGACATCCCGGCGCCAGACGTGGGCACCGACGCCCAGACGATGGCCTGGCTCATGGACGAGTTCGGCAAGCTGCACGGCCACACGCCGGCGTGCGTCACGGGCAAGCCGCTCGCCCTCGAGGGCTCCTACGGGCGCGAGGCAGCCACCGGGCGGGGGTGCGTCTACATGTTCCGGGAGGCCGCGCCCCAGCTCGACGTAACCCCGTCGGCCACCACCTTCTCGGTCCAGGGCTTCGGCAATGTCGGCTCCTGGGCGGCGCGCATCATGCAGCAGCTCGGGGCCATGATGGTCGCGGTCTCCGACGCGACCGGTTCTGTCCGCTCGGAGCGGGGGATCGATGCCGAGGCCCTCGTCCGGCACATCGCGGAGGGCGGCAAGTTGTCCGAGTTCGAGGGTGCCGAGGAATGCTCTACCGATGAGTTCCTCGAGACCCCCTGCGACGTCTTCTTCCCCGCGGCGCTCGGCGGCATGATCCACCGGCTGAACGCCGACCGCCTACGCTGCCGGATGCTCGTGGAGGGGGCCAATAGCCCCACCACGCCCGCGGCTGAGGAGATCCTGCTCGACAAGGGCGTGCTGATAATCCCGGACCTGATGGCGAACGCCGGCGGGGTGGTCGTCTCGTACTTCGAGTGGGTCCAGAACCTCCAGCACTTCCGCTGGGACGAGCGCGAGGTAAACGACCGCCTCGGCCGGATCATGCGCAAGGCCTTCCGAGAGGTGTCCGCGACGGCTCGCGAGCACGAGGTCCCGCTGCGCGTGGCCGCCTTCGAGCTCGGCATCCAGCGCGTGATCGAGGCGGCGCGCCTGCGCGGCTACCTGCGCTGACTGGACGCCTGATCTAACGACGACCGCGCGGCTAACGGTTTCGCCCGCCGGGCCGAGGGTCGAACTACGACGGCATGGAGGGTCCCGTCGACCAAGCGGCACGGGACGCCGCTGAGTTGCATCCATGCGGGGGTCCCGGGGCGGGCGACCCCCGCAGCAACTCCTCCCTCAGTCGAAATCGAAATCGCGCGGGGGGCGCTGCTCGAACCAGAGCCGGTCGTGCTCGGGGGTCTCCTCGAGGAAGTCGGGGGTCTCCTCGAGCACGTCTTCCTCGTCGCCGTCGCCCTTCGCGTGCTCCGACTCGGCCTCCTCGAGCAGCGGATCGCCCTGGGCATGCCGGCGAGCCGACGGCTCGCCGAGCGCCTCGTCGCGTGGAACCTCGTCGGGATCGGCTTCCTCGAGCTGCGCGGGCGCCTCTACGTGCTCCTCGTCGTCCTCGTCGATCGCGGCTGCCAGCTCGTCGCCGAGCGCCGCGGGCGCCGCCGCGGCCGGCTCCTCGTCGAGCATGGTCGGCGCTTCGTGTCCGCCGGCGGCCTCGCCCGCCTCCTCGAGGTCCGACTCCTCGTCGTGAAGGCTCGGGCGCCGGGCAGGACCGAGCGCCTCCGCCTCCTGCCTGCGGAGCTCGGCCTCGCTGGCGCCGTGCCTGCGCTTGAGGTCGAGGTGCTCTCGGATCGCGTCGTCGAGCAGGCCCATGACGGCGGAAGCCTACCGAGAGGCGGCGACCGGGTGGGCGCGCTCGACGCGGTTCTTGC
>JBKPFJ010000108.1:0-6585 GCA_046728795.1 Actinomycetota bacterium | reverse complement strand
ATGTCGTAATTCACGACGTGGCTCACGCCCGTTATGTCGAGCCCCCGGGCCGCCACGTCGGTGGCCACGAGCAGCCGCTCCCGTCCGCCCTTGAAGGCGATCATCACCCCGTCGCGCTGCCCCTGGGTCATGTCCCCGTGAAGCGCCCTGACGCGGATGCCGTCGTCGTTCAGCCGCTGCGCGAGGCGGTCGACACCGATCTTCGTGCGCACGAAGACGATCGCCTGCTCCGGCCGCTCGGCCTTCAGCACCCGGGCCAGCGCGCCGGGCTTCTCCTTGTCCGCGACCTCGACGTAGTACTGGTCCACGGTGTCGATGGTCAGCGTGGCGGCGCGTACCTTGATGGTGACCGGGTCGTACATGCGCTTCTCCGCGAGTGCCCTGATCGGGGGCGGGATCGTGGCCGAGAAGAGCCCCGTCTGACGCCCCTGCGGGCAGCGGGACAGGATCGTCTCCACGTCCTCGAGGAAGCCGAGGTCGAGCATCTCGTCGGCCTCGTCGAGCACAACGTAACGCGCCCCGTCGAGGAACAGGTGGTGACGTCCCACCATGTCGAGCACCCGGCCCACCGTGCCCACCACGACCTGCGCGCCGCGGCCGAGCCGGGCGGCTTGGTCGCGGATGGGCGCCCCGCCGAAGACCGCAACCACCTCGATCCCGCGCCGCTGACCGTAGGCGCGCAGCGCCTGGGTCACCTGGATGCAGAGCTCGCGCGTGGGGGTCAGCACGAGCGCCTGGACGGCGGGATCGTCCGGATCGACGAACTGGAGCATCGGCAGGCCGAAGGCGGCCGTTTTGCCGGTGCCGGTCTGGGCCTGGCCGATCACGTCGCGCCCCTCGAGCAGCGCCGGGATCGCCTGCTCCTGGATCGGCGTGGGCCGCTCGTAGCCGAGGTGGCGGAGCGCATCGAGCAGGTCGGGCGCCAGGCCGAGATCGGCGAAAGGGGTCATGTAGAAGGGTCTAGCAGCAGCTTCCCGCTGGTCTTGCGGCTCTGGAGGTCCTCGTGGGCCCGGCGCACCTCCGACATCGGGTACGTGGCGCCCATCTGCGGGCGCAGCTCGCCGCGCGCCGCGCGCTCGAAGAGGTCGCGGAGCGGCGCCTCCATCATGTCCCGCCGGCCCAGGCAGTGCATGAGCCAGAAGCCGATCACCGCTCGGCTCTTCCGCATGAGCGCCCCGGACTGCACGGTGTTCGGCTCGCGCCCGGCGATCCCGTACGTCACCAGCCGGCCGAAGGGGGCGAGGGCGTTCAGGCAGCCGTCGAAGACCGTGCCGCCCGACATCTCGAGCACCACGTCGACGGCCCGCCCGCCGTTCGCCTCCCGGATCGCCGCCGTGAGGTCCTCCGCCCTCGTGTCGATGGCGGCGTCGGCGCCGAGCTCCTGCGCCAGCGCACGCTTCTCCTCGCTGCTGGCAGTGGCGATCACGCGCCCGGCCCCGAACGGCTTCGCGAGCTGGACCGCCAGCGAGCCCACCCCGCCCGCTCCCGAGACGACCACGACGCTCTCCCCCTCCGCCAGCTTGGCGCTGGTCTTGAACAGGTGCCAGGCCGTGAGGCCCTGCACGAGCAGGGCGAGGGCGGCACCGCCGTCGAGCCCGTCCGGAAGCGGGAAGGTCGTGGCCTCGGGGGCGGCGGCGTACTCCGCATAGCCCCCGCTGCGCAGCAGCGCCACCACACGGCGCCCGTCCGTCGTGCGCCCGGCGACCTCGCCGCCGAGCACGAGCGGCAGCTCGAACTTGGCGAGGTAGGAGTTCTCCCGCTGGTGGGTGTCGGCGAAGTTGATGCCCGCCCGCTCCACGCTCACGAGCACCTCGCCCTCGACGGGCTCGGGCTTCGGGAGGTCGACGACGCGAAGCACCTCCGGCCCGCCGAACTCGTCTATCTGCACCGCCCGCATCGAACCTTGGAGCTTATGCTGTCCGCCCTCATGACCCTGGTGGTTGTCGGCTCGATCGCCTTCGACGCGGTCAAGACCCCTTTCGGCGAGCGCGGGCGGATGCTCGGCGGCTCTGCTGTGCACTTCTCGCTGGCCGCGGGCTTCTTCACCGAAGTGCGGGTCGTGGGGCCCGTGGGAGACGATTTCGGCGAGGAGGAGTACGCCGTGCTGACCGGCCACGGGGTGAACGTGGACGACATCGAGCGCGTGGAGGGTGGCCGAACGTTCTTCTGGCGGGGCGAGTACGAGTGGAACCTCAACATCCGCCACACGCTCGACACCCAGCTGAACGTCTTCGGTGAGTTCGAGCCGAAGCTGTCCGAGGCCTCGAAGAGTGCGGACATGGTGTTCCTGGCGAACATCCAGCCCGACCTTCAGCGCGAGGTCCGCGCGCAATGCGCCGGAGCCCGCCTGGTTGGCCTCGACTCGATGAACCTCTGGATTGAGACCGCCCGGGAATCGCTGGCGCGAACCATCTCCGAGGTCGACGTCGTCTTCTTCAACGACGACGAGCTGCGCATGTTCACCGAGCAGCCGACGCTGATGCGCGCGGCGCGCCAGGTCATGGCAACGGGCCCGCGGACGGTCGTCGTCAAGCAGGGCGAGTACGGCGCCGCCCTGGTCACCCAGGAGGGCTTCTTCGCCCTGCCCGCCTATCCGCTCGAGACCGTGCTCGATCCGACCGGCGCCGGCGACTCCTTCGCGGGCGGCTTCCTCGGCTACCTCGCCTCGCTCGAAGGACCAGCCGACGAGCCGGCACTGCGCCGGGCCATGACCTACGGAACCGTGCTCGCGTCCTTCAACGTCGAGGAGTTCGGCACCGAGCGGGTTCAGCGCCTCACGCGCGACGAGATCGACGCCCGTTACGACGAGCTGCGCTCCATGACCGCCCTGGACGCGGCCGCGGCACGGGGCTGAGGGCCGAGCGGCGCCTCAGCGACGCGACGCTCGCCGAATCCCGTCCTACTCGCCGAAACATACGTCGAGCGAGTCGAGCCCCTTCCCGTCGCAGTTGTGCTGCGGACCGCCTTCGAGGACCGGCGGCAGCACTCCCCCGGTATGCCGGGGCGCGTGCAGGAACGTCGAGGCGGTATTTTCGCCGTCGGTGAAGGCGATGAAGCCGCCATGTGGGTGCTCGTCGGTCCCCGGGTTCGGCTTCAGCGGCGTGAAGTCTTCTTCGCCGGGACCAGCGATGCCGACCGCGCCGGCTGTAGCCGGTTTCTTCGCGACCGTACAATCGAAAGCGTAGGCGGGAACGGCAAGCGCGAGTGCCGCTGTGACGGCGCACAAGGCAGCCGTGAGCCTGTAAGGCATGCGAGTCCTTTCTCTCTGAGATTGCCGCAGTCGGGGTCTGGCCGCCGCGGCGGTTGGAGTCCAATCGACCCGGAGGGCCATGCTCGAACCTAACTGCCATTGGGACCCTGTCACTCAAAATCATGCGATCGGCGGAAGGGCACCAAACCGAGGGTCATCCGGTTGGATGACCCGCGCTGTTCCGGTGCGCCGGAGCCGGGTACCATGCGCCCGTGGACGGCTTCTGGGCGATCTTCTGGATGGCGGTGGTACTGAAGATCCCGATCGTTGCGCTGCTGTGCATCGTGTGGTGGGCGATCCGCGCCCAGCCGCTCCCCGAGGAGGGCCGCAGCGACGGCGGAGGTGGCTCTCGGCACGAGCGCCATCCCCGGGGGCGTCCCCCGCGCCCGCCTCGGCGCGGCCCGCACGCCGAGCCGCAACCGCGCGCCCCGGCGCGGACGCGTCAGCTACGCGGCCGTACGCTCCAGCCCAGGCACTAGCACAGGCGGCAGCGGCTCGCCGTGCCGAACGGCCGCCGCGGGGAGCTCGCGCTGCTCGACGAGCTCGACTCCGAGTCCCAGCGCGATGCGCTGGATCGCGCGGCGGTGCGCCGAGCCCAGCTCGGAGGCGAAGCCCAGCGCCTTGATCGCGGCGTGCTCCGCACGCATCCCGTCGGCGTGCACCTCGATCCGGCCCCACAGCGCCACGACGCCGAACGCGCGGTCCGGGTCCGGCACGCGGCCGGCCGGTGGCAGGCGGTGCCAGGCGTAGATCCCGCACTTGCACCGTGGGTGGGGGGCCTCGTGCGGCTCATCGAGCCACCCCTCGCCGAACAGCAGGCTGCGGTTCGCGGGATAGCAGCGCGCATGCACGACCGGCTCGTCCCAGCGCAGCGGGATGTAGGGCGAGCTCAGGTGATCCCGGACCACCCGCCACTTGCGGAATCCCGTCACGGGCCGGATCAGGTCCGGTGCGCTCAAGCGGGGGACTTCTCCGGCTCCCGCGCCGGCTGCGCGCGCTCCGGTTCCTGCTCCGGCTCGGGCTCCACCGCCGGCCTCTCGATGGGCCGCGGTTCCTCGACGGGCTCGATGACGATCGTCTTCGACGGCCCCTGAAGCGTCACGCTTCCAGGGTAGCCCTCGGCTCAGCGCGGCGGGTAGCCCAGGCGAGCGCTTCCAGCTCGGCGCCGGCGCATCTCGTAGGTGGCGCAGCCCCGGTGGACGAGTCCGCCGCGAACGCGCTTCGCCTCGTCCTTCGCGGCGACGCCGCGCCCGCAGACCAGGCATACGGGCCTCCCGCTTGACATCACGCTTCGGACGCTGTCGAGGAGAGTCGCCATCGCCTCGGACGATGGCGCGCTGCGGCCGTGCGCGTGTGACGTTGTGGTTACGGCATCAGCTTCTCAGCGTGCGCCGGAACAGGACCACGCCAACCACGGCAAGCAGGGCGGCGATGACGGGGATCCCGGCGCCGATGACGCCCGCGATCGCCAGGACGAAGCCCACGACCGCGATCACCGCCAGCGCTCCGTTGGCGAGCACGAGCCGGTAGGCGCGCTGCTCGCGAGCGCTGCGGGGCAGACGGGAGCTGGACCGATCGAGCTCGTTCATGCCCGAAATCCTCGCATCCGGCGGGGGGCGCCGACGTACGGGGCGGGCGCGGGCGTGAGGTAGCTTTCCAGGCGTGCACACCTGGTACGTGTTCGGGCCGATCCTCGTCGCCTGGGTGGCGGTGCTGGTGATCCTCGGCCTCACGCGCGAGAACTTCCCGGCCTCACCCCGGGCGGAGCGAATCGCGGGTGCCATCTCGGTGATCCTCGTCCTGCTGGCGATCGCCTCGGCCGTCTACCAGGGAGCCACCGAGGAGGACAAGGAGTCGGGCGGCGAGGGCGCCGCCCTCGTGCCGTAGCCGTGCCGATCGACGACGGGCACGCCGTTCACCACTCCGAGCTGAAGCGCGGCACCCCCGTGTACAGCTCCGAGGAGGTGGTGGTCGGCCGGGTCGTCGAGTCGCTCGACAACTACCGCGAGAACATCTTCGACGGGCTGGTGATCGAGACCACGAGCGGCGAGCGGCGCTTCGTGGACGCGCCGGAGGTCGCGCGGACCGCCGAGCGTGCGGTGACGCTCACGATCTCCGCCGCGGAGGTGGACCAGCTCGGGCCCCCGCCGAGGGCCGCCGGCCGCATGTCGCGCCTGTTTCGCAGGCGCTGATCGGCTTTCCGTCACAATCGGGTACAGACGAACCCGAGGAGAGCACGATGGCCGAGGAGCAGAGGCAGCGGCAGCGGCAGGACGGCGGCGGACTGGCGACGGCGCAGGACACGCTCAGCGTCACCGATAACCGCACGGGCGAGAGCTACGAGGTGGAGATCACCGACGGCACCGTCCGCGGGATGGACTTTCGCCAGATGAAGGTGTCGGAGGACGACTTCGGTCTGATGTCCTACGACCCGGCCTTCACCAACACCGCGTCGTGCCGCAGCGCGGTCTGCTTCATCGACGGCGAGGCGGGTGTGCTCGAGTACCGCGGCTACCCGATCGAGCAGCTTTGCGAGCAGTCGAACTACCTCGAGGTGGCCTACCTCCTCATCTATGGCGAGCTGCCCACGCAGGACCAGCTGGACCAGTGGGTGTTCGAGATCACCCACCACACCTACGTCCACGAGAACATCAAGAAGTTCGTCGAGGGCTTCCGCTACGACGCGCACCCGATGGGCATGCTGCTCGCCACCGTCGGCGCTCTCTCCACCTTCTATCCGGACGCCAAGCGGATCAACGACGACGAGGAGCGGCACATGGCCGGCGTTCGGCTCATAGCCAAGGTGCCGACGCTCGCCGCCTTCGCGTACCGCCACAACCTCGGTCTGCCCTACGTCTATCCGGACAACGACCTGAGCTACCCGGGCAACTTCCTCTCGATGATGTTCAAGATGACCGAGGTCAAGTACGACCCGGACCCCCGGCTCGAGCGGGCTCTCGACGTGCTCTGGATCCTGCACGCCGACCACGAGCAGAACTGCTCGACGAACGCGGTACGGGGCGTGGGCTCCTCACAGGTCGACCCCTACTCGGCCGTGGCTGCCGGCGTCGCCGCCCTCTACGGCCCGCTGCACGGGGGCGCCAACGAGGCAGTGCTGCGGATGCTCGACAGGATCGAGACCACCGACAACGTCCCGGACTTCCTCGAGGGCGTGAAGCGCAAGGACGAGAAGCTGATGGGCTTCGGGCACCGCGTCTACAAGAACTACGACCCGCGGGCGCGGATCATCAAAAAGCACGTGGACGAGGTGTTCGAGGTCACGGGCAGGAATCCCAAGCTCGACATCGCCGTGGAGCTCGAGAAGCGCGCGCTCG
>JBKPFJ010000113.1:0-6596 GCA_046728795.1 Actinomycetota bacterium | reverse complement strand
TTCCATCTCCCGGCGCAGGTGCTCCGGGATGTCGTCGATGTCCCGCATATTGCGGCTCGGGATCACGATCCGCCGCAGCTCCGCCCGCTGGGCGGCCAGTGCCTTCTCCTTGAGCCCGCCGATCGGGAGCACCTGGCCCGTGAGCGTGATCTCGCCGGTCATCGCCGTGTCGGCGCGGACCGGGCGCCCGCTGATCCGTGAGGCCAGGGCCGTGGCGATCGTGATGCCGGCGCTGGGGCCGTCCTTGGGGATGGCGCCCGCCGGGACGTGGACATGGAAGTCGTGGGTCCGGAAGTAGTCGTCCGGCAGGTCGGGCACGAGCCGAGCCATGGCGTTCTTCACGTACGACAGCGCCGCCGAGGCGGACTCCTTCATCACGTCGCCGAGCTGGCCCGTGACCTGGAGCTTTCCGTCACCGGGAAACGCCGTGGCCTCCACGAACAGCACGTCGCCGCCGACCGGCGTCCACGCGAGCCCGGTGGCCACGCCGGGCTCGTCGGTGCGGCGGCCCACGTCGGGCTGGAAGCGTCGCTTGCCGAGCAGCTCAACGACCTGCTTCGGCCGGATCGTGCGCTTCGAGCGTCGCCTGCCCTCCGCGTACTCGCGCGCCACCTTGCGGCAGACAGAGCCGATCTCCCGCTCGAGCTGACGCACGCCGGCCTCGCGCGTGTAGCCGTCGATGATCTCCTCCAGCGCCTCGTCGGTGAACTCGATCTTGGAGCGCCCCACCCCGTTGCGCTCCATCTGGCGCGGGACGAGGTAGCGCTTGGCGATCTCGAGCTTCTCCTCCTGCGTGTAGCCCGAGAGCTCGATCACCTCCATTCGGTCCCGGAGCGCGGGCGGCACCGTGTCGAGCTGGTTGGCCGTGCAGATGAAGAAGACGTTCGAGAGGTCGAAGGGGAGGTCGAGGTAGTGGTCGCGGAAGTTCGAGTTCTGCTCCGGGTCGAGCACCTCGAGCATCGCGCTCGAGGGGTCGCCGCGGAAGTCCGCGCCCATCTTGTCGATCTCGTCGATCATCAGCACCGGGTTGTTCGAGCCGGCGTCGCGCATCGCGCGGACGATCGTGCCGGGCATGGCCCCGATGTAGGTGCGGCGGTGCCCGCGGATCTCCGACTCGTCGCGCACCCCGCCGACCGAGAGGCGCTCGAACTTGCGCCCCATGGCCTCCGCGACCGAGCGGCCGAGCGAGGTCTTGCCAACGCCGGGCGGGCCCACGAAGCAGAGGATCGAGGAGCGGGCGTCCGGCTTCAGCTTGCGCACGGCGAGGAACTCGAGGATGCGGTCCTTCACGCGCTCGATGTCGTAGTGGTCGCGATCGAGGGTCTCGCGCGCGTGCCCCAGGTCTAGGTTGTCCTCGGTCGACTTCGACCAGGGAAGCGAGGCGAGCCACTCCAGGTACGTGCGGATCACGCCGTGCTCGGCCGACTGCGGCGGGAGTCGCTCGAAGCGATGCAGCTCGCGCTCCGCCTGCTTCAGGGCGTGCTCCGGGAGCCCCGCCGCCTCGATGCCCTCGCGCAGCTCCGCGGCCTCCGCCCCGGTCTCGTCCACCTCGCCCAGCTCGTCCTGGATCGCCTTGAGCTGCTGCCGCAGGAAGAACTCGCGCTGTCCCTTGTCGATCTCGGACTGGACCTGGGACTGGATCTTGGTGCCGATCGAGATCAGTTCGAGCTCGCGCGCCAGGAACTCCGCCAGGCGGCGAAGCCGCTTCGCCACGTCGCGCTCCTCGAGCAGCTGCTGCTTCTCCGCGGTGTCGATGCGCAGCGCGCCGGCGATCATGTGCGCCAGCTCTGCCGGGTCGTCCAGGTTGGCCACGGCGACCTGGAGCTCCTCCGGCAGGTAGGGGACCTCCTCGATGATGCGGGAGAAGGCCGTCTGGACGTTTCGATGCAGCGCCTCGAGCTCGGGCGAGGGTTCGAGCACGTCCGGCGCCTCCGCGATGCGGGCCACCAGGTAGGGCTCCGTCGCCACGTACTCGCCGACCTCGACCCGCTGCGCCCCGTGCACGAGGATCCGCAGCGTGCCGTCCGGCACCTTCAGCATGCGTGCGACGACGCCCGACACCCCCACGTCGTAGAGGTCCTCCGGCCCCGGCGCCTCCTCCCCCGGGTCTCGCGAGGCCACCATGGCGAGCATGCGGTTGCCGGCGAGCACGTCGTTGACGAGCGCGATCGAGCGGTCCTGGCCGATCGCCAGCGGCGTGAGCGTCTCCGGAAACGGCACCGTGTCGCGCAGCGGGAGGACGGGGAGCGCGTCGGGCAGCGCCGCGCGTACCTCCACCTCCTGCACGTCCCCGTCGCTCGAGGGGATGTGGATCGACATCAGCTCTCGCCGTCCTCGATGGGCACCCTGCGGGCCGCCTGCTCCCGGCGCGCGAGCGGGACCTCGACCTCGAGCACACCGTCCTCGTAGCTCGCCTTGGCCTCCTCGGCCACGACGTCGGCGCCGAGCTCCACGAGCCGGCGGAATGGCCCGTGCTCGATCTCGATCTGTTGGTAGAGGCGGCCCGCGGCCTGGACCGGGCGGCGCTCGCCCGCGATCAGGAGCTGACGGCCGCGGATCTCGAGCGCCACGTCCTCCACGTCCACACCGGCCAGGTCGGCCTTCACCACCGCGCGCGGCGGATCGTCCGTGTAATAGACGTCGACGGACGGCGAGAACCCGCGGCCGCGCAACCCGGTGGAGCGCTCGAAGACGTCGCCGAAGAGCTCGTCGATCTCCCGGCGCATCCGCTCGAAGTTCGCGAACAGGTCGCGCGAGGGTGCCACGAGGGCGAGGATACCCGTGCTCTAGATGCGGTAGACGGCGCCCTCGCGGGCGACGTCCACGGGCCCGCCGAAGGCCCTCGAGGCCTCGGTACGGGCCCACGTGAAGTCGAGCTCGTCGGAGATGTGGGTGATCACCACGCGCTTGACGCCGGCCTGCCGCGCGTGCTCGCCCGCCTCCGACGGAGTCAGGTGGCCGCGCACGCCTGTGCGCTCCGGACGCGGCAGGGTGGCCTCGATCACGAGCAGGTCCGCGTCGGTCACGAACCGGCACAGCTCCTCGCTCGGGCTCGAGTCGGCGCCGTAGGCGAGGCGGCCGCTGCCGTTGGTCACGGCGATCGCGAACGTCTCCGTGAAGTGCGGCACCGAGTGGAACTCGAACTTGAGCGGCCCCACCTCCGGCCGCGACGACTCCTCGTATTCCTCGATGTCGAAGGCGTTCTCGATCAGGTCCTCATTGCCCCAAGCCCCGACGACCCTCCGGAAGGTCTCGCGAGCGCCGGGCGGGGCGATCAGCCGCGGCCGTGCGGGATTGTCCGTGCCGGGCCACGGCGGCACCGGCACGGGCTGCTGGCGAGGGGCGTAGGTGAGCGCGTACGAGTACGGCACGAGGTCGAGGAAGTGGTCGGCGTGCAGGTGCGAGATCACCACCGCGTCGAGGTCCACGTAGTCGATGCGCTCGCGCAGCTTCGAGAACACGCCGTTGCCGCAGTCCATCAGGACCGCCGTGTCGCCCTCTTCGATCAGATAGCCCGAGCATGCGCCCCCCGCGTCCTGCCAGGAGGGCGACTTCCCGAGCACCGTCAGCCGCATGGCGTGACTCTAACCCGGTTTTCAGCGGTTCGGCTGAGGCTGGACAACTGTTGTCAGCCTTCGGCCGAGGCTGGACTCCTCTCAGCCGTTCCGCCGCGAGCTGGACGAGTGTCGTCAGCAGTTCGGCTGCGGGAAGGCGTACGCCGTGCGCGTCCGCTCCGCTCGGAAGACGAAGGCGAGCTGGCGCTCCGGCGCGAGGCCCCGCTCGGCCGGGCGGAAGGTGGGGCAGGGCTTGTCGAGGCCGAGCGCGCAGAGCTGATGCTGGTGGAAGAAGCAGTCCTCGCAGGTCACCTTCTTCGTCCTCATCGTGGCCTTCGGCATTGGGGCCATCCTGCACTTGTTCGCCCCCCCGCGCCAACCGGCTCTCCGCAATTCGGGACTTTTTCGTTTTCCCGCTCCGTGCAGGTTCTCCGGGCGCTCCCTCGCTCCGAGCGCCTTCTTTGGCCCGTCCCGCCGCGGGGCGGGTGCCCCGCGGGTAGCGTCCGGTCCGTGGACCTCGTCACGGGTGCGACCGGATACGTCGGTGGGCGGCTCGTGCGCAGGCTGCTGAGCGAAGGGCGGTCCGTACGCGCGCTCGCTCGCGATCCCTCGCGGGTCGAGGGCGCCGAGGCCATGTCCGGAGACCTCCTCAGCGGGCGTGGGATCGCCGCCGCGCTCGATGGGGTGGAGACCGCCTACTACCTCGTCCACTCGATGGAGCCCGCGCCGGATCAGGACTTCGCCGCGAGAGATCGCAAGGCCGCCGCGACCTTCGGGCGGGCCGCCCGCGAGGCGGGCGTGCGGCGAATCGTCTACCTGGGAGGCATTGCGCCGGCCGGTCCGGTGTCGCGCCACCTGCGCTCGCGGCTCGAGGTCGAGGAGATCCTGATGGGGGCCGTGCCCGGCTCGACCGCCCTGCGGGCCTCGATCGTGATAGGCGCCGGCTCGCCCTCATTCCGCGTGCTCGTGCGGCTGGTCGAGCGACTGAGGGTGCTGCCGCTGCCGGGCTGGCGCCTCCACCGCACACGGCCGATCGACGAGCGGGACGTGATCGAATACCTGGCGCGCACGCCATCCGTCCCGGGGTCCGCCGGGAGGTCGCTCGACGTGGCGGGGCCAGACCTGCTCAGCTACGGCGCCATGATCGACCGGATCGCCGAGCTGATGGGGGTCGGGCGGCTGCCGCTGGCCTTTCGCATGTCGCTCACTCCGGCCGCCAGCGCGGTCGTGTCCGCGGTCACCGGACAGCCGCTCGAGCTCGTGCGCCCGTTGATGGAGAGCCTCGAGTCGGACATCCTCCCTCGCGAGCCAGACGCGGCGCCCCGCCTCTACGGCCTGCGGCCGCGGCCATTCGCCCGCGCGGTCGAGCACGCGCTCGCGGAATGGGAGGCGGTGGAGCCGCTGGGGGCCAGGTGAACGTGGAGCGCACCACCGAGATCGATGCGCCTGCCGAGCGGGTGTACGAGCTGGTGATGGACCCGCACCGGCTCGAGGACTGGGTCACGATCCACGACCACCTCGAGGACGCGCCGGACGGCTCCCTGCGCAAGGGGTCCAAGCTGACGCAGTGCCTGCGCCTGGCCGGTCGTCGCTTCAGGGTGCGCTGGACGGTGGTGGAGAACGAACCCTGCCGCCGGGTCGTGTGGGAGGGACGCGGTCCCGTGCGATCGCGGGCCCGCGTGGTCTACGAGTTCGAGGAGGGCGACGGGGGCACCCGCTTCTCCTACTCGAACGAGTACCACCTGCCGGGTGGGCCGCTCGCGAACCTGGCGGAGCCGGTAGTCCGCCGTGTCACCGGAAAAGAGCTCGACCACACACTTGAGCGATTGAAGCAGTTGGTCGAATAGGTGTATAAGTCACAGTCACTGTGACTGATTTTCTAGCCGAGAAGCGCAAGGAGATCGACGCTCGCCTCAAGGAGCTCCGGCCGATGGTCGAGGAGTACCGGCGGCTCGAGAAGGCGGCCACCGCCCTGGCGGGGGTGGACGGCGGCCGCGACCGGCCCCAGCGCCGTCGCACGACGGGCAGGCGCGGGCGACCGCGCGGTAGCGGGACACGCGGCGTGCAGGCCCTCGAGCTGGTGCGTGCCCGACCCGGGATAACCATCCGCGAGCTTGCCGACGCCATGGGGATCAAGGCCAACTACCTCTATCGCGTCCTCCCCTCGCTGGAGAAGGAGGGGCAGGTAAAGCGCAGAGGCAGCGGCTGGCACCCCGCGTAGCGGTCGGCAAAGCAGGGCCCAGGCGCTAGATCAGATCCTTCACCGCTTGCCGCTCTTCCTTGAGCTCATCGACGCTCGCGTGCACTCGCGAGCGCGAGAAGTCGTTCAGCTCGAGGCCCTCGACCACCTCGTAGTCGCCGCCAGCGCAGCGGCAGGGGA
Source organism: Actinomycetota bacterium (assembly GCA_046728795.1). GTDB lineage: Bacteria > Actinomycetota > Thermoleophilia > Solirubrobacterales > Thermoleophilaceae > JBKPFJ01. The sequence goes on along the minus strand of JBKPFJ010000113.1, from coordinate 662 downwards.
AGGATGAGATCAGGCCCTCCTCGACGCCATACTGACCGCTCGAGGCGATCGCCATCGAGACCCAGTCGCCGTCAGGGGTGCCGTGGAGCCAATCGTGCACGTGGTCGACCGCCGCATTGGCGGCCGACGCCGCGCTCGAGGCGCCGCGCGCCTCGATGATCGCGGCGCCGCGCTTCGCCACGGTCGGGATGAAGTCGCCCTCCAGCCATTCCTGGTCCTGGCCGACGGCGTCCCAGGCGCCGCGGCTGCCCACCTTCGCGTTGAACACGTCCGGGTACATCGTGGTCGAGTGGTTGCCCCAGACCGCCAGGTTCGTGACGTCGGCCACCGAGGACCCCGCCCTGCGGGCGAGCTGCGTCTTGGCCCGGTTGTGGTCCAGCCGAGTCATCGCGGTAAAGCGCTCCCGGGGGACGTCCGGGGCGTTGTTCATGGCGATCAGGCAGTTGGTGTTGGCGGGATTGCCCACCACCAGCACCCGCACGTCGTCGGCGGCGCCCTCGTTGATGGCCTGTCCCTGCGGCTTGAAGATGCCGCCGTTCGCCTCGAGCAGGTCCGAGCGCTCCATGCCCTTGGTACGCGGGCGCGCGCCCACCAGCAGGCACACGTTCGCTCCCGCGAAGGCCCTGGGCGGGTCGTCCGTGATCTCCACCTCGCGCAGCAGC
>JBKPFJ010000011.1:0-5813 GCA_046728795.1 Actinomycetota bacterium | reverse complement strand
CACCTCGCGCGCGCCGGACAGGGCGGCCACCAAGCGGTCCACGTCCTCCGTCCCGTTGTAGACGTGGAAGGACGCCCGCGCGGTCGCGGGGACGCCCATCCGGCGCATCAGCGGCTGGGCACAGTGATGACCGGCGCGGATGCAGACCGCGTGACGGTCGCAGAGCTCTGCGATGTCATGCGGATGCATGCCCTCGAGGGCGAAGGAGACCACACCGCCGCGGCGGTCCGCGTCGAGCGGGCCGAAGATCGTGACCCCCTCGACCTCGGACAGCCGCTCGAGCGCGTAGGCGGTGAGCGATCGCTCATGCGCCCGGACGTTGTCCATCCCAAGCTCGCCCAGGTAGTCGACCGCGGCGCCGAGCCCGACCCCCTCGGCGATCGGCGAGGTGCCCGCCTCGAACTTCCAGGGGAGCTCGTTCCAGGTCGAGTCCTCGAACCCGACCCTCGAGATCATGTCGCCGCCGCCTAGGAACGGGCGCATCTCCTGGAGCACGTCCCGGCGCCCATGGAGCACGCCGATACCGGTCGGGCCGAGCGCCTTGTGGCCGGTCCAGACATAGAAGTCGGAGTCGAGCTCGCGCAACCGTAGCGGCATCTGCGGCGCGGCCTGCGAGCCGTCGATCAGGGTGAGTGCCCCGGCGGCGTGCGCGCGGCCCACGATCTCCTCCACCGGGTTGATCGTCCCCAGGACGTTCGAGACATGCGCCACGGCCACTAGGCGCACGCGCCCCTCGCTCAGCACCGAGTCGAGCTCGTCGAGCGACAGCTCGCCCGCCTCGGACACCGACAGGTAGCGCAGCCGCGCGCCGCGCTCGCTGCATAGGAGCTGCCAAGGGACGATATTCGAGTGGTGCTCCATGTGGCTGATGAGCACCTCGTCGCCCTCCCCCACGTTCTCGCGCCCCCAGGCGTAGGCGACCAGGTTGATGGCCTCGGTCGCGTTCTTCGTGAAGATCGTCGAGGCCAGCTCCCAGTCGGCGAACGCGGCCACCCGCACGCGCGCGCCCTCGAACAGGTCGGTGGCCTCGCGGGCCAGCGCGTAGACGCCGCGGTGAATGTTCGCGTTCGAGCGCTGGTAGTAGCGTTCCACGGCCTCGATCACCTGGCGCGGCTTCTGCGAGGTGGCTGCCGAATCGAGGTAGACGAGGTCCTTGCCCTCGAACTCGCGCGCGAGCACCGGGAAGTCCGCGCGCAGATTGGGCAGTGCGGCGACGCTCACGAGCGCTCCCCGATGAACTCCCTGACCTGCTCCTCCGCGCCGCGCAGCTTGTCAGCGATCCGCCGCCGCACGAGCGCCTCGAGACCGGGATCCTCGAGCCGCTGCACGACCTCCTCGAAGTAACCCTCGACGAGCGTGCGCACCGCCTCGGCGCGCGAGATGCCGCGGGTCAACATGTAGAAGATCTGTTCCTCGTCGAGCTCTCCGACCGTCCCGCCGTGGGAGGCGGAGACGTTGTCGGTCTGGACGATCAGCGACGGGATCGCGTCGCCCTTCGCCTTCGGCGAGAGCAGCATCGAGTGCGTCTGGAGGTAGGTGTTCGTCTCCTGGGCCCCCGGCACGATGTGGATCAGCCCCTCGTAGGAGGCACGCGACTCGCCCGTCAGCGCCCCCTTCCAGACCGTGTCGCCGGTGGTGTGGCCCTCCTCGTGCTTGTCCGAGGTGAAGAGGTCGAGGTGCTCCTCGCGCTCGGTGAAGTACATGCCGGTGTGGCGCATGTCGGAGCCCCGCTCCGCGGTGATGATGTCGAGCCGCTGCTTCGTCAGGTGGCCGCCGAGGTGCACGGGCACCCACTGGACGCGCGCGTCGCGGGCGATCTCCACCCGCTTCGTGGAGATGTCGTGCACCTCTCCGGGGCCCCAATCCTGGTAGTGCGCCAGCCTCACGTGCGAGCCGGGCCGCGCGTAGAGTTCGAAGCCGCCGGCGTGCAGCGCCTGGCCGTCGATGTCGGGAGCGAGGCAGTACTCGCGGATGGCGCATTCGGCGAACTCGCCGACCAGGGCGAGGGTGTGCGCGTACTGGGCCGTGCCTGGCTCGTCGATCAGCCAGACGATCTGGATCGGTCGCTCGAGGCGCACGTCCTTCGGCACGTGCACGAAGGCGCCGCCCGTCCAGAAGGCGGCTGAGGCGGCCTGGAACTTCCCTTCCTCGTGCGAGAGCCGCTTCATGAACCACGGCTCCACGAGCTCGGGATGCTCCTCGACCGCGCGCTCGAGCGACATCACGGTGACGCGCTCGTCGGCGACGTCGCAGTAGATCGTGCTCGCGCCGCGCTGCACGAGCAGCGCGGCGTGCTCCTCGTCGCCCTGCAGGTGGTCGCGGACGACCTCGGGCAGCTCCTCGACGGGCTCGTAGTGGCGCGGCTCGAGCTCGTCCAGGCGGAGCTTGCGGAGGCTCGTGGTCCAGAAGCCGGAGCGCCGCCACGTGGGCACGGGCTCGCGCTCGTAGACCTCGAGCGCCGCCCTGCGGAGGTCTTCGACGAAGCTAGGCGGCACGCGTCTGGACCTCCTCGCGGACCCACTCGTAGCCCTTCTCCTCCAGCTTGTCCGCGAGCTCGGGGCCGCCCTCCATGACGATCCTCCCGTCGAGCATGATGTGCACGAAGTCGGGCCGCACGAGCCCGAGGATGCGCGTGTAATGAGTGATGATGAGGAAGCCGCGGTCCGGCCCGCGCATGGCGTTCACGCCGTCGGCCACGACCCGCAGCGCGTCGATGTCGAGTCCGGAGTCCGTCTCGTCGAGCACCGCGAACTCGGGCTGGAGCATCGCCAGCTGGAGGATCTCGGCGCGCTTCTTCTCACCGCCCGAGAAGCCCTCGTTCAGGTAGCGGCTCGTGAAGTCGCGGGAGATCCGCAGGAGGTCCATGTTCTCCTTGAGCAGACTGCCGAACTCCTTCACCTTGATCGGCTCCTCGCGCTTCGCGTTCATCGCCATGCGCAGGAAGTTGGCGACCGAGACGCCCGGGATCGTGGCGGGGTACTGGAAGGCCATGAACAGCCCGGCGCGGGCGCGCTCGTCGGGGTCGGCCTCCGTCAGATCCTCGCCGTTCAGCAGCACCTTGCCCTCGGTGACCTCGTACTGGGGATTGCCCATCAGGCTGTTCGCGAGTGTCGACTTGCCGGAGCCGTTGGGGCCCATCAGCGCGTGGGTCTCGCCCTTCTTAACCATGAGGTCCACGCCGTGGAGGATCTCCCGCTCCTCGGTGCGGGCGTGCAGGTTCTGGATCTCGAGCGTCATGCGGTTGCCTTCTCCGTCTCTCTCTCGGTCGTGTAGGGGCGGACGAGGTCGGCGAGCGTCATGTCCTTGAGCGTGCGGACGATCGATCCCTGGACCCGCGTCCAGAGCAGCTTCGTGGGGCAGGGCTCGTGGCCCTCGCGGGTGCAGATCAGGACGCCATCCGCGTCCGCGCTGATGCACTCGATGGGCGCGATGTCGCCCTCGAGCGCCTCCACGACCTCGGCCATCGTGATCTCGGCGGGGGGGCGGGCGAGCGAGTAGCCGCCGTGGGCGCCGCGGCGCGACTCGACGAGCTCGGCGCGGCGCAGCCGCTGCACGAGGTGCTCGAGGTACGCGAGCGGCAGCCCCTCGGCGTCCGCGATCACGCCCAGGGAGATGGGCTCGTCGCCGTTCCTTCGGGCTAGGTACGCCATCACGCGCACGCCGTACTCCGCCTTCGTCGAGAACATCATCGTCCGCAAATCCTACCGGGCAGGTCGGAGAACCTATTCGCGCTCCAGCAACCGCAGGTCGTGCGCGATCCGCTCCGGCGTCGCCTGGTCGAGCGGGAAGCCCACGCGCTGGAAGCCGCGCTTGTCCACCAGCGTGAACCTGCCCTGGTGCTCCTCGCTCACGGACTGCGGCCGGATGGCGAACCCCTTCCACACGGGCGCGAGCTGCCGGCGGGTGCCGAGGACGAAGTCGAGCCGGCCGATCGCGCGGGTCTTGGCGAGGAAGCGTCGCGCGCTGTCCGGAGTGTCGTTGGGCGGATCCACCGCCACCGCGATGGCGGGCACGTCGTGGCCCAGGTCGTCGAGCGCCCCGCGGGCGGTCTGCGCCTGGAGCGGGCACGTCTCGCGACAGTGGGTGTAGAGGAACGTCACGAGCACCGGACTGCCCCGGAACTCCCGCATCGTGACCCGCTTCCCGTCCTGGTCGCGAAGCGAGAAGTCGGGGGCCCGCACGTCGCGGGGGAGGACCGCGCCGGCGAACCCGGGCTCCTGCGGCTCCTCGTCACGCGAGCCCCGGGCGGCCAGGACGACGGCGCCGAGCGCGAACACCGCGACCATGGTCAGCGCGGTGACGATCCGGGGGTTCACCGTGGCCCGAGGCTAGCGGCCGGGGGAGCCGCCGGGAGTCCGCGAGCAGGGCGAGCGCGACCAGCACGACGTTCGCGGCCACGACCTGGCCGATGAGCGAGTCTTCGCGTCTCTTCACCACGGGCGCTTCATCCAAAGATGGGGTCCAGACCCCATATCGGCAGGAGCGCTCATTGACGAAACTCCCGAGCAGAGGCTTCTGGTCCTCCGCATACAGGGTTTGGGTTTGGGACCGCCGGGGCGTCCGAGCGGGCGTCCCGGTACCGTTTCCGTAGCGGACCTTGGGCCGCTACACTTTCTGAAGTATTGAAATCCGACCCGAGTTAGAGGAATGGCGAGCGGAGCCGAGCTGATCCGCCAGATCAAGGAGCGGATCGAGGAGATAGACCCGAAGGACGTGCACGACGCGCGCAACGGCGCGGTGATCGTGGACGTCCGCGAGCAGCACGAGTTCGAGGAGTCCCATATCCCCGGCGCGGTACACGTGCCGCGCGGGCACCTCGAGTCGCGCATCGAGGGGGCCGCGCCCGACAAGGACCGGCGGGTCGTCCTCTACTGCGCCTCGGGAAATCGCTCGGCGCTCGCGGCGGACACCATGCAACAGCTCCTCGGCTACTCAGACGTGGCGTCGATGCGCGGCGGCATCACGCTGTGGAAGGACCGCGGCTACGAGGTCGAGGTCCCGCGCACGCTGACCCCCGAGCAGCGCGAGCGCTACTCGCGCCACCTGCTCATCCCCGAGATCGGGCTCGAGGGGCAGCTGAAGCTGCTCGACTCGAAGGTGCTGCTGCTCGGCGCGGGCGGGCTGGGATCGCCAGCCGCCCTCTACCTCGCCGCCGCGGGCGTGGGCACGCTTGGGATCGTCGATAACGACGTGGTGGACCTCTCGAACCTGCAGCGCCAGGTGGCCCACTCGAACGACCGCATCGGGGTCCCCAAGGTCGACTCGGCCGAGATCTCCGTGCACGAGATCAACCCCGACGTGAAGGTCGAGAAGTACCCCGTCCGGCTGGGCGCCGACAACATCATTGAGATCATCGAGGGCTACGACGTGATCGTCGACGGCCTCGACAACTTCCCCAGCCGGTACCTGCTGAACGACGCCAGCGTGCGGCTCGACATCCCCGTCGTGTCCGCCTCGATCCTCGGCTTCGAGGGCCAGCTCGCCGTCTTCAAGCCGCACGACGGGCCCTGCTACCGCTGCCTCTACCCGACGCCGCCTCCGGCCGAGCTCGCGCCGAGCTGCGGCGCCGCCGGGGTGCTCGGCGTGCTGCCCGGCGTGATGGGGCTGCTCCAGTCGGTCGAGGTGATCAAGCTGGTCACCGGAGCCGGCGAGCCGCTCACGGGCCGGCTGCTCCTCTACGACGCGCTCGGCACCACGTTCACCGAGCTCAAGGTCCGGCGCGACCCCGACTGCCCGGTCTGCTCCGTGGATCCGTCCACCATCGCCGAGGAGGAGATGGGGAAGTTCCCGGATTACGAAGCCTTCTGCGCCGG
>JBKPFJ010000173.1:0-7791 GCA_046728795.1 Actinomycetota bacterium | reverse complement strand
ACTCGAGCCATGAGTCCTCTCATGTCTGAGGTACCTCCTCGATCGCTGGAGCCAGCTTGCCGAGGTAGTCGACGCTTGCCTTCACGTCGACTACCGGACCACTTCCCACCGGCGGCTCCACCCCGGTGATCGCGGTGTCCTGCTCGAGTACAAACCAACCGTCATAGGCAGCCTCGTCGAGGGCGCGGATGACGCCCGCGACATCCGCGTCGCCCTGGCCGAGCGGCCGGAAGAGCCCCTCCCGCACGGCCTGGACCATCGACAGCTCGCCCGCGCGCAGGCGCTCGGCGAGGCGCAGGTTCAAGTCCTTGAGATGCACGTGGACCACCCGGCTCGAGTGCCGGCGAGCGAAGTCGACCGGGTCTGCCCCACCGATAATGAGGTGGCCGGTGTCGAGGCACCAGCCGACGTCGCTCTCCGCGAGCGCCCGCTCCACGTCCGCGGCTCGCTCGAGCAGCGTGCCCGCGTGCGGGTGGAGCGCCATACGGAGTCCATGGCCCGAGACGAGCTCGTCGATCTCGGCCAAGTGCCGGAGGAGCAGATCCCACTGGGACGCATCGAGCTCCACAGGCGGGGACCACTCGTCGTCCATCACCGCAGCGGCCACGAAGAGCTCCGCACCGGAGTCGGCGAGCACGGCCGCCACGCACTCGGCTGTGGCGCGCGCCGCTTCGAGCGACGGCTCGTGCAAAGCGAGCGGGACGAAGCCGCTGACGAGCCGCAGGCCGTGGGTGTCGAGGCGCTCCCGAAGCGCGTGGCTCTCGAGCGGCAAGTAGCGAAGGGGCCCGAGCTCGGTGGCGTGAAAGCCGACCGAGGCCATCTCGCCGAGGACCCGCTCGGCGGGGAGGACCGTGCCCCAGCCGGGGACCTCGCATACGCCCCAGGAGATGGGCGCCGCGGCGACCGGGCGCCCGGCGGCACCAACTTGGTAGCGCGGATTAGAGCGCGCTACCGCAGCATCGGTTATGTTCTCCTCCACCGCGTCCCGGATTGGCGCTCCAACTTGCCTTTTGGTGTTAGAGCGCTCTAATCTCCAGATCGGGGAGTATGAACCCGGGCAACGACGATGTCAAGGCCCTCCGGCGAGCCCACGTGACCATGGAGGACGTGGCCCGGAAGGCAGGTGTCTCCCGGGCCCTGGTCTCGCTCGTCATGCGCGAGAGCCCAAACGTCAGCGACGAGCGCAGGCGCCGGGTGCTCGCCGCCGCCGAGCAGCTCGGCTACCGGCCGAACGCCATGGCGCGTGGCCTTGCGAGCCGCCGCACGCGGACTGTCGGCGTGCTCCTCAACGACCTGCACAACCCCTTCTTCGCGGAGATCGCCGGCGGGATCGAGGATCTCGCCTCGCGGCTCGGATACCGCCTCCTGTTGATCACGGGCGGCCGCCGGCAGCGGCGCGAGCGGGCGATGCTCGAGGGACTGATCGAGTACCGCACCGACGGCATCATCCTGGTGAGCCCGCGCATGCCGGCGAGCGAGATCTCTGCGGCCGCGCGCGCCGGGCCGGTGGTGGTGGTCGGGCGGCCGGTGCGCGACCCGCGCGTGGACTGGGTGATGACCGACGAGGCCCTCGGGGCCAGGCTCGCCGTGGAGCACCTGGCCTCCCTCGGGCACGAGCGCATCGTGCACATCGCGGGGGGGAGCGGCGCAGGTGCGGCGCCGCGGCGAGCCGGCTACGTCCGCGCGATGCGCGAGGTCGGCCTCGGCCGGCGGGTCAAGGTCCTGCCCGGCGAGTTCACCGAGGAAGCCGGCGTACGCGCCGTGGAGCGGCTGCTGCGCGCGGGGAGTCTGCCCACCGCGATCTTCGCCGCCAACGACTTGGTGGCGGCCGGGGCCCTCGACCGCCTCGAGGACGAGGGGGTTCGCGTGCCCGGGGACGTGTCGATCGTCGGTTACGACAACACGTTCCTCGCCGCCCTCCACCACATGTCGCTCACGACCGTCAACCAGCCTCGCACGGAGATGGGCCGCCTCGCGCTCGAGCTTCTGCTGGAGCGCGTCGAGGGCCGTGGCGGGCGCGAGGTCCGGCTCGAGGAGCCCGTGTTGGTGGTCAGGAGCACCTCGGGCCCCGCGCCGTGAGGCGGGCCTCGATACCCGTGCTGGGAATGTCCGCGGCGCTGGCGCTCACCCTGCCGGGGTCCGCGGGCCCGCCGCCCCCCGGCCCGCCGATCGTCGAGGTGGTGGCGGCTCCCGGCGCGGCCTCCCGCGAGGTCGCAACCGGCTTCGAGGCCCGCCCGGGGCGCATCGTCACGGTCGCTCATGCGGTGGCCGGCCGCGCTCGGGTCGTGGTGCGCGGCGAGCGCGGGCCCGGCCGCGCGGCAAGTGTTCTGCGCCTCGACCGCGGCAGCGACCTGGCGCTTCTGGCCGTCGCCGGCGTGCCCTCCTCGCTGGTACCCGCGCGGGGCTCCGAAGCCCTGCGGCTGCTGGTGCGCCGTGGCGCGCGACCCGTTCGCCTGCGACGCCGGATCGTGGCCCACGTGCGCCGCGCGGGCGGCGGCCCCGTCTACACGCGCCCGGCGCTCGAGCTCGCCGCGAAGGTGCTGCCCGGGGACTCCGGGGCGCCCGTCGTCGACGGCGGCGGGCGGCTGGCCGGGGTGATCTTCGCCGTCTCCGAGCGGCGGGACGAGGTCGCCTACGCGGTAGACGCCACTGCCGTCCACCGGCTACTCGGGAACGAGCCCCGCCAGCGGCACTAGCGGCGCTTCCGCCTCGCCGTCTGCTTGGCGCGGTCCGAATCTCGCTTCCCGGCGGGCAATGCCGGCCAGACGTCCGCCAGCCAGCGCAGCGTGGCAAAGGCCGGCTTCCGCCTGATCACCCCCGGGCCCGCGGCTGGGTAGTGGAGCACTCCCTCCGAGGCGAACTCGCTGTCGCCGAACTCCGCGGCGGTGCTGTCGCGCAAGGTCACGAAGACCTGCCTCGCCCCCGCGCGCACCAGGGTCGGCAGCGAGCACCGGAGGTAGCGGGCCTGGGCCCGCTCCCCGCCGCGGTAGCGCGGGTCGCGCTGGAAGCGCTCCTCGCCGGGATAGCCGTGCTCGGTGACCCACAGCGGCCCGTGGAAGCCCGCGCCGGCGAAGAAGTCGCGGAAGCGGCGCGTGGCGGGGGCCAGCGAGCCCATGGTGCCGCGCAGGTGCCCATAGCCTTGGCTTGCGAGAACAGGCGCTCCTTCTGCTCGAGCGGCGTGCAGCACGTGTAGATCATGGAGTGGGGCGGTCTAGGGCGGCGGGCCGGCGGCCCGGGCGGGCGAGCCCGGACCGGCAAGGTGGGCCGCGGCGGTGAGGAGGCAGAGCGCGAGCAACCGCTTCATGGCCGCGATCGTCCGCCGGCGCAGGTCCCCGACCAGGGGACCCTGGTCTCTACGACCTTCCCTCTGGTGGACCGGATAGCCCCCTAGGTGGAGTCCGCGGGCTCGGAGCTCAGAGGTCGCACTCGGACACGAACTCGCCGGCGAAGGGGCGCTCCATCGAGGCGGGCGCGCTTCTCGTACTGCGGCAGGTCCTCGACGCCGAACTTCTCGAGGGAGGTCTCAGCGGATCTGAACGCCCGAGATGGCGCGCGCGATGACGAGTCGCTGGATCTCGGAGGTGCCCTCGAAGATCGTGTAGATCTTCGCGTCGCGGTGCATCCGCTCGACGGGATACTCGCGCGTGTAGCCGTTGCCGCCGAGGATCTGGATGGCCCTCTCGGTCGCCCACACCGCAACCTCGCCGGCCTTCAGCTTCGACATCGAGCCCTCGGCTGAGGTGAACTCGCGCCCGCTGCGGCCCATCCAGGACGCACGCCAGACGAGCAGGCGCGCCGCGTCGATCTCCATCTTCATGTCGGCCAGCGCGAACGCGATCGCCTGGTTGTCGATGATCGGGCGGCCGAACTGCTCACGCTGCTTGGCGTAGTCGAGCGCGTATTCGTATGCCGCGCGGGCGATCCCGAGCGCCTGGGCGCCGACCGTCGGCCGGCTGACCTCGAAGGTGCGCATCGCCGCCTGGCCGCGAGCGCTCTCCCCCTCGCGAGCCCGCGCCAGGCGCTCGTCGAGCCTCTCCTTCCCCCCGAGGAGGCAAGAGCCGGGCACCCGGCACTCGTCGAGGAAGACGTCGGCCGTGTGGGACGCACGCAGGCCGTGCTTCTTGAGCTTGGTGCCCTGCTCGAGCCCCGGGGTTCCGGGCGGGATCACGAAGGCGGCCTGGCCGCGGGCCTTCAGCTCCGGCTCGACCGAGGCAACCACGACATGCACGCTTGCGATTCCCCCGTTCGTCGCCCACGCCTTCTGGCCGTTCAGCACCCACTCGTCCTTGCCCTCGTCGTAGCGGGCGTGGGTGCGCAGGGAGGAGACGTCAGAGCCGGCGTCCGGCTCCGAGACGCAGAAGGCTCCGACCTTGGGCTCCTCGGCAGTGCCGTAGCACTGGGGCACCCATTCGCCGAGCTGCTCGGGGGTGCCCGAGGAGAAGATCCCGGCGACCGCCAGCGTCGTGCCCATGATCGACATGGCGATCCCGGCGTCGCCCCAGAAGAGCTCCTCGTTGACGATCGGGAGCGTCAGGCCGCTGTCATCGGCCCAGAACTGCGCGATCGCCTCGAAGCCGTAGAGGCCGATCTTCGCGGCCTCCTGGATCACGGGCCACGGCGTCTCCTCGCGCTCGTCCCACTCCGCCGCCGCGGGGCGCACGACCCCATCGGCGAACCCGTGCACCCAGTCCCGAATCTCGCGCTGGTCCTCCGAGAGCTCGAGCGAGAAGGGCACTCCGCCTCCCCCCTCGCCCGCGATCGCCGCCTCCGCGGCCTTGGTCGCGCTGCCTGCGTCCATGTCCCTCCTAGCCGACGCTCACGGTCGTGTCCTTGGTGCTGCGCCGAGCGAAGCGGGCGAGGCCCCAGGCTAGCGCCGCCAGCAGTCCGAGCGCGATCGCCAGCACGACCAGGTAGGCGCCGGTCGTGAGGAAGCCCGGTAGCCCCGTGAGCATCGCGGCCGTTATCACCAGCGCGCCGGCCGTCGACAGCAGCGCTTGGGCGGTAGCGGCGCCACCCGCGGGCGCATTCACTGCCGCCATCAACTCCATATCATTATCTTCGTGATAGAGACCTCGCCGATCTGTGCTAAATAGCCACAATCGATCGCGAAGAATCCGTACAGATCTCACAAATGAGCCAGCGCCCGTGGGAGGCGCTGCCCGCCCGCCTCGCCGCCACGCTCCGACCGGGCGTCCCGGGCACCGTCGAGGAGATCATCGAGGCGATCCGCGCCACCGTGCCCGCTTATGCCCAACCGTTGGAGGGGGCATTCGCCCAGGCGTTGCGAACCGGCGTCGAGCGCGCGCTCGGCGACTTCCTCGACGACGTCGAGGGCAGGCGCCGGTCCGAGGCCGAGCCCGGACGCGACACCTACGCGACGCTCGGGCGCTGGGAGGCGCGAGAGGGGCGGACCCTGGAGGCACTGCTGGCCGCCTATCGCGTCGGGGCGCGGGTCGCCTGGAGGCGCGCCTCGGCGGCGGGCCGAGAGGCCGGCTTCGACGCGGACACGCTGGCGCGGCTGGCGGAGGCCTTCTTCGCCTACATCGACGAGCTCTCGGCCCGCTCCGCGGCGGGCTTCGCGGAGGAGCGCTCGGCGGCCGCCGGCGAGGAGGCGCGGCGCCGCCGTGCGCTGCTCAGCCTCCTGATCCAGGACCCGCCGGCCGACGCGGCGGCGATCGAGGCCGCGGCGCGGGAGGCTCGCTTCGAGTTGCCGACGACGGTCGGGGCGCTGGTCTGGCGGGACGAGTCGGAGCAGCCGGTCGCGCGGCGCCTCCCGGTCGGCTCGCTCACGGTCGCGCTCGACGATGGTCTCGTGTGCGGGCTCGTGCCGGACCCCGCCGGGCCGAGGCGAAGGGAGGAGCTCGTCGGCGCGTTGCGCCGCCGCCATGCTGCGCTCGGCCCCGCCGAGCCCCCCGAGAGGGCCTGGCTCAGCGCGCGCCGGGCCCGTGAGCTTCATCGGCTGATGGCCGAGGGAGTCGTCACGTCGACGGGGCTCGTCCTGGCTGAGGACCACCTGGCGGACCTCGTCGTCCACTCCGATCCGGGGGCTGTGAAGGAGCTGGCCCGCCGGCGGCTTGGCCCGCTCGAGGGGCTCACGCCGGCGGCGCAGCGGCGGCTTCGCGAGACCCTCGCGGCCTGGCTCGACCATCAGGGCAGCGTGCGCGAGGTGTCCGAGGCCCTGCATGTCCACCCCCAGACGGTGCGCTACCGCCTCGCACAGCTGCGTGAGCTGCTCGGCGACGACCTCGACGATCCGGAGGCGCGCTTCGAGCTGGCGCTGGCCTGTCGCGCCTAGCACCTAGCGCTATAGCCTGCCGCGCGCCTTGCGTGACCTCATCCTCGACCTGATGGACGCCGCCGCCCGGCGGGCCGACTACGCCGATGTCCGGCACGTGGGCACGCGCTCCGAGCGCATCTCGGTGCGCAACGGCGAGCTAGTCCAGCTCGACGTCGACGAGGAAGCTGGGCTCGGCGTCCGGGTGAGGGTGGTCGGGGCCTGGGGCTTCGCGGCCACCCGCGAGGAGTCGCGCGCGGGCGCCGAGGTCGCCCTGGAGCGCGCGCTGGCAGTCGCGAGCGCGCAGCCCGCCGTTCCCGGGGTGGAGCTCGCCCCGGAGCCCGCCGCCTCCGGCTCCTGCGAGAGCGACGCGCGCGAGGACCCGTTCGCGGTGCCCGTGGGCGACAAGCTCGCCGTGCTGGGCGCCGCTGACCAGGCCTTGCGCGCGGGAGGCGCCGTGGCGGTGTCGCGCGCTTCCTTCTTCGCCTGGCGCACGGAGAAGCTGTTCGCGTCCACCGATGGCGCGCTCTGCGAGCAGCGCCTCATCGAGTGCGGCGGCGGCCTCTCCGCCACGGCCGTTGCGGACGGTGAGACGCAGGTGCGCTCCTGGCCCGCGTCGCACGGCGGACACGTGGCCCAGGCCGGCTTCGAGCACTTTCGCGGGCTGGCACTGCCCGAGCGGGCACCGGCCGTGGCGGAGGAGGCGGTGGCCCTGCTCTCGGCCCCGCCGTGCCCGGCGGGGAGAACCACTCTCGTGCTGGCGGGCGAGCAGCTCGGGCTCCAGCTGCACGAGTCGATCGGGCACGCCGTCGAGCTCGACCGCGTGCTCGGTCGCGAGGCCTCGTACGCGGGCACGAGCTTCGTCCCCGCCGACGGCATCGGCAGCCTGCACCTGGGCTCGCCCCAGCTGAACGTCACTGCCGACGCCACGACGCGCGGTGGCCTCGGGAGCTTCCGCTGGGACGACGAGGGTGTGGAGGGACAGGCGCTCCCCGTCGTGCGCGACGGCGTGCTGCGCGGCTTCCTCTCCTCTCGCGAGACGGCCGCCGAGCTCGGGTTCGGCCGCTCCGGCGGTTGCATGCGAGCCGACGGCTTCACGCGCCAGCCGATAGTGCGGATGACCAACGTGAACCTGGAGCCCGGCGACGCCGGCGCCCTCGAGGAGCTGATCGGATCGACCGCGCGGGGGATCCTCATCGAGACGAACCGCTCCTGGTCGATCGACGACCAGCGGCTCCAGTTCCAGTTCGAGGGGGAGGCGGCCTGGGAGATCGTCGACGGAGAGCGCGGTCGCCTCCTCAAGAACCCGAGCTACGCAGGCGTCACCCCCGTGTTCTGGGGCTCCCTGGACGCCGTCTGCTCCGAGGGAGACTGGCGGGTCATCTCTCTTCTCGACTGCGGCAAGGGTGAGCCCGGCCAGGTAATGCGGGTGTCGCACGGCGCCGCCCCGGCGCGCTTCCGCGACGTCGAGGTGGGAGTGGCGTGATCGCCGCGGAGCTCGCCGAGCGGGCGCGCGC
>JBKPFJ010000160.1:0-12656 GCA_046728795.1 Actinomycetota bacterium | reverse complement strand
CTGGTGGGCGAACAGCGTGTCGTGGAACTCCCAAAACCGCCCCTGGGCGGCGGCCGCCTCGGCGGCCACGGCGGCTAGCTCGGCGTGGGGGTGCACGTCGGTGAGCGGCAGGTGGCGGAAGACGTAGCGAAGCTCTTCGCCAAGGCGCCGGCGGAGCTCCTTGACCATGCCCGTGGCCCGGCCACAGAAGGGACATTCGAAGTCGCCGTACTCCACGAGCGTGAGCGGCGCGTCGACCGCGCCGCGGATGTGATCGCGCTGCGGGTCGACCGGTCGGTCGAGGAACATCGGCAGGCTCGCCGTGCGCTCGCCGCGCAGCGCCGCGGCGAGCCGGAAGATGACCCACCCGCTCAGCGCGGCCACCGCTGCCGCGGCCAGCACGCCCACCTTGGCCTCATCGCGCAGCCGGGCGGAGTCGAAACCGAGCTCGAGAATCAGGAGCGAGACCGTGAAGCCGATTCCCGCGAGCGCGGCGCCGCCGACCACCTGGCCCGAGCCGACGCCCTGCGGCAGCCGCCCCAGCCCGAGGCGCACGGCGCCGAGCGAGCTGACCCCGACGCCCAGCAGCTTGCCGCCCACGAGCCCTCCGATCACGCCCCACGTGATCGGCGAGGAGAAGGCGTCGCCGAGCAGCCCGCCGCCCAGGTACACGCCCGCGTTGGCGAGCGCGAACAGCGGCACGATCACGAAGCTGGTCCAGGGATGGAGAAGCGCCTGGAGGCGCTCGTTCGGCGAGACCGCCCGCTCCACGCTCAGCTTCGTCGAGCGCGCCAGCGAGGGCACCGGGGACTGGCGGAAGGCGCGCGCTAGCGACGCGGCCTCCTCGACCCGCTCGCGGCGCGGCGCATAGACGGTCACGAGCAGCCCCGCGACCATCCCGGCGATCGTGGGGTGGAGGCCCGACTCGACCATCGCCACCCACAGCCCCCCGCCCACGACGAGGTAGGCGGGCCCGCGCCAGACGTCGAGCCGCCCGAGCGCCACGATGCCGACCGCGCAGGCGCCGGCCACGATCAGCGCCACCACGTCGATCGAGCTCGAGTAGAAGACGCCGATCACGGTGATCGCGACGATGTCGTCGACTATCGACAGGGTCAGGAGAAAGACCCGCAGCTGCGTGGGGCAGGCCGGCCCGATCAGCGCGAGCGCCCCGAGCAGGAAGGCCGTGTCGGTGGCGATCACGACGCCCCAGCCGTTGGCGGCCTCGCCGCTCGGGTTGATCGCCAGGAAGATCGCCGCCGGCACGACGGCCCCCGCGAGCGCCGCCAGTGCCGGGACGGTCACGGTGCGCCGGTCGGTGAGCTCGCCCATCCTCAGCTCGCGCCGCACCTCGAGCCCGATGACGAAGAAGAAGAACACCATCAGGCCGTCGTTCACCCACTCGCGCAGGTCCATGACGAGCGCGTGGTCGCCGATCCGCACCGACAGGTCGGTGGTCCAGAGGTCCTCGTAGGAGCTACTGGCGACGTTGGACCAGATCAGCGCCGCAACCGTGGCGGCGAGCAGCAGTCCCGCCGAACCGGCCTCCGTCTGGAGGAAGTCGCGCAGCGGCGCCGCGAACTGCTGGATGAGCTCTCTCCTGCGCGGACGGGTCTGCTGCTCGGCGGCCGGCGCGGCGGTGGTGGTGGCCACCGTCCGAATCTACTCGGGGCGGTCCGCGACCATCACCGCGAGGTTGCGCTCGCTCCAGGTCACGGCGGGAGCTAGCCCCGCGTCGGCGAGCCAGCGGAGCTGCTCGTCGGCGCGGCTGGGGCGGTCGAAGCCCTCGGAGAGCGGCGTGATCGCGTCGGCCGGATCCTCCGGCACCACCACGTCGCCGAGAACGAAGCGACCGCCCGGCGCGAGCGCGGACGCCACGCGGCGGAACAGGTCGGCCTTGCCGGGGCCGTCGAGGTGGTGGACGGCGAGCGCCGAGACCAGCAGGTCGAAGCTCCCGGGCGGCAGCTCGTCCTCGAGCCGGCCCACGCGCAGGTCCGCCCCGGGCAGCGCCGCGCGGGCGTGGGCGAGCATGTTCTCGCTGGCGTCGATCCCGACCAGCTCGGCGCCGGGGTGGAGCGCCAGGACCCGCCGCGCCGTCTCACCGGTGCCCGCCCCGAGCTCCAAGATGTGCCGGGCGGGCGCGACGGCGGCCGTTGCCGCGGCCACCTCGTCCTGGAGCCGCGGGTAGGCGGGCACCTCCGCGGCCATGAGCTGCAGGTAGGAGTCGGGATCGAAGTGGAACTGCCCCACCAGACGCTCACATGCCGAGGCGGCGCGCGATCACCATCTGCTGCACCTCGTCCGTGCCCTCGCCGATCGTGAGGATCTTGGCGTCGCGGTAGAAGCGGCACACCGGGTACTCCTCGATGTAGCCGTAACCGCCGTGGATCTGGACGGCCTCCTCTGTGGCTCGGACCGCCAGCCGCCCGGTGAGCAGCTTCGCCTGGGCCGCCGTGAGCGAGAAGTCCCGGCCCTGGTCCTTCTCTAGCGCGGCGCGGTACATGAGCAGCCGCGTCGCCTCGATCTGGGCCGAGAGGTCGGCGACCTTGATCTGGATCGCCTGGTGCTTCGAGATCGGCTGGCCGAACGCGCGGCGCTCCTTGGCGTAGGCGATCGCCTCGTCGAGCGCGCCCTGGGCCAGCCCCACACCCATCGCCGACACACCGATCCGCCCCCCGTCCAGCGTGTTCAGGAACTGCTTGAAGCCGTGGCCGCGCGGGCCGAGCAGGTTCTCCTCCGGCACGCGACAGTCGTCGAAGGCGAGCGGGCGCGTGTCCGAGGCGTTCCAGCCCATCTTGCGGTAGGGCGCCTCGACCGTGTAGCCCGGCGTGCCCGACGGCACGATGAGGTTCGACACCTCCTCGGGCCCCGTGCGCGCGGTGATTGCCACGAGCCCGCTGATGTCGGTGCCGGCGTTGGTGATGAACTGCTTGGCGCCGTTGATCACCCACTCGCCGTCGTCGAGCGTCGCGGTGGTACGGGTGTTGCCAGCATCCGAGCCCGCCTCCGGCTCGGTGAGCCCGAAAGCGCCGAGGCGCTCGCCGGAGCAGAGCAGCGGGAGCCACTCCTGCCGCTGCTGCTCGCTGCCGAAGGCGAAGATGGGCCAGGTGCCGAGGCTCGTATGGGCGGCCACGGTGATGGCCACGCTCGAGTCCACCCTGGTCAGTTCCTCCACGGCGATCGCATACGACAGGGTGTCGGCGCCCCCGCCGCCGTACTCCTCGGGGTAGGGGATGCCCATGAGTCCCAGCTCGCCGAGCTTCGCGACGATCTCGTAGGGGAAGCGCTTCTCGCGGTCGAGCTCCGCGGCCACCGGCGCCACCTCCTGCTGCGCGAACTCGCGCGCCAGCTGCTGAATCGCGCGCTGCTCGTCGGTGAGGTCGAACTGCATGGGCGGCCGGAACTGTATTGCCACACTGCGGGCATGGCCCGCGCTCGCCTGGTCGTGGTCGCCCTGGCGCTGTTCGCGGGCTGCGGCGGCGATGACTCCGCCCCCGAACAGCCGGTGCCCGCCCCCTCCGAGTCACCCGCGTCCGGGCGCGCCGACGCCGCCGCATCGCAGACGGACCGCGACTGGACCCGCTTCGGCTGGGATGCCCAGCGCTCGAACCACGCCCCCGCGCTGCTGCGGCGCGTGCGGGGCCTGCGCCGCCGGCAGGTTGACCTCCCGGGGACCGTGGACTCGTCGGCGATCTACCTCCACGACGTGCGCGTGCGGGGCAGACGCCGGGACGTCTTCTTCGTCACAACGACCTACGGCCGCACGCTCGCCATCGCCCCCGCGAGCGGGCGGCGCCTGTGGCAGTTCGTGCCACCCGGGATCGGCGACTGGGAGGGGAGTCCCCAGATAACTCAGGCCACGCCGGTGGCGGACCCCTCGCGGCGCTGGATCTACTCGGTCTCGCCCGACGGCCGGGTGCACAAGCTGTCCGTCTCCCGCGGGCGCGAGGCCGGAGGGCGCTGGCCAGTGAGCGTGACCCGGGACCCCACGCACGAGAAGATCGCCCCGGCCCTGAACGTGAGCGGTCGCTGGGTGCTGGTCACCACGGGCGGCTATATCGGCGACATCCCGCCCTACCAGGGGCACGTGGTCTCGATCTCCCGCAGCAGTGGCCGCATCGCGCACGTCTTCAACGCGCTCTGCAGCGACCGCCGCCAGATCATCGACCCGAACAGCTGTCCCTCCGGCTTCGGCGCGATCTGGGCGCGAGCCGGGGCCGTGGTGGTCCCCGGTAGTCGCCGCATCCTGGTGACCACGGGCAACGCGCCATTCAACGGGAGCACCGACTGGGGCGACTCGGTGCTGATGCTCTCACCCGGCGCCAGGCGCCTGCTACAGAGCTACACGCCGGAGAGCCACACGGAGCTCGAGCAGACGGACGCCGACCTCGGCTCGACGGCGCCGGCGCTCGTGCCCGAGGACCGCCCGCGCTTCGGGCTTCAGGGCGGCAAGGACGGCGTGCTGCGCCTGCTCTCCCTGGCGCGGCTGAACGGCACCGGCTCGGCGGGGCCCCGGCTCGGCGGGGAGGTGCAGACCCTCCCCCTGCCGAACGACCGGCTCGCCTTCACCGCCCCGGCGGTGAGCGGCTCGCGCGTCTTCACGGCCGACGAGGGCGGCACCGTCGCCTACCGGCTGCGCGGCTCGCGACTGCAGGCGCTGTGGAGTAACGACACGGCCGGGACGTCGCCGGTCGTCGTGGGCGGGCTACTGCTCGTCTACGACCAAACCGGCGGGGGGCTCAACGTCTACCGCGCCCGCTCCGGCCGCAAGCTCGCAAACCTGCCCGCCGGCGACGGGCACTGGAACTCGCCGATCGTGGGCGGCGGTCGCATCGCCCTGCCCGAGGGCAACGGAAACGACCAAACGACCTCGGGCGTGCTGAACATCTACTCGCCCTGAGCGCCCCCAACGCCGAACGTCCCGGAGTGCCCGCTATGCAGGGGGTTGGGGACGCTCGCGTGCTTCAGGCGTCCCGCGCGAACAACGCGAAAAGCGCTCGCTGGACGACCTGGGGCGGCGAGGTGAACACGGTCTCGTCGCGGTACTTCTTCAGGAAGCGCGCCGCCCAGCGCGCGCCGCGCAGGCCGCGGGGGAGCCCCCGGCTCGTGAAGAGGCCCTGCTGCGCCGCGGCGGCGCTCTCCGTCAGGAAGTCCTGGAGGCGGAGCGCGGGGAGGACGAGGGTGCGCAGGCGCGCCTCCTGGTCGCTGGCGCTCGCCAGGCCGTGCGTCGTTCCCGGCCGCACCACGAGCTCGCCGTCCTCGGGGCCGATAACGCGCTTCTCGCTCCCGAGTTGGAAGCGGGCGCGCCCCTCCACCACCGACCAGCGCTCCTCCTGCCGGGGGTGGTAGTGGGCCGGCAGGCCGCCGCCGGGCTCGAGCCAGACGCGCACGATTAGGTTCTCGCCTTCGGGCTCGAACGTGTAGCGCACGCGGCTGACGGGGTCGCGGATCGGCTCGCTCACGCCTCGGCCTCCCCGGCCCTCGCGGGCTTCAGCACCGACGGCTCTACGCGCAGGAGCCGGGCCGGCCACCTCGGGAGCCACCAGTTCCAGCGTCCCATGACCGCGATCGCCGCGGGCACGATCAGCGCGCGGATCACGGTGGCGTCGAGCAGGATCCCCGCGGCCAGGCCCGTGGCCATCATCTTCACGTCGGTCTCGGGGCCGGAGGCCATCGAGGTGAAGGCGAGGAACAGGATCAGAGCGGCGCTCGTCACCAGCCGGCCGGTGCGCCCGATGCCCCGGACCACCGCGGTCTCCGTCGAGCCCGTGCGGTCGTACTCCTCGCGCATGCGGCTGAGTATGAAGACCTCGTAGTCCATCGAGAGGCCGAACAGGAAGGCGAACACCATCAACGGCATCCAGGAGGGACTCGAGCCGGTGGCCTGGATGTCCCAGATCGCCTCCGAGCCGATGCCGTGCTGCCAGACGAGGACCAGCACGCCCCAGGCGGCGGCGACGCTGAGGATGTTGAGCACGATCGCCTTGGCCGGCAGCAGCAGGGAACGGAAGGCGCGGGCCAGGAGGACGAAGGTGGTGATCGTGATCAGGGCGATCATCACCGGGAAGCTGCCGTAGACGGCGTCGATGAAGTCCGCGTTCGCCGCGGGCTGGCCCCCGACGCGCACGTCGGGACCGGCGGAGTGGGCCGTCTCGCGCACGTCGGCGAGGGTCCGCTCGCCCTCGTCCGAGCCGCTGTCGGGCACGGGGATCGCCTCGACCAGCGAGGTGCCTCGGCTCCGCCAGGACCCGCCGCCCGGCGCCACGGCGCCGTGGATGCCCTCCACGCCGCGCAGCTCGGCCGCCACCCGCTCGGGGCTGGTGCGGCCCTGGATGAGGATCTCGTGCGGGAGGAGCGCACCCTCGCCGATGCCCGCGCGCTCGAGCGCCACCAGACCTTGCTTGGCGTCGCCCGAGCGGGCCACGGTATCCGCGTCGGAGGTTCCGAGCTGCAGGTCGGTGGCCGCGAAGGCGAGTGCGAGGATCACTGCCAGCCCCGCGCCCGCTGCGAGCCAGCGCCGCCGCGACACCGCCTGCGCCCAGCGCGTCCAGGCGCGGCTCGCCTTGTCGTCCGTCCGGCGGTGCGGCCAGTCGAGCCTCGGCCCGGCCTTCGCGAGCACCACCGGCAGCAGCGTGATCGCCACGAGCGTCGAGACGAGCGGGATCAGCATGCCGCCGTAGCCCATCGACCGGAGGAACGGCAGCGGCAGCGCGATCAGCGCCAGAAGGCCGATGGCCACGGTGATGCCGCTGAACACGACAGCCCGGCCCGCCGTCTCCATGGCCCGCTGGACGGCCTCGTCGCCCGAGCGCCCGTGGGAGCGCTCCTCGCGCCAGCGGGAGACCACGAGCAGCGAGTAGTCGATCGCCACCCCCAGGCCGATCAGAGCGATCAGGAACTGGACGACAGGCGACACGGCGGTGAGCTCGGTCAGACCGAGCAGCAGCAGGAAGGTGGTCATGATCGAGACGACAGCCATCAACAGCGGCAGAAGTGCCAGGAACGACGCGAACACGAACGCGAGCACGAGCAGAGCGCCCGCGCCGCCGAGCACCGCCTCGAGCAGGACGCCCGGTCCCTCGCCCCCGCCGCTGTCCTGCGCGAGCGCGTCGAAGCCGGTAAGGCGCACCGGCTCGCCACCGACCGTCGCGCCCTGCAGCGCGTGGCGGGCGGCACGCTCGGCCTTGGGGTTCTCGCCGAAGGCCGAGTCCGGGTCGGGCGTGGGGTAGACGAGCGCGAACGTGGTGCGCCCGTCGCGGGAGACGAAAGCCCGGTCGCCCGTCGAGGCGTACGAGGCGATGCGCGAGCCGGGGAGCGCCTGCTTGAGGCGCTTGTCGACCCGCGCGAGGTCACCCTTCACTCCGGGCGAGCGGACCGTCTCGCCCCTCGGCAGGGTCATCACGGGCAGCAGCGGGGAGGTTTCGCCGCCCGTGCCCCGGTAGTTCTTGGCGATCGCCACGTTGGTCTCCCAGCTCTCCTTGTCGGGGACCGAGAACTCGGGATCGAGCGCACGCGAGGCGGGCCCGGCCGCGGCTACGCCCGCGATGGTGAGCGCGAGCCAGAGGAGCGCCACGGTGCGCTTGTGGGCAAGGACCCAGCGGGTGAGCGACGACATCATCGGACGTGACGGTAGGTGCCGAGCGGTGCCGCCGAGAACGCTCGGAGGGAGGATCTGGGCGTACCACCGTGGTGGGACGCCGGTCCACCGCGCGGGCGATTGCGAGCCCGGGGGCGGGCGCTACGCTCGCCGGGAAATGGCCACACATCCCGCAAGAGAGCATGCCCGCACGCTGAAAGGCAGCGAGTTGTGGATCGACGCCACGATCGCCGTGGTCGTCTTCGCGGCTTCCCTCGGGCTGTTGTTCGCGGGCACCGAGGAGGGCGCGGGCAAGGTCGACGCGGGGACGGTCGCGCTCACCGCGCTGGCGACGCTGCCACTCGTGGGGCGCCGCTCCGCGCCGCTGCAGATTTTCGTGCTGACCGCGCTCGCCAGCACCGCCCTCCGCGCGTTCGCCGAGCCCGCCGGCCCGCCGCTCGGTCCGACGCTGGCGCTCTATTGGGTGGCCGCCGGCGGAGACGGGACCCGGGACCGGATGCGGCTCACCTTGGGAGTCGCCGGCGCGATGCTCATCGCGCACGTGACCGCGGGAGGGTTGAGGGAGGGGCGCTTCCCGGGGATAGAGCTCCTCTTCGGGGTGCTCGTCTGGGGCGGCGCCTGGCTCGCTGGGGACCGTACCCGGCTACGGCGTGAGCGGATGGCCGAGCTCGAGGAGCGCGCGCTCCGCGCGGAGCGGGAGGCGGAGCGGGAGCGTCGGCTGGCCGCGGCCGAGGAGCGCACCCGCATCGCGCGCGACCTGCACGACTCGGCGGGCCACGCGATCAACGTGATCCTGGTCCACGCCGGGCTCGGTCGCCTCCGCGCCGAGGACGATCCCGCGCGCAGAGAGTTCGAGACGATCGAGCAGGTCGCCCGCGAGACCGTGGGCGAGATCGACCAGCTCGTCGGGGCGCTCCGCGAGCACGGCGACGAGGTCGAGCCCCCGCCCGGGCTCGCCGCGCTCGAGCCGCTGGTGGCGCGCCATCGCGCCGCGGGTCTCGACGTGACGACCACGATTCAGGGCGATCTGCGGCCCCTCCCGCCGGTCGTCGACCGCGCCGCGTACCGAATCCTCCAAGAGGCACTCACGAACGCCGCTCGCCACGGCGCGGGCAGCGCGCGGGTGGAGGCCACCTTCGCCGAAAACGAGCTCGAGCTCAAAGTCACAAACCCGCTCCGCGACGAGGGGGCGCGCGACGGCGACGGCCACGGGATCGTCGGGATGCGGGAGCGCGCAGCGCTGCTGGGCGGTGTGCTCGAGGCCAACGCTCTCGCCCGGAGCTTCCGCGTGCGCGCGCGGCTGCCGTTGACATGAGTATCCGCGTGCTGATCGTGGACGACGACGACCTCATGCGCGCCGGCCTCCGCGGCGTGCTGTCGAGCGACGAGGAGATCGAGGTCGTGGGAGAGGCGCGGGACGGGCGCGACGCGCTCTACCGCACGCGGCTGCTCACGCCCGACGTGGTGCTGATGGACGTGCGGATGCCCGACCTGGACGGCATCGCCGCCACGCGCGAGCTGCTCGACGCCTACCCCGACGTGCGGGTGCTCATCCTGACCACGTTCGAGCAGGACGACTACATCTTCGGGGCGCTCCGCGCGGGCGCGTCGGGGTTCCTCCTGAAGCGCACGAAGCCGGAGGAGCTCGTCGCCGCCCTCCACACGGTCGCCGCCGGCGAATCGCTGCTTTCCCCGTCCGTCACGAGCCGGGTGATCGAGCGCATGGCCACGCAGCCCGGAATCGACCCCGCGCACGACGAGCGGCTCGACGAGCTCACGCCGCGCGAGCGAGAGGTGCTCGAGCTGGTGGCCGGCGGCCTCTCGAACGCTGAGATCGCGGCGCGCCTGGTGATCGAGGAGTCGACGGTCAAGACGCACGTCAAGCGCGTGCTCGCCAAGCTCGGTGCGCGCGACCGCGTGCAGGCCGTGATCTTCGCCTACGAGACGGGCCTTATCCCGCCCGGCGCTCGCGCCTGAAGCGTCGCCGTTAGCCGGCGGCCGCCGGCGCGGCCCGCGGCTGTGCCCTCAGGCACAGCACGGCGTTGTGGCCGCCGAATCCAAACGCGTCCGATATCGCGACCGCCCCATCCCCGTTCACACCGTCGAGCGGCCGCGCGTCCGGGACGTAGTCGAGGTCGAGGCCCTCGTCGCGCTCCTCCCAGCCGACGGTCGGAGGCGCCACGCGCTCGCGGAGAGCGAGCACCGTCACGATCGCCTCGACGGTGCCCGCGGCGCCGAGCAAGTGCCCGATCACCGACTTGGTCGAGGAGACCGGGGTCCGGCTCGCGGCGTCCCCGAGGGCCTTCTTGAGGGCCTCGGTCTCCGAGCGGTCGTTGAGCGGGGTGGAGGTGCCGTGGGCGTTGACGTAGTCGACGTCCTGTGCATCGACGCCGGCGTCCGCCAGCGCCCGCGTGATCGCCTGGGCCGCGCCGGCACCGTGCGGCTCGGGCGCGGTGATGTGATGAGCGTCTGAGCTGGCGCCATAGCCAAGCACCTCGCCTAGCGCGGGCTGACCGCGTTCGGCGGCGATCTCCGCGTCCTCGAGCACGAGTACCCCGGCGCCCTCGCCCATCACGAATCCGTCGCGGCGCGCATCGAACGGGCGGCAGATGCCGGATGGCGAGGTTGCCCCCATGTTCTCGAACGCAGCCCGGGCGAGCCCGGTCAGGGCCGCCTCGCTTCCTCCCGTCACGACGGCGTCGACCTCGCCCGCCCGGATGAGACGCACGGCCGCGCTGATCGCGTCCGCGCCTGCGGCACACGCCGAGGCCACGCAGTGGGAAGGACCCCTCAGACCGTGGCGGAGGGCGAGCGTCCCGGCGCCCGCGTTCGGCATCAGCATGGGGATCGCGAGAGCCGAGACGCTCTTGGGCCCCTTCTCGCGAAGGGTCTCGTAGCCCTCCTCGATGGTCCCGAGCCCGCCGACCCCGGTGGCAACGATGCAGCCCACGCGCTCGGGATTGAGCGGAGGGCCGTCCTCGAACCCCGCCTGAGCGAGCGCCTCCTCCGCTGCGGCGAGCGAGAACTGCGCAAAACGATCGGTGCGCCGCACGTCCTTCCTGGAGAGGAACTCGGTCGGGTCGAACTCGTCGCAGCGGCCCTCGCCGTCCTCGATCCCACATTCGCCCGCGATCCAGCGCTCAAACGTCTTCTGGGCACCGACACCGAGAGGCGTGACCGCGCCGACGCCGGTGATCACTACCCGGCGGCTCATCTATCTCCCTCCTTCATGGATAGCCTCAGGCAAGCCCCAGTCGGCAACAACGGCGCCCCAGGTGAAGCCGGCCCCGAACGCCGCCAGGAGCACACGCTGGCCTTCGACGAGCGTTCCCTCGGCCTCGGCCTCGTGGAGCGCGATGGGAATGGAGGCCGCCGAGGTGTTGCCGTAGCCCGCGATGCAGTCGACCGTCCGCTCTGGAGGCAATCCCATACGCTCGCCCACCGCCCGCAGGATGCGGCTGTTCGCCTGGTGGTAGACGAACAGGTCAACCTCGGAGATCGCCGTGCCCGCCAGCGCGAGCGCCTCCTCGGTCACCTCGCTCAAGCGGGCGACGGCGTTTTGGAACGTCTCCTGCCCCGCCATGCGGATCTTGCCCTGCTCGCGAGTGGCGAAGATCAGATCGGCCTGACTGCCGTCCGACCGCAGCACCGGGGTGCTCAGCCGACCGGGGGGATCGGTCGCCGTCATCACCACGGCGCCGGCGCCGTCCCCGAACAGCGCGGCGGTGCGCTTGTCGTCCGGATCCAGGTGCTGGACGAGCGCGTCGGCCCCGATCGCGAGCACGCGCTCCGCCATGCCGGCCTCGATCTGGCCGCGGGCCAGCGCGACGGCCGCGACGAACGCGGTGCAGGCGGCGCCGACATCCATGGCGCCTGCGCCCCGCGCACCGAGCTGAGCGGCCACGAGCGGGGCCGCGTCCGGGGTCAGGCGGTCGTTGGTCGTGGTCCCGACCAGAACGAGGTCGAGATCCGCGGGATCGATGTGCGCTCGCTCGAGGGCGGCGGCCCCCGCCGTCGCGGCAAGGTCCGTAAGCCGCTCGCCGGGGCGGAGAGAATGGCGCCGCCTGATGCCGGTGCGCCTGACGATCCAGTCGTCGTCCACGCCCAGCCGCTCGGCGATCGGTGCGTTCTCGATCACCCGCTCCGGGACTGCTATCCCCACCGAGCCGAGCGCCGCGCCGGCCACCGCGCGCTCCGAGCCGAGTGCGGATCGCTGCCTTACCAGGATCTCAGCCATGGACCGTCTCCAGCCTGTCCGGAAGAAGGGCCTCGACGTCGTCGAGAGTCCGCCGCACGAGGCCGGTGAGGACCTTGCCGGGCCCGGTTTCTACGAAGCGGGTGACGCCCAACCGTCTGAGCGCCAGAAGCGTCTCGCGCCAACGCACGCGACTGGTTAGCCCCTCGGCCAGACGCCGGGGGACCTCGTCGATCGGCCGGGCGGTCACGCACGAGAGAACCGGAATCCGAGGCTTCCGGAATTCGAACTCAGCCAGCGCCTCCGCGAAGCGGTCCCGGGCATCCGCCAGAGCCGGCGAGTGGAACGCGCCTCTGATGGGCAGTCGCACGGCACCTACGCCCGCCGCCCCGGCCCGGCGGGCCGCAAGCTCGAGGGCGTCGACATCACCCGAAACGACTACCTGGTCCGGAGCGTTGTCGTTGGCGATGTCCAGCTCCAGCTGTGCCGCTAGCTGCCGGCCGAGCCGCCCGTCCAGTACCGCCAGCATGCCGCCTCGGCCGTTCTGGGCCGCGGCCCGCTCCATCAGCTGCCCGCGAACGGTCACTAGGCGCAGGCCGTCCTCCACGCCTATACATCCCGCCGCTACGAGCGCCGCGACCTCGCCGAGCGAGTGGCCCGCCAGGTAGTCGGGCTCGAGCCAATCGATCCGCGACCAGCACGCGACGCTGGCGCAGTAGATCGCCGGCTGAGCGAAACGGGTGCTCTCCTCCGCGTGTGCGAAGGGGTCGTCACCGACCGCGTCGAGGGCGGCCTCGAGCAGCTCGGGCGCCTCGCGCTCGACCACCTCGCGCATGTCGCCGGTCTGGCTGCCCTGGCCAGGGAAAAGCACCGCCGTGAAGGGCT
>JBKPFJ010000219.1:0-5041 GCA_046728795.1 Actinomycetota bacterium | reverse complement strand
GTCGCCGCGCCGAACGGCTGTACCGACTCGCTGAACGTCGTGATGATCTCCGACTCCGAGAAGAAACCGACGACCTTGACGGTCTCGCTACCGACGTTGTCGACGCCGTGCGGGACCATCGCGGGGATGACCGCGAGGTCGCCGGCGGTAAGCCGCTCGCGCTCGTCGCCGACCTGGGCCTCCGCGTCTCCGGCGACCACGTAGAGGATCTCCTCGGCGCTGTCGGTGTGCTCGGCCAGCCGGTTACCCGGCTCGATCTCGAAGTAGACGGCCGCGCTCTCGGCCGATCCGGCCCACTTGTTGATCGGGAACGTCGCCCGGACGTGTGTGTGTTCCGGGTCGCGTCGAACCAGCCCTGCATCAGCTCGAGTTCGCCGGTCTTGGCCGTCAGCATCTCGCTCCTCCTTTAATAGAGAACACAACTGGTCGACGGAAGCCTGACCTCTACACACCGGGCGCGACCGCTAGTCACCGTCGACGACTCGGCGGCTCAGCTCGTCGCGCGCCATTGGCGACTAGCGCGAGCGGGGAGTCACCCGCGCCGCCGCCGTCGCGGACACCGCCGTCAGGGCAAACAACACCGCCGCGGAGCGGCTGACGACGACCATTGCGCGAAACAACCGCCCGAAAGAAACAACCATCACCGATACCTCCCTTTTCGCCAACGGCGAAAGCGCCGCGCTGTTCGGGGCCATCCGGCGCGGCGTTTATCGGAGCGTTTTTTAGTTGAACCGGGATGTGCGATCAAGCTGAACAGCTGCCTATGTGAATTTTGCTAAACGCCCTGTTTAATGTCCGCTGCGGAGTATACGATTGATGAACGACGTGTCAAGCGAAACTCCTCGCGAGCTAGAGTGGAGCACCGGCCGAACTCGAAAGCGCAAGTACGAGCTAAGGGCCCGTGCCGAGAGCCAACGGCTGACCCGCGAGCGCATCATTCGGGCGACGATGGAGCTCCACGAGGAAGTTGGACCGGCGAAGACGACCGTCGCCGAGATCGCACGGCGGGCGGGAGTCCAGCGGCTCACCGTCTACAACCACTTCCCGGAGGAGATCGAGCTCTTCGGTGCCTGCCAAGCCCACTGGATGGGCTTCCATCCGCCGCCGGACCTCTCCCCGGCACTCGCGCTTCCCAGCCCAAAGGCGCGATTGCAGGCGGTCCTGCGCGAGTTCTATCGCTGGTACCGCGAGGCGGCGATGATCGAGAAGATCCAGCGTGACCGCGGCGCAATCCCTGCGCTCGATGCTGTGATGAAGCAAACCTTCGACGCGCAGCTCGCCCAGCTCACGCAGGCATTGGCCAAAGGCTTCCGCTCCCGCGGACGGCGAGCAGAAATGCAGCGGACCCTCATAGGGCTAGCGCTTGACTTCTGGACCTGGCGTCGCCTCGACCGGGAAGGGCTCCAGGACGAGACCGCCGCGGATCTCATGAGCGAAGCGGTCGCCTGCGCCTCCGCCAGCCGTCAAGGACGTCGGCGGACCGACGACAACCCGCGGAGTCCTTGAGTGCGAAACACCCAGACCCGCCGGCAGGCGGGTGGAGCACGCCCCGCTCTGCAGCCGACTTCCTAGAGGTCAACCGCTTCTCTCTTCTCGTGGTTGCAGCGGTCTCCGCCCGGCGCGAAGCTCACTGTCGCAAAGGACGAGCAACGGGAGCCTCGGGCGGCTGCGAGCAAGTGCTCCTCAATCGTGAAAGCAGGAGCGCCAGTCTCTAAGGCCGTCGCGCCGTAGCCACCACGTACCGGCTCGTCACCCGGAACGCGTTCGGGTCCTCGTTGGCTCGCTCGAGGATCCCGATGGCTTGCTCGCGGAGGGCGTCCACGCGCCCCAGCGGCTCAAGCACGGCGCGCCCCGCCACCCAGAGTGGATGCTCCCTGAACTCGACTTCGAGGTAGTCGCGCGGGGAGCTCGCCGTGAAGCCGAGCTGCTCCTCCGTGATCTCGACTTCGAAGCCGTGCGGCCCGAACAGCCCCGCGAGCGCGTCGCGGTCATGCCAGGCGAAGGGCTGCGGTTCGGGTGGCGCACCGAGCGCATCCGTCACCGCCTGCCGTGATGCACGCGCGAGCTCGGAGATGGCTCCCTCGGGGATCCAGGCCGTGAAAACGATGCGCCCGGCCGGTCCCGCGACTCGCGCCAGCTCCGCCGCCCCGGCCGCGGCGTCGGCGGCGAAGATGACGCCGAAGACCGACAGGACCAGGTCGGCCTCGCCGTCGCCGAGTGGCAGCGCCGCCGCCTCCCCCGAGACGAAGGTCGCGTCGAGTCCCCGTTCCCTGGCCAGCTCCCGCGCGACCTCGACCAGCCGCTGCGCCGGGTCGACGCCCGTCACCCGGGCGCCGCGTGCGGCGGCGAGCAGGGACGCGTTGCCGGTCCCGCAGCCAACGTCGACGACGTGCTCGCCCTCGGCGGGCGCGGCGCGGTCGACGGCCACGCGCGCCGCGGGCAGCAGTTGCTCGGCGATCTGCTCGTAGCGCCCGAGGCTCCAGTCCGGTCGCGGCAGGGAGCTCACCGGCCGGAGGCTAGCGCCGCAGGTGGCCCGTGCTCCAGCCGCCCACCAGCCCCTAGATAGCGCCGCCAGGCCCAGTTCAGAGCGGAGGCCGCTCAGCGGGGGTTTGTGCGACAGCCTCCCATGAGAGCGGCAGCGCCCGAGAGCAGTTCGACGAGCTCAGGCCGCTCGAAGGGACCCGAATCAGTAGCGTGGGCCGCGCGGCGCACGCCAGGCCAGCGGAGCGCGGTAGCAGGTGAGATACAGCACTAATGGCAACCCATCGTGTTAGGGCTCCGTGGCAGCTGGTCTCGGCTCCGCCTCCCGGCCGTCGTCCCTTGGCGAGCGTGAGCGGCGCCCGCGGAGAAGTTCGCTTCCCTGTCCCAGCGCGAGCGGTCGAATGCTCAGCCGGTGCTCTCGTGGCTGGTGCGCCCTAACCGACTAGTCCGGCTCCCAAGGGTCGAACCGCTCGACCCAGTGGGCGCGCCAAGCCGGCGGCTCCCAGGGATCGCCGAAGTAGATCCGCTCGCGGACGACCTTGTCGTCGCGGAACTCCATGATGCCGACGGCCATCACCGGCTGGTCGTCGTAGCGGATCGTGTACTCGTTGACCCAGAGGTCGTGACAGCCCGTGGTCCGGTGGAGCTCGAAGTGCTGGCGGGCCGGATACGTAGACCTGAACCCGATGATGTTCGCCTTGCCGCGCAGGCGCTCGCCGCCCTGCGGCCACTCCACGACCGCGTCGTCAGCGTAGATCTCCGAGGCGCGGGTGATGTCGTCTCCTGGTCCGCCGGCGGCGGCGCCGACGTTCGAGGCGTCGAAGTGCGCCTGGATCATGGCCCGGGCCGTCGCTTCGTCCATCGAAAACCTCCTTCCCGCCCACGGCTTGCTCCCGGGGTGGCAGGCCGTCGGGCCGCGGCGATCTCACCGTGCAGCGTCTTCAGCGCGCTTTACTCGCGCCTCACGCCCGCGGAGCCTCTGCCGGCGTCAGCTCGGCTGTGAGCGGCAGGTACTTGAAGCCGTACGCGAATCCGTCGATTCCGTGGCGGTTGCCGAGCTCGATCTGAAACGCGGTCAGCCGCTCAAGGTTGGAGACCCCGCCGGGGCCGGCGGGGTCTCCGGTGCAGTGGCGAATCCGACTCACGCAGACGGCACGACGACGTGCTTGACCTCCGCCATGTAGCGCCCGGCGGCGGCGGAGGCCTCGTCCGGAGTTCTCCCGCTCTGGCGAGCCTCCATGTACGCCGCGTACCAGTCCCACCAGTCGTGCTCCGGGGCGGCTTCCTCGAAGGGGCCGTGGTGCTCGGCCGTCTCGTGCAACAGATCTGCAAGGGAGGCGACGTCCATGTCAGTCCTCCCACTCCCGCCCGGGGAGCCGGGTCGTGACCTCCTGGAGCAGCCAGCCGTTGCCGTCCGGGTCGCTGAACGACGCGTAGGCGAAGTACGAGCGCCCTGGCAAGTCGGGGAGGCCCGGGGGCTTCGGCTGCTCCTCGACCTCGCTGACGTCGACGCCGCGGCTGATCAGATCGTCCCGGGCGGCGTCGATGTCCTTGACGGCGAGGAACAGCCTGTCAAGGCACCCCGGCTCCATCGCCGTGATGCCCTTGCCGAAATGGATCGAGCACTGCGAGTGGGGCGGCGTCATCTGCACGTTCCGGATGTCGCCGCCGTCCAGGTCGATGTCCAGCCGCCAGCCGAGGCCCAGGTAGAACTCCTTTGCCCGATCCACATCGGAGACGGGCACGGTCACGACCTCGAGCCCCATGTCGATCGTCGAGACGTCCGCCATCTCCGCCGAACCGGCACTGCCTACGTCGGTGCTACTCATGTTGACCTCCGTCGGTCGGGCGCGCCATAACAGGGCGACGCCGGGCTCACCGACCGGGCAGCGCCCGCTAACGACGGCCAGAGCGCCGACGCTGCGGAGCCTGTGCTGCGGGAGTGACTGCGAGCCCGCCTTCCTGGTCGCCCCTCGGCCGGATCTTCGACCGAGGACGCTCCCCTTGGGGTGGGACCCACTTTCCTCTCATCCGGGAGTGAAAGTCAAGTTGTGCTCGCGCCCCCTCGTGTGGTCAACCCGGGGACCGCCCACGGCTCATGCTTTGGACGATCCGCGAGAGCGCCGCCCCGTACGCGTCGCCGACTGCATTCGCGGGGAAGCGGGCGTCGGATGATTGCCGCGTCGACCCCTGCGATTCGTCCCTTGCGAGAGCGACCACGCCAGGTCCCTGGCTCGCGGAATCCGCCGAAGCAGCCAACTCGGGCGTTGCACCGAGAATGAGCGGCGACCGGTGAGTTCCCGCCCATGGTCCGGTCTACAGGGGAGACCTGAGAGTTGAGGAGGTGGACGTGCTGCTCGAGAACAAGAACGCGGTTATCTACGGTGCGGGCGGCTCGATCGGCGGCGCGGTTGCTCGTGCCTTCGCTCGCGAGGGAGCGAGGGTATTCCTCGCCGGTCGCACCGAGGCCAAGCTGAAGTCTGTGGCCAACGACATTCGCGCGGCGGGCGGGCGGGCAGAGACCGCTGTCGTCGATGCGCTCGACCAGGAGGCCGTCGAT
>JBKPFJ010000192.1:0-28885 GCA_046728795.1 Actinomycetota bacterium | reverse complement strand
GTCGACCGAGGCGAGCGGCCGCGCCTCGCTCGTGCCCGTCAGGAGGAGGCGGTCGAGGGTATCCGGGTCGCGTCCCAGCTCGTCGCAGGCCCGCGCCAGGCGCTCGAGCAGGGCGCGCAAGTCGAGGCGGTCGAGCGTCACGAGCTCCTTGGCGAAGGGCACCGGGTGACGGAAGTTGGGCGACGCGACGAGCGTGCCGAGCCGCACGCGGCTCGTCGCTAGCGCGGCCGCGGCCAGGGTGGGCACGGCGCCGAACCAGGCCTCGTCGCGCAGCGAGCGCCAGCTCAGGTGGTCGTAGGTGCACGCATGGTCGAAGCCGAGCTCCTCCACGTGTCGCCACAACCGCACCGCCTCGGTCCAGCGCCGGTCCGGCAGGATGGCGACGCCGAAGCGCACGGGGGCGCCTCAACGGCGCGGCGCGTAGGCCGGGTCGTCCTCGTGCGCGCGGAAGAACTCCACCATAGGCTCGACGTAGTCGCCGAAGCGCGGCGGCCTCAGCCCGAGCGGCGAGAGCAGCTCGGCGGCGCGGCGCGCGTCGAAGGTCACGCGGTGATTGAGGTAGACGAGCGACTCGGGCGGCCGAGGGCCCCGCGCACAGCCGGCATGCGCAGGGCCCGTTCCACCAGGCCCGAGGGCAGCCGGCCTCGAGGCGGGCGGCCCGCGTAGGCCTCGGACAGCAGAGCGAGAAGCTCGCGTGCCGAGAGAGGCTCCGGGTAGACCAGGTGCAGCGTCGCCCCGAGCGCCTCCGGCGCCGCCGCGGTCGCTGCCATCGCCGCCACCACGTAGTCGACCGGGACGACGTTGAAGGAGGCCTCCGAGGCGCCGAACTGCCAGATCGCCTGCCCGGCGCGCTCCGCCCTCGAGATGGCGCGAAGGAGGTAATAGGGGCCGTCGAACTTCTCGGTCTCGCCGGTTCGGGAGTCGCCGACGACGATGGCGGGGCGGAGGATCGTCGTGGGCACCCGGTCCATCAGCTCACGAACCCAGACCTCGGCTTGGAACTTCGTCGACTCGTAGTGGTTCTTGAAGTCCTGGCCCATCACCAGCTCGTGTTCGTAGACCACGCCCGTCCGCGTGCCGGCCACATAGGCGGTGCTCACATAGGCGAGCCGCTCTAGCCGCTCCGCCGCCAGGCACAGCTCGAGCACGTTGCCGGTGCCGTCCACGTTCACGCGCTGGGCGACCTCGACCGGGACACCCAGGTCGTAGATCGCGGCGAGGTGGTAGACGAGCGTGACCTCGGCGCTCAACCGCTCCCAGTCCTCGTCGGCGAGGCCGAGCCGCCGCTCGGTGATGTCGCCGGCGAGCACCTCCAGCGCGCCGTCGAGCCCGGCGGCCACCCCGCGGGCGACGTCCAGCACTCGCCGCTCGACCAGCGCGACGACCGTCCGGTCCGGCTCGTCCTCGGTCAGCCGGCGCGCGAGGCGCCGGCCGATGAAGCCGGGAACGCCGGTGACGAGGACGACCCCCGCGGCCACCGGCGCAGGGTACCGGCGCTACGCGGGGACGCCCTGCGGCCGGCCCTTTCGCTCGTTGCGCCGGGCGGCTGCCTCGAACTCCTCGAGCTCCCGCTCAGCTCCGCGCACGAGCGGCCACGGATCCTTGATCTGGTCGCGGTCGGTGACCACACCGAGGTCGATGTGGTCGCGGTAGCTCATGACGGTCATGTTGAGCCCCACGCCGTCCACCACGGCCGAGACGGGGTAGTGCGCCTCGAGCCGGGCGCCCGCGAGGTACAGCGGGTCCCGCGGCCCCGGCACGTTCGAGATCACGAGGTTGAGAGGCGGACGTGTTCGGCCGAGGATGCCCACGGTCGTTCGCGCCGCCAGGGCCGCGACGGCGGGCGGGATGAAGCTGGTGGCGTCCGTGAGCAGGTTGGCGGGGAGCGCGCTGTGACGCTCCTTGGCGCTCGCCAGCAGCTGGTGCGCGCGCCTGAGCCGGCGCTCGGGGTCCGGCTCGTTGGTGGGCACCGGGACGACCATCATGGAGATGCGGTTCCCGAAGGTGCCCGCCTCCTCGTCGGTGCGAACGGAGACCGGCACCATCGCGACCAGCGGCTCGTCGGGCAGCTCGTCGCGCTCGATGAGGAAGTCGCGGACCGCGCTCGCGCAGAGCGCGACCACCACGTCGTTCACCTTGATCCCGAACGCGTTCTTGACCGCCTTGACCTTGTCGAGCGAAAGCGAGCGGAACGCGAACGCGCGGTGCGCCGACACCGGGCCGTTGAAGCAGGTGCGCGGGGGACGCGCCGTCGTCACCTCGAGGATGCCGCCGTCCGACTCGGCCCCCACGGCCTTCCTCAGCGCGGACAGGCCGCGGGAGACCCTGGGCACCCCCGGGAGGGCATTCGCGCCCGGGAGGTCGGTGAGGTTCGGCAGCGTGCTGGGCAGCGACTTCAGGACTCGGAGCGGCTGGCGGGCCAGCCCTAGCACGCCGCGGCCGAGCATCTCGAGGTCTCCCGGCCGGCGCCGCCCCGCCGCCACGCGGCTCGAGGCGGGCAGCTCGCGCCCCTCGGGCGTGGGGTCGAGCAGCACCGAGAGGATCTCGTTCCCGGAGACCCCGTCGACGACGGAGTGGTGCACCTTCGTCAGCAGGGCGACCCGGCCGCCCTCGAGCCCGTGGATCGAGTACAGCTCCCACAGCGGGCGGGACCGGTCGAGCGGCCGGGCGAAGATTCGCGCCACCGTCTCGGCGAGCTGGCGGTCATCGCCGGGCGGGGGCACCGCAGAATCGCGGATGTGGAAGTCGATGTCGAAGTCGGGATCCTCGACCCAGTACGGCAGATCGAGGCCGAGCGGCACCTGCACGAGCCGCCAGCGAAAGGGGGGCAGGAGCGGCAGGCGCTCCGTTACGAGGGCGCACAGGTCCCCCTGCGTAGCCGGCCGTCCGGCGCCGTGAATGGGTCATAGACGGCGAGGCCGCCGACGTGCCCGTACGTGCGCGCCGACTCGACCGCCAGGAAGGAGGCATCGAGGCTTGTGAGCTGCCGCATCAGGTCTCCCCTACCCGGGCGACGCGAATGAAACGGGTCGTTGCCGAAACGGCCCGACGGGACGAGGATTAGCGCCTGGCGGCCCCGGCAACGAGAATCACACCGGCCCGCGAGTCGGGAGCTCAGAGGAGGAGCACTAGTGGGTGAGCAGGTAGCCGCAACGGTCTTCGGGCGCGAGGACCGGCAGCGCTACCGCCGGAAGGTGAGAGCCTGCCTCGACGTCTTCGCCGGGATGCTGGCCGCCTCGCGCTTCGACCCCGAGCGCCGCTCCTTCGGTCTCGAGATCGAGCTCAACCTCACCGACGAGCGCGGTGATCCGGCCATGGCAAACGCCCCCGTCCTCGAGGCGATCGCGGACCCGGCCTTCCAGACGGAGCTGGGGCAGTTCAACGTCGAGATCAACATCCCCCCGCGGCTGCTCGAAGGCCAAGTGCTCGCCGCGCTGGAGGAAGCGATCCGACGGAGCCTCAACCACGGCGAGGAGCGCGCCCGGACCCGGGGCGCGCACATGATGATCATCGGCATCCTGCCGACCGTCGCCGAGCGCCACCTCAGCGCCGAGAGCTTCAGCGGCAACCCGCGCTACCAGCTCCTCAACGAGCAGATCTTCGCCGCCCGGGGAGAGGACCTCCAGATCGAGATCGACGGCCCTGAGCGGCTGGCCACGCTCGCCGACACGATCGCTCCCGAGGCGGCCTGCACCAGCGTCCAGCTCCACCAGCAGGTCGACCCCGAGGCGTTCGCCGCCCACTGGAACGCGGCGCAGGCGGTGGCCGGCGTCCAGGTCGCGATCGGCGCCAACTCGCCCTTCTTCTTCGGCAAGGAGCTGTGGCGCGAGACCCGGATCGCCCTCTTCGAGCAGGCCACCGACACTCGTCCCGAGGAGCTCAAGGCGCAGGGCGTCAGGCCGCGGGTGTGGTTCGGGGAGAGCTGGATCACGTCGATCTTCGACCTGTTCGAGGAGAACGTGCGCTACTTCCCCGCGCTCCTGCCCGTCTGCGACGACGAGGATCCGGTCGAGACGCTGGCGCGCGGGGACGTGCCGCGGCTCGGCGAGCTCCGTCTGCACAACGGAACCATCTACCGGTGGAACCGGCCGATCTACGACGTCGTGCGGGGCCGGCCCCACCTCCGCGTGGAGAACAGGGTCCTTCCCGCGGGGCCGACGGTCGTGGACATCGTCGCCAACGCCGCCTTCTACTACGGGCTCGTCCGCGTGCTGACCGAGGACGAACGCCCGCTCTGGACGAGGATGTCCTTCTCGGCCGCGGAGGAGAACTTCCACGCCGGCGCGCGCGACGGCATCGAGGCGCGCGCGTACTGGCCGGGCCTGGGCGAGGTGCCCGCGGCGGAGCTCGTGCTCAGGCGGCTCCTGCCGCTGGCCGACGAGGGGCTCAGCCGCTGGGGCATCGAGTCCGCCGACCGCGAGCGGCTGCTCGGCATCCTCGAGCGCCGTTGCGTGACGATGCAGAACGGAGCCGCCTGGCAGGCCGCCACCTTCCACCGCCTCTACGAGCGGGGGCTCGACCGGCTCGACGCGTTACGCGAGATGACCGTCGCGTACCGCGAGCTGATGCACAGCAACGAGCCGGTTCACACCTGGCCCACGGAGTAGGCCCGCCGCCGGCCGCCGGCGCTGTTACGGTGCCGCGCCGTGGACCTGTACGACTGGCTCCTGTTTCTGCACGTCCTGGCGGCGTTCGCGATCGTGGCGTCGGTGGTGTTCTTCACGGTCCTCGTGGTCACGCCCGACGCGGCGGCGCTCCGGCTGACGCCGCTCGCCCGACGGCTTTGGGACATCGGCGGGGGAGGCACGATCTTCTTCGGGGTCTGGCTCGCCCTGAACCGCCCGGAGTACGACATCTTCGATGGCTGGGTGATCGCCGCCCTGGTGCTGTGGTTCATCTCCGCCGGTACCGGTACCCGCTTCGGCATGGCCTACGAGAGCGCGCGCGAGGGGGGCCGCCCGCCCGAGCGCTCGCTCGCGCTCTACGGCGTGATGACCGCGGCAGTCGCGCTCCTGCTGCTCGACATGATCTTCAAGCCCGGGGCATGAGCTTGGCGATAATCAGGCCGGACGGCTGGGACTTCCCCCTCCTGCTGCACGTGGCCGGCGCGATGGTCCTCGTCGGGTCGCTGGCGGTGGTCCTCAGCTACCTGGTGCTCGGGCGCCGCGAGGGTGCCGTGCCGCTCACACGGCTCGCCTTCCGCACGCTCCTGTTCGGGGCCCTGCCCGCCTTCGTGGTGATGCGCGCGGGCGCGGAGTGGATCAATTCCAAGGAGGACGTCCCCGACGACCCCAGCTGGATCGGGATCGGCTACAGCACCTCGGACGGCGGGCTGCTCCTGCTCATAGTCGCCACCGTGCTGGCCGGCCTCGCCGTGCGCCGCCTGCGCCGCGAGAGCGGTCGGTCACCCGGAGTCGCCACCGCCGCCTCGGTGCTGATCGCCCTCAGCATCGCCGGCTACGCGCTGGCGATCTGGGCGATGACAACGAAGCCCGACTAGCCCCTCGCCCGAGCGCTGGCTCGCCTGAGCCTGTCCGCCAGCGCCGCCAGGTGCTCGCCGAGCTCCGGCGGCTCGTGGACCTCGAAGTCGACGTCGAGCATGGCGATGCGGATCGCCAGCCATCCCAGGTCGTCGTCACCGGTCCGGTACCGGCACGTGCGCTCGTCGATCGGCTCGATCCTGCCCCAGTGGCGAGGCGCGCGACGTGCGATCTCCTCGGCGGCCGCGTGGAGAGTGACGCTGGCCTCGAAGCGGTTCGGCGTCCGGGTGATGCTCTGCGCCACCCACGTCGCAGCATCCTTGGCCGGAAGCTCGCGCGGCATGAAGCGCACGCCGTTGGAGGCCGGCCCGGTCAGCCGGTCGAGGCGAAAGGTGCGCCAGTCCTCCCGGTGCCGGTCCCACGCGACCAGGTACCAGCGGCGGCCGAGGTTGACGAGCGAATGAGGCTCGACCACCCGGCGGCTCTGGGTACCG
This sequence comes from Actinomycetota bacterium, assembly GCA_046728795.1. Lineage (GTDB taxonomy): Bacteria > Actinomycetota > Thermoleophilia > Solirubrobacterales > Thermoleophilaceae > JBKPFJ01. The sequence continues at coordinate 22,911 of JBKPFJ010000192.1, read as the reverse complement.
TCGCGGCTTCGGTAGGCGAAGCGGAGGCACTCGGAGTCCCGGCAGGCGCCGGCGATGACGGTCAGGTGCCGCGGGTCGACCGTCGGTCCGGCCACGGGGGGCGCGCTCGTCGCGGATCCAAGCGCGCGGACGCGCCGGCGCAAATGAGCCGGCAGCACCTGCTCGACCTTTACCAGGGCCCTCACCGCGGTCTCCTCGATTCCGGTCACCGACGCGCGGGCGGCGGTGCCGAGGCCCACCGCGATCGCGATCGCCTCGTCGTCGTCGAGGAGCAGCGGGGGCATCGCCGCGCCGGCGCGAAGCCGGTAGCCGCCTGCGGGGCCGGTCAGCGATTCCACGGGGTAGCCCAGATCTCGGAGTCGCTCGACGTCGCGCCGGATCGTCCGCCGCGATACTTCGAGCCGGCCGGCGAGCTCGGCGCCCCGCCAATCGCGGCGGGCCTGGAGCAGCGAGAGCAACTCCAGCAATCGGCTCGAGGTCTCGGTCACACCGATTTCATCGTCTTCGACTTTGAGGACAGATGCTGACCTAAATCGGCAATACGGTGCGGCGACCCTGCAAGCAACCGGAAGGAGCAGCAATGCCCGAGCGCGACGGATACATCCCCGGCGTCCCCTGCTGGGTGGACACGAGCCAGCCCGACCCGGAGGCCGCGGTCGACTTCTACGGGGGCCTCTTCGGCTGGGAGTTCGAGGACGTGATGCCACCGGGGTCGGAGGGCAAGTACTTCATCGCCCGGCTGAACGGCGGGGACGTCGCCGCGGTCGGGTCGATCCCCGAGGCCGCCCCGCCGGTTGCGATGTGGAACACCTACGTCTGGGTCGAGAGCGCCGACGATACGGCGGCGAAGGTCCGCGATGCGGGCGGGGGCGTCGTAATGGAGCCGTTCGACGTCATGGACGCCGGGCGCATGGCGGTCTTCACCGATCCCGAAGGAGCCGCCTTCTGCATCTGGCAGGCGAAGGAGCACAAGGGCGCGCGAATCGTCAACGACCCGGGCTCGCTGAACTTCAACGGCCTGGCCACGCGCGACGTGGAGGGCGCGAAGGCCTTCTACGGCTCGGTCTTCGGCTGGACCACCCTGCCCCTGGGCGGCGGCATCGAGATGTGGACGTTGCCGGGCTACGGCGACTACCTCGAGCGGGACAACCCCGACCTCCGCAAGCAGATGGCAGAGGTGGACGCGCCAAAGGGCTTCGAGGACGCCGTCGCCAGCATCAATCCGATCCCGGACGACCAGCCCGACACGCCGGCGCACTGGAACGTGACCTTCGCGGTCGACGACGCCGACGCGATTGCGGCGCGGGCTACCGAGCTGGGCGGCAAGGTGATCGTGCCCCCGTTCGACGCCCCCTGGGTCCGGACGACGATCATCGGCGACCCGCAGGGCGCCACGTTCATCGCCAGCAAGTTCGTCCCCGAGAACAGGGGCCTCGCCGGCCGGGCGGACGCTGGGGTCAGCGCCGCCTAGCGCCACCCCGCGAAAGCGGACCGCTCCGCCCAGTTGGTCCGCGGTGGCCGGGGGCCCCCCCCCCCCGCCGCCCCGCCCCCCCCCCCCCCCCGGCGACGGGGCCCGCCCCCGCCCTTTGGGCCGGGGGGGCGGGGGCCCGCCGCCGGGCGCCCCCCGGCACCTTCGCTCCGAGCTCGATCAGGGCGTATAGGAACGCCTCGGAGAAGGTCGGGAAGGGCTGGATCACGTCGTCCATCACCGCGAGCGGTACCCGCGCCCTGATCGCGAGCGTGGCCTGCTGGAGCCACTCGCCCGCCTCGGGCCCGAGCGCATAGGCGCCGGTCAGGCGCTCGCCGTCCGAGACCAGGGTCATGAAGCCCGGCCTCTCCGCGTACGCGCGCGTGTAGGTGGAGGTGCGCGGGACCTCCGACAGCGGGACCGTGACGGTCACGGGGCCCTCACCCTCGCCCACCGAGGCCGCCTGGGGGTCCGTGAACACGACCCGCGGCACCGCGCTGTAGTCGGCCTCGCGCGGCCTGCCGAGGATGTTGGATGCAGCCACCCGGCCCTGGTACTTGCTCATGTAGGTGAGCGGCCAGACGCCGGTCACGTCGCCGATCGCCCAGATCCCGTCCCCGGCGCTCATGCGCGCGTCCACAGGGATGCCCTGCCGGCCCGGTTCGACGCCCACGGTCTCGAGTCCGAGCCCCTCCGCCCGCGGCCGGCGGCCGGTGGCGACGAGCAGTCGGTCGCCCCGCAGCTCGGAGCCGTCCGGGAACTCGAGCACGTACTCGTCGCCCTCGCGCCGGGCCGCGGTGGCGTGTTCGCCGAAGCGAAGCTCGATCCCCTCGTCGGCGAGCGCCTCGCCGAGCGCGTCGCCGAGTGGCTTCGGCTCGCGTGGGAGGACGTGCCCCATGCCCTCGACGAGGGCCACCGAGGCGCCCATGCGCGCAGTGGCCTGCGCCATCTCGACCCCCACCGGGCCCGCGCCGAGCACCAGCAGGCGGCGCGGCACCTCGGTCATGGCGGTGGCCTCCCGGTTCGTCCAGACGCCCTCGAGCTCGCGCAGCCCGGGAACCGGGGGAACGATCGCCTCGGAGCCGGTGGCGAGCACGATGTGCCGGGTGGTGCGGGGCTCTCCGGCGACCTCGACGCGACCGGGTCCGGCGATCACGGCATCGCCACGCAGGACGGCGATGCCCTTGCTCTCCGGCGAGGCGACCTTCGCCGAGTCGTCGTAGTCGGAGACCATGAAGTTCCGCCACTCGAAGGCCGGCGCCGGGCGCACGATGCCGTTCACGGCCTCGCGCGCCCCCGGCGCCTCGCGCGCCGCCTGCAGCGCCTCACCGGGCCGCAGCAGGGTCTTCGAGGGGATGCACGCCCAGTAGTCACACTCGCCGCCGATCAGCTCGCGCTCCACAAGCGCGACCCGCAGGCCGCCGTCAGCAAGATGCCCGGCGCAGTGCTGGCCGCCGGGGCCGGCGCCGATCACGATCACGTCGTAGTCAGGGGTCATTGGTCTCCTTCCGCACCAGAGAGTCCGTCGCGCGCGTGAGCCGATCGTTACAGCCGCGCCCTCGCGGCGCTACCCGAGCGCGCACGCCATCCCGCATGCCGGCCGTGAAGCCGTGGGCCTCGGCGCGTAGGAGGCGAACCTTCGCGGTATGCACCGGGCTGGTTGCATGGCCAGGCGCCGGAGGGGAAGAATCCACCCGTGACCTCCCGCCCACTCGTACTCGGAGTCGACGTGGGAGGCACCAAGGTTGCGGTCGGGGCGGTCAGCGATGCCCGGGTGTACGCGAAGGTCGAGCACCCCACCGAGACCGAAAGCACCGAGGCGCTGCTCGACGGCATCGAGGCGGCCATCCGCGAGGTCGGTGAGCGGGAACGGCCCGAGGCGATCGGTGTGGGCGTACCGAGCCAGATCGACTTCGCCACCGGTCGCGTCATGTCGAGCGTGAACATTCCCCTCGAGGGCGTCGCCCTGCGGGAAGAGCTCGGCCGGCGGCTCGGCGCGCCGGTGTTCGTGGACAACGACGCCAACTGCGCGGCGCTCTGCGAGGCGCAGCTGGTGGACGATCCCCCGGCCATGCACCTGGTGATGCTCACGCTCGGGACCGGGGTTGGCGGTGGCGCGATCATCGATGGCGCCATCTTCCGCGGCGCGCACGGGCTCGGCGCCGAGCTCGGGCACTTCTCGGTCGAGGCCAACGGCCCCAACTGCCCGGGCAACTGCCCGAACCGCGGCTGCCTCGAGGCGCTCTGCAGCGGCCAGGCGCTCGAGCGCGACGCCACCGAGTTCGGCAAGGACCGTCCGGACACGCCGCTCGGCCGGGTCTACGCCGAGCACGGCCGGGTGACGGGGCGGCAGGCCGTGGCCGCCGCGCAGGAGGGAGACCCCGACGCCCGCTCGCTGTTCGAGCGCTTCGCCATGTGGCTGGGCGTGGGCATCGCGGGCTACGTGAACGCCTTCCAGCCGGAGCGCTTCGTGATCGGCGGCGGCCTCTCGCGGGCCGCCGACCTGTTCCTCGACCGCGCGGTCGAGGAGGCGGGGCGGCGCGCCCTGCCCAAGCTCTGGGAGCGGACGGCCGTATCGCTGGCCCGGGGCGGAACCGACGCCGGGGTGATCGGCGCCGGTGTCCTGGCCGCGCACGAGCTTGCGGGAGGCGTTCGGAATACTCAGGAGAGCGAAACGACAAGGGGGGCGAGATGACGACCACCGAGACGCGCACGGGCATCGACGAGCTCTGCGTCAACACGATCCGGACGCTGTCCATGGACGCGGTGCAGAAGGCGAACTCGGGCCATCCCGGCGCTCCGATGGCGCTCGCGCCCCTCGCCTACGTCCTCTACACCCGCACGATGAAGCACAACCCCGCGAACGCGGACTGGTTCGACCGCGACCGCTTCGTGCTCTCGGCCGGGCACGCCTCGATGCTTCTCTACTCGATGCTGTTCCTGACCGGCTACGGGCTCACCCTCGACGATCTGAAGAACTTCCGCCAGCTCGGTTCCCCCACGGCGGGGCACCCCGAGCGCGGGGATGCGGCCGGTATCGAGGCGACCACCGGCCCGCTCGGGCAGGGGATCTCGAACTCGGTCGGGCTCGCGCTCGCCGAGGCGATGCTGGCCGCGCGCTTCAACCGTCCCGGGCGCGAGCTGATCGACCACCGCACCTTCACGATCGCCAGCGACGGCGACGTCCAGGAGGGCGTGGCCTCGGAGGCCTGCTCGCTCGCGGGGCACCTTGGGCTCGGGAAGCTCACGGCCTTCTACGACGACAACAGGATCCAGCTCTCCGGGCCGACCGCCGACGCCTTCAGCGAGGACGTCGGAATGCGCTTCGAGGCCTACGGTTGGCACGTGCAGAACCTGGGCGAGGACCTCTCGCTCGAGCGGATCGAGCAGGCGATCGAGGCAGCGGGCGAGGTCCCCGACCGGCCCTCGCTCGTGATCCTGCGGACCCACATCGGATACGGCTCGCCGAACAAGCAGGACACGAACTCGGCGCACGGCTCGCCGCTCGGCGAGGACGAGGTGCGGCGCACGAAGGAGGCCTACGGCTGGGATCCCGACGCCCACTTCCTCGTCCCCGACGACGCGCTCGCCCACATCCGCGAGTGCGTGGATCGCGGCAAGGAGTTCGAGGCGGAGTGGAACGAGCGCGCCGAGCGCTATCGCTCCGAGAACCCCGAGCTCTGGGACGAGCTGTCGCTCGTCATGGAGGCGCGGCTGCCGTCCGGCTGGGACTCCGACCCGCCGCAGTTCCATCCCCAGGACGGGCTGATCGCCACGCGCAAGTCCTCGCACAGCGTGATCCAGTGGGCCGCGTCACGGGTGCCGCACCTGGTCAGCGGCTCGGCCGACCTCGAGCCATCCACGCTGACCTTGATCCAGGACGGCGGCTCGGTCCGCAAGGGCGACTACTCGGGCCGCAACGTCCACTACGGCGTACGCGAGCATGGCATGGGCGCGATCGTGAATGGCCTCAACCTGCACGGCCTGCGCGCGTTCGGCTCCACGTTCTTCAACTTCACGGACTACATGAAGGCCGCGATGCGGCTGGCGGCGATCATGGAGCTGCCGTCGATCTTCGTATTCACCCACGACTCGATCGGCCTCGGCGAGGACGGGCCCACGCACCAGCCGATCGAGCAGCTCGCCCACCTCAGGGCGACGCCGAACATGTACGTGGTGCGGCCGGCGGGCGGCAACGAGACCGCGCTGGCGTGGAGCTGGGCCATCTCGAAGACGGACGCCCCGGTGGCGCTCGTCTTCAGCCGCCAGGGGGTGCCGAGCTGGAACCCGAGCGCGGTGCCGAAGGACGCCATTGAGCGCGGCGCGTACGTGTTGCGCGAGTCCTATAAGGACCCCGAGCCCGACCTGATCCTGATCGGCACCGGCACCGAGGTGCACCTATGCACCGCGGCGGCCGACCAGCTCGAGGCGGACGGGATAGCCACGCGGGTGGTCTCGATGCCTTGCATGGACCGCTTCGCGGAGCAGGACGCTTCCTACCGTGACGGCGTCCTGCCCCCCTCGGTGCGGGCCCGGGTGTCCGTGGAGGCGGCCGCCCTGCTTGGATGGGAGAGGTGGACAACCGAGGACGGCGACCAGGTCGGCATGACCAGCTTCGGCGCGTCGGCGCCCCAGAAGGCCCTCTACGAGCATTTCGGCTTTACCCCCGAGCGCATCGTCGAGCGGGGCAAGGCCGTCGTCGAGCGAGTTAGCGCAAGGAGCGTGTGATGGCAGTTGCGGCAGGTGTAAACGAGAGGCTCGCGGCGCTCACCGCCGCGGGCACGAGCGTATGGCTGGACCAGATCCGGCGCTCGCTGATCGAGTCCGGCGAGCTGAAGCGCCTCGTGGACGAGTACTCACTGCGCGGCGTTACCTCCAACCCCGCGATCTTCGAGAAGGCGATCCTCGGGAGCGACGACTACGACGACCAGATCGCCGAGTGCGCTCGTCAGGGGATGTCCTCGCGCGAGATCTACGAGGCGATCGCGATCAAGGACGTGCAGATGGCCGCCGACGTGCTGCGGCCGGTGTGGGACGAGCCCGGCGGCCTCGACGGCTTCGTCTCGCTCGAGGTCGAGCCCGAGCTCGCACACGAGACCGACAAGACGCTGGAGCAGGCGCGCGACTTCTGGCAGCGCGTCGACCGCCCCAACCTGATGATCAAGATCCCCGGCACCGAGGAGGGAGTGCCCGCGATCGAGGAGGCCATCTACGAGGGCATCAACGTGAACGTCACGCTGCTGTTCTCGGTGGAGGCGTACACCGCGATCGCCGAGGCCTACATCCGCGGCCTAGAGCGCCGGCACGGGGAGGGCCAGTCGCTCGACGTGCGCTCGGTGGCGAGCTTCTTCGTCTCGCGCCTGGACACCGAGGTGGACAAGCGGCTCGAGGCGAGCGGCCAGGAGGAGCTTCGGGGGACGGCCGCGATAGCCAACGCGCGCGCGGCCTACCAGCGCTTCAAGGAGCTCTTCCGCGCCGGGTCCTTCAACACGCTGGCCGACGCGGGCGCGGCGGTGCAGCGGCCGCTGTGGGCCTCGACCGGAGTCAAGAACCCCATGTATCCCGAGACGAAGTACGTCGACTCGCTGGTCGCGCCGGACACCGTCAACACGATGCCGATGCCCACCCTGCTCGCCGCGGCCGAACACGCGGAGATCGTGTCCGGCACGGCCGACCAGGACCCGGCGGCGGAGCTCCAAGCCCTGGGGGATGCGGGCATCGACATGCGCGATGTGACCGACACGCTCCTGCGCGAGGGGATCGAGAAGTTCGTGGATCCCTTCGACGCCCTGATCGAGGGCATCGAGCAGGTGCGCGAGGGAATCGTCACGGGCCGGCCGAGGACCATCCAGTCCTCGATTCCCGACGAGCTGGAGCCGCCGATCGTCGAGCGGGTGAAGCGCGCGGAGTTGGAGCAGGTGGCGCAGCGGGTGTGGCGCAAGGACGAGGAGCTTTGGGGCGGCCCGGGACCCGAGATCGGCAACCGCCTGGGCTGGCTCACGATCTCGGAGCCGATGCTGGAGGGCGCCGCCGATTTGAACGCGTTCGCCGAGGAGGTGCGCTCCGAGGGCTTCACCGACGTGGCGCTGCTCGGCATGGGCGGCTCCAGCCTCGGCCCGGAGGTGATCCACCGCTCCTACGGGGACATCGACGGCTCGCCGCGGCTGCACGTGCTCGACTCGACGGATCCCGGCTCCGTGCTCGAGCTCGAGCGGGAGGTGGACCTCGCGAGGACGCTCTTCATCGTCTCCTCTAAGTCCGGCGGCACAGCAGAGACGCTCTCCCACATGAAGCATTTCTACGAGCGCACCGGCGGCAAGGGCAGCCAGTTCGTGGCGGTCACCGACCCGGGCAGCCCGCTGATCGACGAGGGCCACGAACGCGGCTTCCGGCGGGTGTTCGAGAACGATCCGGACATCGGCGGGCGCTACTCGGTGCTCTCCTACTTCGGGCTGGTGCCGGCCGTGCTCGCCGGCGTGAACATCGAGGCCCTGCTGCACCGCGCCCAGGTGGCGGAGCAGAACTGCACGAGCTACGACCTGTCGCAGTCGAACTCGGGCCTCTGGCTCGGCATCGTGATGGGCGAGCTGGCGCTACAGGGGCGCGACAAGTGCACGTTCATCGTCTCCGAGCCGATCTCGAGCTTCGGGCTGTGGGTCGAGCAGCTGATCGCCGAGTCGACCGGCAAGCAGGGCAAGGGCATCCTGCCGGTGGCCGACGAGCCGCTCGGCGACCCGGATGCCTACGGCGAGGACCGCGTGTTCGCGTACCTGCGCAGCACCGAGGAGGCCGATCCGGACGTTGACGCCAAGGTGGACGCGCTCGCGAAGGCCGGGCACCCGGTGATCAGGATGGCCGTCCATGGGCCCAGCGACCTAGGACGGATCTTCTTCTTCGCGGAGTTCGCGGTCGCGGTGACCGGCTGGGTGCTCGGCATCAACCCGTTCGACCAGCCGAACGTCCAGGAGGCGAAGGACAACACGAAGAAGGTGCTGGAGATGTCGGAGCCGCCTGAGCTGCCGGAGGCCGACGACGAGGCGCTGAAGGCCCTCCTCGGCACGGCTGCCCCGCCGGACTACGTGGCGATTATGGGCTACGTGCCGCCGTCGGGGGCCTTCGATGAGGCCGCGGCGGAGCTGCGGGTGGCGATTCGCGAGGCCACGAAGGCCACCACCACCTTCGGCTACGGCCCGCGCTTCCTGCACTCGACCGGCCAGCTCCACAAGGGCGGCCCGCCCACGGGCATCTTCCTCCAGCTGGTGCACGACCCGCCGGAGGACGTGGAGGTGCCGGGCGAGAGCTTCACGTTCGGGCAGCTCATCCGGGCCCAGGCCGACGGCGACCTGATGACCCTGCGCGACCACGACCTGCCGGCGGAGCGCGTGCGCCTCGAGGGCGAGCCGACGCGGGCGCTGCGAGACCTCACCGAGCGGGTGCGGGGGCTTCTGTAGGCGGCGGGCAGGCTCACGCCCGCCGCCTGCACGCGCAGCTGCTCGCCGACGAGCGCGCCGCGTCGCCGGTCGCGGTCGCTGAGCGCCTGCTCGCGGTCCAGGCTCAGGACGCCCGAGGCGCCCGGCTGGCGGTGCGGGCGCGCAGCGACGGCCTGAGGGCCGAGGACGTCGACCGCGCCCTGGATGATCGGTCGCTCGTTATCACCTGGCTGAACCGCGGCACGCTCCACCTGGTGAGGCGCGAGGACTATCCCTGGCTCCAGGCGCTCACCACGCCGCCGCTCAAGACGGGGAACGCTCGCCGCCTCGCCCAGGAGGGGGTCGATCCGGACGCCGCCGAGCGAGGCGTCGCCGCCGTCGAGGGCGCGCTCGCGGAGGACGGACCGCTGTCGCGCCAGACGCTCCGCGAGCGCGTCGCGGCCGCCGGCGTCCGGACCGAGGGGCAGGCGCTCGTACACGTGCTCTTGCTGGCCTCGCTGCGCGGCCTGGTGGTCCGCGGCCCGGTAGTGGACGGGCACCACCGCTACGCGCTCGTCCGCGACTGGCTCGGCAAGCCGGGGCCCGTGAACCGCGATCGCGCGCTCGCCGAGCTGGCGCGGCGCTTCCTCGCCGGCCACGGGCCTGCCGCCGAGGCCGACCTCGCCCGCTGGGCCGGCCTCCCGCTCCGCGATGCCCGCGCCGGGCTCGCCGCGATCGCGTCGGAGATTGAGCCGGCGGACGCCGGCGGCATGGTGGATCTCGCCGGCCGCGGCGAGGGCGCACCAGCGCTGCCCCCGCCGCGCCTACTGGGGCCCTGGGATCCCGTGCTGCTCGGCTGGACCTCCCGCGAGCCGCTGCTGGGCCGCCACAAGCGCAGCGTCACGGTGAACGGCATCTTCCGCCCCTTCGCGCTCGTCCGGGGCCGGGCCGCTGCCACCTGGCGCCTGGCACGCGGCGAGATCGAGCTGGAGCCCCTTCGGCGCCTCACCCGGGCCGAGAGCGCGGCGCTCGAGGCGGAGATGGCAGACGTGCTGCGCTTCCTCGGCCCGGTTCAGGGCGGCCGTCGTTGACCCCCGTGGCAACGCCCTGCCGGGGGTGACTCACGTTTTAGGGGCTATGGCCCTAGAAGGTTCTTCACCGCGCGGACGCGGCCCCTGTGGCCGCGTTCCGCAGCGACGCGCTCGGGCTTGTCGGGTCGGTCCCAGAGCATCGCCACACGGGCGCGCCGGTAACGTGACGCCAGCGCAGGCCCAACCTGCTCAAGACCACGACTCGAGAGGAGAGGCTTATGCCCGGACACGTGGTACACCTCGAGATCCCGGTGGACGACACCGCGAAGGGCCGCGAGTTCTGGGGTTCGCTCTTCGGGTGGGAGTTCGAGGCATTTCCCGGGCCGTTCGAGTACCACATGACCCGGATCAGCGAGGAGACGGGCGCCGCCATCACCGACATGGAGCCCGGGAAGCGCGGCGCGCGCGTCTACTTCGTCGTGGACGACATAAACGCGGGTGCCGCGCAGGTGAAGGAGCTCGGCGGCGAGGCCGACGACCCGCGCCCGGTACCGGGCATGGGCTGGTTCGTGGTCTGCAAGGACACGGAGGGAAACGACTTCGGCCTCTGGCAGAACGACCCGTCGGCACCGGCCTCATAGCTCCGCCCGCCGCGGGTATCGGCGGACCCTGGCCGCCTTCGTCGATACGGCACCCGGCATCGCTGATCGTCGCCGGCCTCCTGCTCCTCACGGCGAGCGTGCGGGGCGCCTCAATGCGGAGCGTGTGACGGGCCCGCCTCAAGGCGCCCCCATGGCGAGCGCGTCCCATTTCGGCGGACGCTACCGTGCCACTTGGACCACCCTTATGGTGCCCGGAACGGCGCGGTGGAGAAGTGACGGCCTTCGTTCGCTACGGCATCCCGGCGGCGCCGATCGTCGCCGGATTGGTGCTGCTGGTCCTCGACCCGGGCGGCACCGGTGTGGAGGCATGGGCGCTCTTCACGGGGGCGGGCCTGGCAGTCCTGCTGTTGAACGTCCTCTACCGGATGGGGGTCAGCGGCGACGTCGAGCGCGAGCGGGAGGAGAATGCCCGCGAGTACCTCGCCGAGCACGGGCGCTGGCCGGACCAGGAGGAGCGTCCTGCGGGGCGGCGCTGGCATCTCCCGGAGGGCATTGCCACCCCGGAGTCGGAGGCCGAAGAGGAGCGGAGACGCTCGGACCAAGCCTGACTCGGCCGGGTCGGCTTGCGCCCGAAGGCCGCCGCTCGCGAGAATGCCTAACACGTCGTCGACCCGGGCCGCTCGGCTCGAAGAAGGGGCACATCGAGATGCAACTGGGCTTCATCGGACTGGGGAAGATGGGCGGCAACATGGTCCATCGCATCCACCGCGACTCGGACCACCAGGTCGTCGCCTTCGACTTCAGCGAGGAGGCGGTTCGGGAGGCCGAGGGCCACGGCGCGGCCGGCGCCGGCTCGCTCGAGGAGCTGGTGGGCCAGCTCGAGCCGCCGCGGGCGGTCTGGATCATGGTCCCCGCCGGCGACCCCACCGAGCAGACCGTGCAGAAGCTCGGGGACCTGCTCGACTCCGGCGACACCATCATCGACGGCGGCAACACGCGCTGGACCGACGACAAGCGCCGCGCCGAGGCGCTCCGGCCGGAGGGCATCCACTACGTGGACGTGGGCACCTCGGGCGGGGTGTGGGGTCTCCAGGTCGGCTACTGCATGATGGTCGGCGGCCCCGAGGAGGCGGTCGATCGCCTGGCGCCGATCCTCGATGTGCTGGCGCCCCCGTCCGACGTCGAGCACGGACCGGGCTGGGGCCACTTCGGGCCCGTCGGCGCCGGCCACTACGTGAAGATGGTCCACAACGGCGTGGAGTACGGGATGATGCAGGCCTACGCCGAGGGCTTCGCCCTCTTCGACGCCAGCGAGTACGAGCTCGACAACGCGAAGATCGCGCACCTCTGGATGCAGGGCTCGGTGGTTCGCTCATGGCTGTGCGAGCTCGCCGCCCGGGCGTTCGAGCAGGAGGGCAACGACCTCGGCCGGCTCGAGCCCTTCGTTGAGGACTCGGGCGAGGGCCGCTGGACGGTCGAGGACTCGATCGAACGGCGGGTGCCCACCCCGGTCATCTCAGCCTCGCTCCACGAGCGCTTCGCCTCGCGGGGCATGGGCGATTTCGCCGCCAAGGTGAACGCGGCGCTCAGAAATCAGTTCGGCGGCCACGCGGTCAAGGCGCACGACCCCGAGGCCCAGGTCCAGGCGCACGCGGAGTAGCGGGATGGCCACCGTCACCGAGGAGAACCCGCTCGTCGAGGGACTCGAGCGCCTGCCGGTCCACCCCACGACACTCGTCATCTTCGGCGCCACCGGGGACCTGGCGAAGCGCAAGCTGCTGCCGGCGATCTACAACCTGGCGCACGAGGGCGCGCTGCCCGAGCGCTTCAACCTGATCGGCGTCTCGCGCTCGGACATCCCTCACGGCGACTTCCAGGACATGGCGCGCGAGTCGATTACTCAGTTCTCGCGCCGCGCCGCGGACGAGCAGGTGCTTTCGAGGCTGCTCGAGCGGATGCGCTACGTGCCCGGCACCTTCGACGACGACTCGGTCTACGACACGCTCGAGCAGGAGGCGAAGGCCTTCGACGACGAGGCGGGCATCGTCTTCAACCGCGTCTTCTACCTCTCGACGGCGCCGTCGTTCTTCCCCGTGATCGTCGGCAAGCTCGGCGAGCACGACCTCGAGCGCATGGAGGGCGCAGAGGTCCGGGTGGTGATCGAGAAGCCGATCGGCACGAACCTGGCCGAGGCGCAGGAGCTGAACCGCCAGGTGCTCTCCGTGCTCGACGAGGCGCAGGTCTACCGGATCGACCACTACCTGGGCAAGGAGACCGTCCAGAACATGCTGGCCTTCCGGTTCGCCAACGGCCTCTTCGAGCCGATCTGGAACCGGAACTTCATCGAGTACGTGCAGATCACGGCGGCCGAGGACATCGGGATCGGCACGCGCGCCGGGTACTACGACCAGTCGGGCGCGCTGCGGGACCTGGTGCAGAACCACATGCTCCAGCTGCTCACCCTGCTGTGCATGGAGCCGCCGGTGAACTTCTCGGCCGACGAGGTGCGCGACGAGAAGGTGAAGGTGCTGCACGCGATCCATGCGCCCGACCCCGAGTGGGTGAGCGACATCACCGTCCGAGGGCAGTACGGCCCGGGCATGTCGGGCGGCGAGGAGGTGGTGGGCTATCTCCAGGAGGAGGGGGTCGCCGACGGCTCCCGCACCGAGACCTACGCGGCGCTGCGGCTCGAGGTGGACAACTGGCGCTGGGCCGGCGTGCCGATCTACCTGCGCACGGGCAAGCGGCTGGCCCGCAAGGTCACCGAGATCGCCGTGACCCTGCGGCCGGTGCCGCACCTGGCCTTCCAGCAGCAGGGCTCGGTCGGCGTCCAGCCAAACCAGCTCGTGCTCACCATGCAGCCGAACGAGGGCGTGTCGATCTCGCTCGGCGCGAAGATCCCGGGCACGCGCATGCGGATCCGCCCGGTGAACATGGAGTTCCTCTACGGGACCGCCTTCCTTTCGCAGTCGCCCGAGGCGTACGAGCGGCTGATCATGGACGCCATGCGCGGCGACGCCACCCTCTTCACGCGCGACGACGAGGTGGAGGCGCAGTGGCGGATCATCGACCCGATCCTCCAGGGCTGGGCGAAGATGGACGGGTCCCTGCAGCAGTACGCAGCGGGCTCCGAGGGGCCCGAGGAGGCGAGCTCACTGCTCGAGCGCGGGCAGCACTGGCGCGCGATCTAGATGGAAGAGAACGTCTGGAGCGCCCAGGACACGACGCCGTCCAAGATCGAGGCGGCGCTCCGCGAGCTCCTGAGCGAGCAGCACCTTCGCAACCGGGCCTACGCGCCCGCACGGGTGCTCAACCTGATCGTCATCGTCGATCGGGAGTGGAAGGGCGAGATCGAGAACCGGCTCGAGGGGGTGGGGCGCTACCACCCCTCGCGGACCGTCCTCTGCGCCGTCGAGCCGGGCCGCAGCACGATCGACGCCTGGGTGACGATGCGCGTCGAGGGAGACCCCCGGCCCGGCGAGCTCGCCCTCTGCCGCGAGCGCGTCGTGCTCGATCTCGGCGAGCTTCAGCTCCAGAAGCTCGACACGATCGTCGACGCCCTGCTGGTGCCCGACATCGCCACGCTCGCGTGGTCGCCGCACGGGCACCCGGAGGCGATCGACGCCGTGCGCAGGCTGGCGCAGGTGGTGCTGGTCGACTCGGTGAACGAGCCCGACCCGCGCTCGGCGGTGGTGCGTGCGCGCGATCTCTCCGGCGACGCCTACGTCGTGGACCTGGCCTGGCTTCGCTCCACGCCGTGGCGGGAGCGGGTCGCCGCGACCTTCGACCCGCCGGACTGGCGCGAGGAGCTGGGCCGGATCAGCTCCGTGACGGTGCGCCACCACCCGCCCTCGCCGGTCGCGGCGCTGCTCTTCCTCGGCTGGCTCTGCTCCCGGCTCGGCTGGCGGCCGGGGGAGCTCGTCGCCAGGAACGGCTCGATGGCCGGCAAGGCGAGCGGGCGGCGCGGGGACGTCGGGCTGACGCTCGAGCCCGACCCGACGATGGCGGTTCCCGGGTTGGCGGGAATCACCGTCGAGACCGCATCGGGCATGAGCATCTCGCTCGACCGCGGCCCCGGAGGCCTCCGCGCCCGGCGCGTCACACGGAAGGGGCACGAGAGCGAGTGGACGGTGCTCGGCGCCTCCCGCGGCGAGGCCGGCATCCTCGGCGAGGGCATCCGCCAGGCGCTGCTGCGAGACCCGGCCTACCGCCCCGCGCTCGCCTGCGCGGAGGCGATGCTGGGCTAATGGCGGAGACGCTGGTCACGGAGGACCCCGCCGGCGCTGCGTTGGAGCGGCTGGCGGCCGCCACCGGCCACGTGGTCATAACCGGGGGATCGACGCCGCGCACCGCGTACGAGCGCCTCGAGCCGCGCGAGGACGTGAGCTTCTGGTTCACCGACGAGCGCTGCGTGCCCCCGGACCACGAGCACTCGAACTACGGCATGGTGAAGGCGGCGCTGCTGGACCGCTCCAGGACGCCAGCGCACCGCATGCGCGGCGAGCTCGGGCCCGAGGATGGCGCAGTGAACTACGCCGAGGAGATCCGCGCGGCGCTCGGCGAGGGCATCCCGGAGTTCGACTTCATGCTGCTGGGCCTGGGACCCGACGCCCACACCTGCTCGCTGTTTCCCGGCGACGCCGCGCTCGGTGAGCGCGAGCGCACCGTCGTCGGGGTCGAGACGCCCGGCATGCCGCCGCTCGTGTCGCGCATCACCCTCACCCTCCCCGTCGTGAACTCCGCGCGCGAGGTGGTCTTCCTCGTGACCGGGGAGGACAAGGCCGACGCGGTGCACCGCGCGTTCGCGGGTCCTCCCGACCCCGAGGCCCCGGGCAGCCTGGTCGAGGCCGCCTCGGTCACGGCCATCCTCGACCCCGCGGCGGCGGCGTGGCTGTGAGACAGCTCGAGGAGGCCGAGGCCGTCGGCGGGAGCCCATTCCCGCCGATCGCGCAGTACGGCTTCCTGTCGGACTGCGAAACGGGGGCTCTCGTTGCCCCCAGCGGCAACGTGGAGTGGCTCTGCCTTCCGCGCTTCGACTCACCGAGCGTGTTCGGGGCCATCCTCGACCGTGATGCGGGCGTCTTCCGCCTGGGGCCCGACGGAGTCGACGTGCCGGCCGACCGCCGCTACCTGCCCGGCACCAACGTGCTCGAAACGAGCTGGGGCACCCGGGGCGGCTGGATCATCGTGCGGGACGTGCTCCTGATCGGCCCCTGGCACCACGAGCACGACCGCTCGCACACCCACCGGCGCTCGCCGACCGACTACGACGCCGACCACGTCCTGCTGCGTCTGGTCCGCTGCGTGAACGGCGAGGTCCAGGTGAACCTCGACTGCGAGCCGTCGTTCGAGTACGGAACGCGGCACGCGCACTGGGAGTACACCGGCTCCGGATACCACGACGCCCGCGCCGGCGCGGAGGGCACGGACGTCTTCGTGCAGCTGACCACCGACATGCGCGTGGGCTTCGAGGGTTCGCGGGCCACCGCCCGGACGCTGATGAAGGAGGGCCAGACCCTGTTCGTGGCGCTGTCGTGGTCGGACCACCCGCCCCCGAAGACCTACGAAGAGGCCTACAGCAGGCTGGTCTGGACGGCCCACCACTGGCAGCACTGGCTCGACCACGGCGAGTTCCCCGACCACCCGTGGCGGACGTATCTCCAGCGCAGCGCCCTGACGCTGAAGGGGCTCTCCTACGCGCCGACCGGCGCGCTCGTGGCGGCGTCCACGACCTCCCTGCCCGAGAGCCCGGGCGGCGAGCGCAACTGGGACTACCGCTACACGTGGATCCGCGACGCGACGTTCATGCTCTGGGGCCTCTACACGCTCGGCTTCGACTGGGAGGCGAACGACTTCTTCTACTTCATCGCCGACGTGGCGGAGGCGGAGGAGGGGCAGCTCCAGATCATGTACGGGATCGGGGGCGAGGACGACCTGCCGGAGCGTACGCTCGACCACCTCTCCGGCTACGAGGGGGCGCGCCCCGTGCGCGTCGGCAACGGCGCCTTCAACCAGGACCAGCACGACGTGTGGGGGGCCATCCTCGACTCCTTCTACCTCCACACGAAGTCCCGCGACCACCTGCCAGAGCGGATCTGGCCGATCCTCGTGCGGCAGGTGGAGGCGGCGATCGAGAACTGGCGCCACCCGGACCGCGGCATCTGGGAGATCCGCGGTGACCCGAAGCACTTCACGTCCTCCAAGCTGATGTGCTGGGTGGCGGCCGATCGGGGGGCGCGCCTCGCCGAGATCCGCGAGGACCTCGAGTACGCCGCGCGCTGGCAGTCGGCCGCGGACGAGATCAAGTCCGACATCTGCGCGAACGCGGTCGACGATCGCGGCGTCTTCACGCAGCACTACGACACCGACGCGCTCGACGCCTCCGTGCTGCTGATGCCGCTCGTCCGCTTCCTGCCGCCGGATGACGAGCGGATCCGCAAGACCGTGATCGCGATCGCCGACGAGCTCGTGGTGGACGGCCTGGTCCTGCGGTACAGGGTCGACGAGACGGACGACGGCCTGGCCGGCGAGGAGGGCACCTTCACAATCTGCTCGTTCTGGCTCGTCTCTGCGCTGGTGGAGATCGGCGAGCTGGCCCGGGCCCGTGAGCTGTGCGAGAAGCTCCTCTCCTACGCCAGCCCGCTGGGGCTCTACGCCGAGGAGATCGATCCGCGCTCGGGGAGGCACCTCGGCAACTACCCGCAGGCTTTCACGCACCTGGCCCTGATCAACGCCGTGATGCACGTGATCCGCGCGGACCAGGGGCTCGAGAGCGGGACCTTCCCGCTCGGTCGCGAGCTGACGCGGACGCGCTCGGCGTGAGCGTCTCCGTCGAGGTGACCGTGGAGCGGCCGCCGGCGCAGGTCTTCGAGTACCTGGCCGACGGCGAGCGGCTGCCCGAGTGGATGGAGGTGTTCGACTACGTGCGCGGCGGCCCGCCGGGGCCCGGCGCGAGCTACCGATACCGCATGCGCCGAGGGGCGGAGTCGACGTTCGAGTACTCGGAGTACGCGCCGCCGCGGCGGGTGGCCTGGACCGGCCCCGCGGTGAGGGCGGGGCCGGGGTCGCTCGCCCCCAACGGCTCGTTCACCGTCGAGCCCGCCGACGGGGTCAGCCGCGTGCGGGTCGAGCTCGACCCACGGCCCGGTGGGATCTTCCGCCTTCTCCTGCCCCTGCTCCGCCGCTCGATGCGGGCCAGCGCGGTGCAAGACCTCGCCCGGCTCAAGGCGCAGCTCGAGCGGCAACGGTAGATGCGGCGCTCGGCGGGAGCCAGCTAGCGACCGCCCTCCCACCGCTGCTGTTCCTCGACGGTGCGCTCCGCCCAGGGGACGGCCTCGAGCCGGCCGTCGGGGATAGGCTCACCGCTCTCGACCGACAGGCCATACGTGCCCTCCTCGAGGCGCTCCTCGGCGCGCTCGATGGCCGCGAGCTCCTCGCGCAGGCGGTCCGCGATTCCGGCATCGCGCTCGCCCTCGAAGGTCTCGCTGGCCTCGTCGGCCGGGTGCTGGTCGAGGTGCGAGAGCTCCTCGTCCGGTTGCGGCTCGAGCCGCGCCAGCTCGGCCTCGAGGCGGGCGCGCTCGCGCGCGAGCAGCTCCCGTGCTCGTGATTCGTCCATCAAAGGCGCACGTCGACCACCATCGCGCCGAACAGCAGCGCCAGGTAGGCGAGCGAATACAGGTAGAGGCGCAGCGCGGAGCGCCGGTCCGCGCGGCGGTAGAGGACGATGGCCCCGGCGATGAACATCCCGCCGAGGGCGACCGAGGCGGCCAGGTAGCCTGCGCCGAACGCGCCGGCGCAGAACGGGAGCTGTGACACCGCGTACAGCAGCACGGCGTAGAGCAGGATCTGGCGACGCGTCTCGCGCTCGCCGCGGACGACCGGGAGCATGGGAACGCCTGCGCGGGCGTAGTCGTCCTTCATCAGCAGCGACAGCGCCCAGAAGTGGGGCGGGGTCCAGAAGAAGACGATCGCGAACAGGTAGAGCGCGGTGCCGGAGAGCCCCCCGCTGACCGCGGCCCAGGCCACCAGCGGGGGCACGGCGCCGGCGGCCCCGCCGATCACGATGTTCTGCGGCGTGGTTCTCTTGAGCCAGAGCGTGTAGACCAGCACGTAGCCGAGCAGGCCGGCCATGGCGAGCACCGCGGCGAGCGCGTTCACCGTGAGGGCCAGCAGCGCGAAGGAGGCGCAGCCGAGGAGGACGCCGTAAACGATCGCCGCCAGGGGCGAGACCCGGCCCGCCGGAACGGGCCGTGAGGCGGTGCGCCTCATCTGCGCGTCGATATCGCGGTCGAGCGCGTGGTTCATGGCGCCGGCGCCGCCGGCCGACAGCGCTCCTCCGAGGCAGGTGAGCAGCACGAGTCCGGGGGAGGGATCGCCGGCCACGTACATGGTTGTGGCCGTGGTGAAGAGCAGCAGGGACTGCACCTTCGGCTTGGTCATCTGGACGTAGTCCGAGACGACCGTGCGCCAGCCCGCGGCGGCCGGACCGAGCCGCCTGCGCCGGCTCGCACCGGTCGCTGCGCTCCCTGCTGCGCCGGTCTCCATCATGCGGGCACCGCCTCAGCCCGCGCTCTCATCGGTGCCGGCGCGGGCACGCGGAAGAGCTGCAGCGAGAGCCCGAGGGCCGAGGCCCACAGGAGGGTGCCGAGCGTCAGGTGGAGCACGATCAGCGCCTCGTACTCGTCGAACCAGACGTTGAGCGCACCCACGAAGACCTGGGCCACGAGGAGCGCCAGCACGGCCTGGGCGGTGCGCACCACCGCCCGGCCCGGGCGCCGCCGCAAGGCCAACGCCACGAGGGTCAGCAGGAGCAGCGAGGTGACGTACATGAAGGCGCGGTGCACGAGGTGGATGTCGACGAGCCGCGACTGCCCGAACGGCATGAAGCCGCCGTTGCAGGTCGGGAAATCCTTGCCGCAGGCGTGGTGGGCGCCGTCGCCGAGCTGGTAGTCGGGGCGCCCGTAGTTCTGGGTGCCGGCCATGTAGCCGCCGGCCACGATCGTGCAGAGGACGAAGCCGGTGGCCATCACGCTCAGCGCGCGAAAGCCCTGCCCGCCGTCGGGCGGATCGGCGCCGAGCACCTCCCCGCGCGTGGCGCGCCAGGCGTAGATCAGGAGCCCGAAGCACAGCATCGCCAGCCCGAGGTGGGCCGCAACGAGGCCTTCGTCGAGCCCCTCCTCGACCGTCGCCGCGCCGAGTAGTCCCTGGGCGACGACCAGCACGAAGGCGGCTCCGGTGGACCACAGGAGCGCGCGGTTGGAGCGGTAGCGCCGCCAGGCGAGCACGGCCAGCACCAGCGCCATCAGGCCGACCGCCGAGGCAAGCGCCCGGTGCGAGTACTCGATGATCGAGTTCAGGTTCACGCCCGGCACCACGTCGCCGTTGCAGAACGGCCAGCCGTGGAAGCCCGACCCCTTGGGCCCGCAGCCAAGCCCGGAGTCGGATACGCGCACGACGCCTCCGACCAGGATCAGGAGGAAGGTCGCCGCGGCGGTCGCGAGCACCAGCCGCCGGTACCCCTGGGTCGGGACGCTCACGTGCCGGAGGCTACTGGCTGGGCAACCGTGCCCGCGGGCTGGCTGGCCTGCGCCACTTCGCGCCGGATGTCCTTCATCGGCTCCACGGAGCGGATGCGTGGAACCACGTCGAAGTTGTTCTCTGGTGGCGGCGACTGGGTGAACCACTCGAGCGTGTTGCCCCGCCAGGGGTCATTGCCCGCCCGCCTGCCCCGCTTGAGCGACACGAGCACGTTGACCAGCGTGATCAGCACGCCCACGCCGAGGATGAACGAGCCGATCGTCGAGATCAGGTTGTAGGTCGTCCAGCCCGCATCGCCCGGGTAGTCGTAGATCCGCCGCGGCATGCCGGAGAGGCCGGCCGAGTGCTGGACGAGGAAGGTCATGTTGAAGCCGATGAAGATCGTCCAGAACGAGAGCTTCCCGAGCCCGTCCGACATGAGCCGTCCGGTTATCTTCGGGAACCAGTAGTAGAGCCCGGCGAGGATCCCGAACACCGAGCCGGCGAACAGCACGTAGTGGAGATGGGCCACCACGAAGTAGGTGTCGGTGAGCTGCCAGTCGACCGGGAAGATGGCCAGGATCACGCCGGAGATGCCGCCGATCACGAAAGTCGCGGGCAGGGCGGCGGCGAAGTAGAGCGGGGTTCGCATCACGATCGAGCCACGCCACAGCGTGGCGATCCAGTTGAAGATCTTGATGCCGGTGGGCACCGCGATCGTGAACGAGCTCAGCATGAAGAACGCGAGAACGACGGTCGAGGTGGGGGTGGCGAACATGTGGTGCGCCCAGACGAGCATGCCGAGGAAGGCGATCGCCACGGTCGCCGCCGCGATCGCCTTGTATCCGAAGATCGGCTTCCTGGCGAAGACCGGCAGGATCTCGGAGATGATCCCGAAGGCGGGGAGGGCCATGATGTAGACCTCGGGGTGCCCGAAGAACCAGAAGAGGTGCTGCCAGAGGAGGGGGTCGCCGCCGCCCGTGGGATCGAAGAAGTCGGTGCCGAAGTGGCGGTCGGTGAGCAGCATCGTGACGGCGGCGGCCACCGAGGGCAGGGCGAGGATCAGCAGGTAGCTGTAGATCAGGATCGCCCAGACGAAGAGCGGCATCCGCCCCCAGCTCATGCCGCGAGCCCGCATGTTGTGGATCGTGGCCACGAAGTTGATCGACCCGATGAGCGAGGAGAGGCCGGTCAGGTGGATCAGGAAGATCCAGGCGTCCACGCCGCCGCTGGACAGGAAGGCGTCGTCGGAGAGCGGTGCGTAGGAGGTCCAGCCCGCGGCGGGCGGATCGAAGAAGAGCGAGCTGTAGAAGGCGATCCCGCCGAACAAGAGGAGCCAGAAGGAGAGGGCGTTCAGGCGCGGGAAGGCCATGTCCCTGGCGCCGATCATGAGCGGCACGACGTAGTTGCCGAACCCGGCCATGACGGGCACCACGAACAGGAAGACCATCGTGGTGCCGTGCATCGTGACGAGGCCGTTGTAGACCTCGCCGTTCACGAGCGTCCCGTCCGGCTGCGCGAGCTGCAGCCGCATGATCAGCGCCTCGACACCACCCACGACGAAGAAGATGAAGGTGGTGACCAGGTACATGATCCCGATCCGCTTGTGGTCGGTCGTGGTGAGCCAGGAGAGCCAGCCCGTGGGCCTGGGCTGGAGCCCGCGCATCACCACCTCGGGGCTCGCGGTGGTCACTGGCGCTCACGCTCCCGGCGCTGACGGGCGAGCGCCTGCTGGGAGGCCTTGATGTCTGCCCGCTGGCGCTTGGCCCAGGCCTGGAACTGCGACGGGGTGACCGCCTTCACCACCGCCCGCATGTCCGCGTGCCCCGCGCCGCACAGCTCCGCGCACTGGCCCTTGTAGACCCCCGGCTTCGCGATCTTGAACCAGGTCTGGTTGACGTGGCCCGGCACCGCGTCCGCCTTGCCGCCGAGCTTGGGGATCCACCACGAGTGGATCACGTCCGACGCCGTGATGTCGAGCGTGACCGTGGTGTCGATGGGCACGACCATCTCGTAGTAGGAGAAGAGCTGCTCGCTGCCCGGGTAGTCGAAGCGCCAGAGGTACTGCTGTCCGTTCACGTCGATGTTCAGCGAGCGGCCCTGGCCCGGCGGCGGCTTTGGCTGGTCGATCGAGGCGTACTCGACGCGCGAGAGGCCGCCGGGACCCGTCGCCGTCGGGTTCTTGATGTCGTCGAGGTAGATGAAGGTGACCACCGTGAGCACCACCAGGATCAGCGCCGCGCCGACGGTCCAGCCGAGCTCGAGGGGCGTGTTGCCGCGGATCTGCGCGGCCTCGGGGCCGCCACGGCGGGCGCGGAAGCGCACGAGTGACCACAGCAGCGTGCACTCGACGATCAGGAAGATCACGATCGCGACATAGAGCGTGATCTTGTAGACGTTGCTGATGTCGTTCGCGTTCGGCGAGCCGCCCGACTCCGGCGTCACCACGCCGGCCAGGGCGACCGGCGCGGCCACGAGCAACACGAGCAGGGCGGCGCCAAGCGCGAGCAGCAGGAAGCGGCGGTACCTGGCGGTGGGCAAGGCGCCGGGATCATATCCCCGGTCCAGACACCCCTCTACTTCGTGGCGGACGGCGCGAGCTTGGGCCGCGGCGCGCATGACGTGCGCCCGGCGCCGGCAGCTGAACGCCTCCGGCTCAACCATCGAACGTCCCAGAGTCCCCGCTATGTGGCGTCTTCCGGGACGTTCACGCTCGAGCGGTGCCCGGGCCGGCGCCCCGTTAGTCGGGCGGGCCGAGCGGCTCCTCGCCCTGACCGGCGTGCGCATCGCCCACCGCGCCCGGGCCGCCCGGGCGCGCCTCATGCGTGACCTCGAGCTCGCGCACACGCAGGCGTCCCACGTCGAGCTCCTCGATCCGTAGGTGC
>JBKPFJ010000139.1:0-4537 GCA_046728795.1 Actinomycetota bacterium | reverse complement strand
TTGGTCGGGGCGGGAGCGTGCGGCGCGCTACTCGGAGTACGTCGAGGTCGTTGACGGTGTGCTGCAGAGCTCGGCGCGGCCATTCAGCTTCCAGGGGCGCTACTACCGGACCACCAACGCAACGCTCGCACCCATCCCGTTACAGCAACCCCGCCCGCCACTCATCATCGGCTCGCGCTCGGCTACAGGCCGCGCGCTGGCGGTCCAGCGCGCTGAGTGCTGGAACATGTACGCGCTGACGGGCGAGGGCAGCGTCGAGGAGATCGCCGAGAAGACTCGGCGTCGCAACAACGAGCTTGACCAGCGCTGCGCCGAAATCGGCCGCGACCCGCGCACACTTCGGCGCTCGCTGGTGATGTGGCCACCGCTAGACCCCTGGGCCGACGCCGACGGGTTCAAGCGAATCGTCGAAACCTTTCTGCCCACCGGCATCAACGAGTTCGTTGTCATGTGGCCGGGCGAGGATCGCCGCGCGCTCGTCGAGCACGCCGCAGAAGTCATGACGTCGCTGCGAGCCGCCTAGCTCGCAACGACGCGGCCTCGCGCATGGGACACGAAGGGCGACGCTGCCCACGCGAAGCGAGCGTCTTGCGACGCGCTCTCCAAACGCTCGCTGTGGACGAATGGCAGCCGTTGCGCACGAAGCGCGGCCGACTTCTGCATCGTCATGCGAACGCAGCTGCCTATGGTCGATCCCCGCGACGGACTCATCATTCGCCATGCTCTGCGCAGCGGCAGCTCGGCTCCCCTGACTCGGTGAGCTGGCGGAATGATCGTCCTGGGGGCTGAGCTACCGAGGCGTCCGCGCGGTCACGGCCCAGGTCGATGAGGGGACGACGACCGCCCCGCTGTCCACGACGTAGTCTGCGAGCGCATCGCGCAGGTCGGCGGCGATCTTCGGCCGCACGTCGTCGACACGGTCGCCCCACATCCGCAACACCTCGGCGGCGGGGCCGAGCGCCATGTTGAACGCGACCGCATGGTCGAGGTCGTTACCGATCTTGTACGGCAGGTCCTGGCGGGCGAGCCCGATCTCCTCGAAACCGGCGTGCTTGAGCACATCCGAGACCGTGTCGGCGTTCGCTATCGAGAACGGCCCTGGGCCGCATCGCGGCACGTCGTACTCCTCGAGGTACTCGGCGACGACGAGCTCGGCGCGGTGCATGAACTCGTTGTCGAGCTTTCGCCGCCAGACGACCATGTTCAGCAGCCCGCGGGGCTCGAGTGCCCCGCGGACGTTGCGAAGCGCAGCCACCGGGTTGGCGAAGAACATCGTCCTGAATCTCGAGAACGCGTAGTCGAGGGTCTGGTCGAACCTCGTCACCTCGACGTCGCAGGTGGCGTAGCTGACGTTGTCTATACCCGCCTCGGTTGCCTCCTCGATCGCGGTCTCGATCATCCGCTCGGCGACATCGCCCCATGGGCATGGCCATCGGCACCGACGAGGCCGGCCAGCCGGAGCGCCGATGTCGAGCACCCGGTCGCCCTCGTGCGGCGGATTGGCCGCGAGGGCGCTCTCGCTGTGCGGGCGCAGGCTCTCGGCGACCAGATCGCGGTATTCGAGCCAGATCTCGAACAGTGGGCCGTTCCAGGCCTCGGTCGCCTCGACGTTGTCCTCGACTACGCGGATCGCGTCTTCCACGTTCGCTGGTCCACGATCGCCTCGTCTCGTTTCAACTCGGAGTAGCGTCGCATCGCTCACCTCGCCCGCGGGGTCCCGGGCCTCGTCGAACTCCGGGACCGAATCGCGGACTCCTCCCTGGCCTGGGGATGCGAAAGTCGTGAGTCTCTCCGGAAAGACGCCTCGTAATCGTCCCAGGCAGGCGTCTGGACCTCGCTGGACCAGGTCCTCGCTGTGCATGGGAAGTGGCGCTCTTGAGGCGGCCCGGTCTGCGCGATACTCGCGACCATCGCGAACGCGTCCTAGGGAGGGAGCTAGATGGAGGCGACGGTACACCGACCTGGTGAGGGCGAAGAGATCGGCGGGCCGACCACGGTGACGATCAAGGTGACCGGCGAGGAGACCCACGACTCGTTCTATCTCGGGGAAGTCGTGATCGAACCGGGTTTCCCCGGCCCGCCGCCCCATCGGCATCGCCGGCTCCACGACATGTTTTACGTCCTCGACGGCAGGCTGACGATGCGTCTCGGTGATGAGACGCTCGAGTTGGAGCCCGGCAGCTTTGTGTGCGTGCCGCCGGGCGTTGTCCACACCTTCAGCAACCCGAGCGATACTCCGGTTAGGTTCCTGAACTTCAACACGCCGGCTGGCTGGGAGAACTACATGCGCGATCTAGCCGCCGCGCTTGCCAGCGGAACTCCCACCCAGGAGGAGATCGGGCAGATCGCATCGCGATACGACTTCGAGGTGGCCTAGGGCACCACTCACCGGGAGCGCCGCTACGGACGGGGGAACGAGCGTCCCCGCATGCGCCCGGCGAGCTCTCGCCATGGACTAGGAGCGGGAGCCCTGCTTCTCGGCGGGCGGGTCTTGCTGGACAGCAACTCGGAGACGACGGCCGAAAGGCAGCGAGATGCAGGCCAGTAATAAAGGCCTTCCCTCGCCATACAAGCGCCGAGGTCGCTCGGGCGGCTGCTAACGGGGGATCTCGATCTGCAGGACCCACGCGTTCGCGATGGCGCCCGCGGTCGCGAACAGAATGCCGGCGATCGTCCATAAAGCCCGCCGCCAACCTCGGCGATGAGGCTCGCCCCGCCCAGGACGAGCGGCACAATGTCAGCAGCCCGCAAGATGAGCCGCCCGAGCAACCAGGACGCCGGCTCTGAGCCCTCCGGCAGGCTCTTTGTCGAGAGTGCCCCGATCACGCCGGCGAAGATGATTGACACGACGAGCAGCTCGCTACCCAGCGCGACCCTTGCCCTGGCCTGGGATGAGACCGATGAGCGAGACGAGCACGACCGCGAGGAGAAGCAGCACAGTCTCAAGCGCGCGCTCGGGCAGCCCGGGCACCTTGATGATGCGCTCGACGTTGATTGAGATTGCGACGAAGACGAGGCCAGCGAGGGCTGCGGATGCAACAGCAGAGGCGACGAAGAGGTCGCTCCACTCCGATGTGTCGTAGGCAGTCACGCCGCGGTATTTATATGGGCAATGCGGAGTCGTGCGCCGTGGCACTCGCATGCCAAGGCGTCGGACATCCATCGCCGCGGTCCGGGTCACGTTTGAGCTGGCGTGGACCGGCACCCAGCGCTCTAGCTCAACTGGGATGCGTGAGCACGCCAGGAGTCGCCGCGGGCTGTCGCTGCTCGTCCGTCGCACGAGTCCGCGGCGTCAGGCGGAGACGCTCGCGTGCCGACAAGAGCGAGCCTGATAAGGCCGTGCCGACATTCCTGCCGAACTGCTCAGCGCCAAGGCTCCTCGAGTTGAGCGCGGGCGTCCGGAGCAGCGGATCGCCGACGAACGCGGCGTCGATGGGGATCGCGATGTCGCGGGAGTGGCGCCACCGGGGGGCGATCGCGTGCCGTTGGCCACCTGCGCGCCCCTGGTGGCCACGGCTCGCTCGAACTCGGCGCTAGGGACTGTAGAAACATGGGAGAGTCCAGGACGGGAGACGCAGCGATGGAGCCCTACTTCGATCTCGGCACCTACACGCGCGGGACGTCGACTGCCTCGACGAGCGCCCAGACGTGGTTCGACCGCGGACTGGTGTGGTCCTACGCGTTCCACCACGAGGAGGCGATCCGGTGCTTCGAGCGCGCTGTCGAGCACGACCCCGGCTTCGCGCTTGCCCACTGGGGGATCGCCTACGCGATCGGGCCGAACTACAACAAGCAGTGGGAGGCCTTCGACCCGGTCGACCTCGCGGCGTCGCTCGAGAAGGCGTGCAACGAGGTCGCTGTGGCGCGCGCGTGCGCGGACCGCGCCGCACCGGTCGAGCGCGCGCTCGTCGAGGCGCTCGGGAGCCGCTACCAGGTCAACGACCCGTCGGCCGACCTCGTCGCGTGGAACGCCGACTACGCCGAGGTGATGCGCGACGTGTACCGCGCGCATCCCGACGAACTCGATGTCGCGGCGCTATTCGCCGACGCGCTCATGAACCTCACGCCGTGGGCGCTGTGGGATCGCTACACGGGCCTGCCGTCCGAGGGCGCGGCGACGCTCGAGGCCAAGCAGGTGCTCGAGCGCGCGCTCGACCAACCCGGCGGCCGCACGCACCCCGGACTCGTGCACCTCTACGTGCACCTGATGGAGATGTCGCCGTTCCCCGAGCGGGCGTTGCCGGTCGCCGATGAGCTGCGCTCGCTCGTCCCTGACGCCGGCCACCTCGTGCACATGCCGACGCACATCGACGTGCTGTGCGGCGACTACAAGAGCACGCTCGAGTCGAACCTGCGCGCGATCGAGGTCAACGAGAAGTACGTCGCGCGCGAGGGGCGGGTCGGGTTCTACGCGCTCTACCACGCGCACGACCGCCACTTCGCGATCTACGGGGCGATGTTCCTCGGCCGGGCGCAGGTCGCGCTGCGCGTCGCCGCCGACCTCGAGGCCTCGCTGCCCGAGGAGCTGCTGCGGATC
>JBKPFJ010000191.1:0-13010 GCA_046728795.1 Actinomycetota bacterium | reverse complement strand
GTGTACGCGACCGGCCACCTTTCGGGCGCGCACATCAACCCGGCGATCACTATTGCCTTTACCCTCACGCGACACTTTCCCGCCCGTGACGCCGCCGCGTACGTCGCCGCCCAGCTCGCCGGCGCCGCGCTCGGAGCTCTGCTCCTGCTCGCGGTGTGGCCGGACCAGCCCGCGAACCTGGGTGCGACCCTGCCGGCTGTCGGGACGGGTAGCGCCCTCGCGTACGAGGTGGTCATGACCGCGTTCCTGATGTTCGTAGTCATGGCCGTGGCGACGGATACCCGCGCCGTCGGTGCGGGCGCCGCGATCGCCATCGGAGGGACGGTCGGGCTCGACGCCTTGTTTGGGGGAGCGGTCACCGGCGCCTCGATGAACCCGGCCCGGTCGTTCGGCCCCGCCCTCGCGTCGGGCACCTGGTCGGACCTATGGATCTATTTCGCCGGGCCGCTCGCGGGCGCGGCCGTAGGCGCCCTGGCCTACCAGACGGTCCGCAGCGATGGCCAACGTACTGTTCGTCTGCCTGCATAACGCCGGGCGCTCGCAGATGGCGAAGGCCATGCTCGGTCCTCCGCACGCGGCCGAGTCGGCCGGCACCACGCCCGCCGAACGCGTGCATCCGGAGGTCGCCCGAGCGATGGCCGAGGTCGGCGTGGACCTGTCGAACGCGCGACCGCAGAAGCTGACCACCGAGCTCGCCGAGTGGGCGGACGTGGTCGTGACCATGGGCTGCGGCGACCAGTGCCCCTACATACCCGGCAGGCGCTACGTGGACTGGGACCTGCCGGACCCAAAGGGGCTGCCGCTGGAGGACGTTCGTCAGATCCGTGACGAGATCGCGCGCCGGGTGCGGAGGCTCGAGAGCGAATTGCCATAGTCCGGGCCGTGGCGGACGTCGCGATCGAGGTCTCGGACCTCAGGAAGCACTACGGGTCCGTCGAGGCCGTGCGGGGCCTCTCCTTCGGCGTCGAGCGGGGCGAGGTCTTCGGCCTGCTGGGCCCGAACGGCGCCGGCAAGACGACCACGGTCGAGATCCTCGAGGGCTACCGCGAGCGATCCGGCGGCAGCGTGCGGGTGCTCGGCCACGACCCCGAGGAGCGCGATCGAGGCCTGCAGGAGCGCGTAGGGATCGTGCTCCAGAGCTCGGGCTTCTACCCGCTCCTCACGGTCCGCGAGTCCGTGGAGCACTTCGCAAAGTCCTACCCGCGCCCGCGCGACATAGACGAGACGATCGCCCTCGTCGGACTCGGGGAGAAGGCCGACGCCCGCGCGAACCGGCTCTCGGGCGGCCAGCGCCGCCGGCTCGACCTTGCCCTCGCGCTGGTGGGCGACCCGGAGCTCGTGTTCCTCGACGAGCCCACCACCGGCTTCGATCCCGCTGCGCGGAGAACGGCCTGGAACGCCGTACGTGCGCTGAAGGAGCTCGGCAAGACCGTGCTGCTGACGACCCACTACCTGGACGAGGCCCAGGCGCTCGCCGACCGGGTGGCGATCGTCAAGGAGGGTCGAATGGTGGCCGAGGGGCCGCCGTCGGAGCTCGGCGCCGGTCCGAGCCACTACCGCGTCTCGTACCTCTCGGAGGGCCGCCGCGTCGAGCACCGTACGGACGACCCTACCGAGCTGCTCGCGCGCCTCACCCGGGATGCGCTCGCGCGGGGCGAGCGCCTCGAGGGGCTCGAGGTGACGCGCCCGACGCTCGAGGAGATCTACCTGGAGCTGACGGCGGAGTGAGCGCGCTGGCCCTGGCCTGGGAGCAGTTCCGCCTCGAGCGCAAGATGTTCTGGCGCAGCCCGAGCGCGGCGTTCTTCAGCTTCCTGCTGCCGCTGCTCCTACTCGTGCTGGTGGCGAGCGTGTTCGCCGGCGACTCGGAGGAGCTCGACGTGCTGATCCCGGGCATCGCCGGGATGGGCGTGATGGCCACTACCTTCAACGCGCTCGCGTTCAACATCACCTTCCGCCGCGAGCAGGGGATCCTCAAGCGCGTGCGCGGGACGCCGATGCCCGTCCCGTCGCTCCTCGGCGGGCTGCTCGCCAATTCGGTGACCAACGCCTGCGTGCAGGTTGGCCTCGTGGTGCTGATCGGCCACCTGGCCTACGACGTCCGCTGGCCGGCCGACTGGCTGCTGCTCGTGGGGTTCACGCTCCTCGGCGTGGTCTGCTTCGGCGCGCTCGGAGTGGCGTTCGCCAACGCGATCCCGAACTTCGACTCCGCCCCCGCCTACGTGAACGCGGTCTTCCTGCCCGTGATCTTCATCTCCGGGACGTTCTACTCGAGCGACGACCTGCCGGCGGCGCTCAAGGCGATCGCGGAGGTGCTGCCGCTGAAGCACGTGATCGACGGGTTGTCCGCCGCGATCGTCGGGTCGAGCGTGGACACGCTGGGCGCCGCGGCCGTCGTGGCCGCCTGGGCGGCGGCGGGGATCGTGCTAGCCGTGCGGAACTTCCGCTGGGAGTCGTAGCGCGTGCCCGTGGCGGCGCAGCCAACGCTCGTGGTCGCGCCAGTCGGGGCAGCGTGAGGCGAGCAGGTCCCAGAAGCGCGGCGAGTGGTCCTGCACCTCGAGATGCGCCACCTCGTGCTCGACCACGTAGTCGAGGATCGCCGCGGGTGCCAGCAGCAGTCGCCAGTTGAAGCTCATCGCGCCTCGCGAGGAGCAGCTCGCCCAGCGCGTGCGCTGCCCCCGGATGGAGAGGCTCCGGTAGCCGACCCCGGCGCGGGCGGCCGCGGCGTCGAGGCGGGGGGTCACCTCCATCCGGGCTCGGCGGCGATACCAGCGCTCGAGCGTCTCCCGCAGCCCGGTCGGCCTGGCCACCCTCGCGTGCAGCGTGTCCCGGCGCCGGGCCACGTGCGGGCGCACCCGACCAGGCTCGACGCTCACCCGCAGCTCCAGGCGCTCGCCGAGGTAGGGCACCTCGCCGCGGTCGACGAGCCGGGCCGGGGGCAGCTCCGCCTCTGACTCCTGCATGCGGCGCAGGGTGCGCTCGATCCAGGGCCGCTTCTCCTCGACGAAGGGATCGACCTCGCGCAGGGCGAAGCGGCGCGGCACCACGACCTCGACCCCCTCCGGGGAGACCAGGATGCGCGCGTGGCGAGCGCGCTCCGAGCGGCGGATCGTGTAGGGGACGGCACTCATCGGCGAGAGCGCACATCCTCGTACACGCGGGCGACGTCTTCGGCGAGCGCCGGCCAGGAGTACCGCGCGCGGGCCGCCTCATAGGCGGCCGCGCCCCGCCTGCGGCGCTCCGCCTCCCCGTTCACCCCCTCGACGAGCGCCTCGGCCATGGCCGCCTCGTCGTCGGCCGGGACGAGCCAGCCCGTCTCGCCTGGCGCGACGATCTCGGCCGGGCCGTGGGCGTCCACCGCGATCACCGGCAGGCCGCATGCCATCGCCTCGACCAGCACCTGCCCGAACTGCTCGCGCACGGACGGGAGCACGAGCACGTCGGCGGCGTTCAGGCCGGCCGGCAGATCGTCGTGTCCCCGCCAGCCGGCGAGGAACACGTCCGAGTCGCCGGTCTCGCGCGCCACCGTCAACGGGTGCTCCCCCTCCCACTCGCCGGGGAACCCGCCGAGCAGCACGAGGGGGGCCGGCCGCTCGAAGCGCTCTCTTGCCCGCGCGTGTGCGCGGATGAGGAGCGGGATGCGCTTCACCTCGGTGAAGCGCCCCACGTAGATGAGCACCGGCCCGCCGCCCCAGAAGGGCTCGAGCTGCTCGTCCGTATAGCGCACGCTGCCCGGGGCGCCGGTCTCGTCCCAGCCCCGCGGCTCCTCCACCAGCCAGCGCCGCCAATGGGCGAGGCGATCCTCTGCGGGGCGGCGGTCGAAGCCCTGCGGGTCGAAGCCGTTTGGCGCCCAGACGACGCGGTCCTGCTCCACCCCGAGCAGGTCCGGAACGCGACGCACCGCGTCCGGGGACAGCACGAACAGGCGCTCGCAGCCGCCCGCCCAGCGCCGCATTCGCTCGGCCCAGGCGCCGGCGTGCTCCCAGCCGGGCGGCGGGCCTTCGTCGATCTCCCGGAGCATCAACAGCTCGGTCCCATGGAGGTGGCCGACGCGCGGGACCGCCGCGAAGCGCCGCTCGGCGGCCTCGTTGATCGGCGGGAGGTGGTTCACGTGGAGCACGTCCGCGTCGGCGGCGCCCGCCGCGCCGAGCTGGCGCTCCCAGGTCTGCACGAGCCGCTCGTGGGCGCCGTCGGGCACTTTGGCGAAGACGACGTCCGGCGCGCCCGGCCGGTCCTCGTAGGAGGGCTGGAACGGCGGGTCGTCGTCGAGCGAGGCCGAGCCCGTGTAGTCGAGCGGCCGCACGTCCAGCCCCTCGTAGAAGGTCTCGGCGCTCGACTGCTCGCCGGGCGGGCCGAGCGAGCCGCACGCGATCGTGGCCTCCCAACCGGCCGCCGGCAGCGAGCGCGCCAGGTAGCGCGCGACCTGCGCCGAGCCGCCGCGCGGGAAGAAGAGCAGCGCCATCAGGACGCGCATCGAGGCGGGCAGGCTATCCCGCTGCGGGAGCTAAAGGATGATCGGCACGGAGCCGCCGTCCGCGGACCAGGCGGCGCCGGTGACGTTCGACGCGCGCTCGGAGCAGAGGAACGCGATCACCGCGGCTATCTCCTCCGGCCTGCCGAAGCGGCCGACCGGAATGCGTCCGCGGGTGGCCTCGAGCACCTCGTCGCGCGAGATGCCCTTTGCCGCGGCCTGCTGATCGGCGAGGCCGCCCTCGCCGAACCAGACCTCGCCCTCGACGGGGCCGGGCGTGACCGCGTTCACGAGAACGCCCCTCGCCGCCCAGCCGTCGGCGAAGACGCGCGACAGCGACAGCTGCGCCGCCTTGGTCACGGAATAGGACGCGTCGAGCGAGCCCGACGGCCGCTTGCCCGACGACGAGCAGACGTTCACGACCCGCCCGCCGCCCGCCTCGGCCATACCGGGCGCGAGCGCGCGCATCAGGCGCATGGGGCCCATCACGTGCAGCTCCCACTGCTCCTGCCAGGCGTCGTCGGGAGCCTCGAGGCCCCGGGCGAGGCTGTGGCCGGCGCCATTCACGAGCGCCCAGGGCGGGGCGTCGAGCGCGGCCAGCAGTCGCTCGCCCGCGTCCGGAGCGGTCACGTCCAGGTCGAGATCGCCGCCGCTTCGCGCCACGCGCAGGACGCTGGCGCCCTCGGCCTCCAGCAGCGTGGCGGTGGCGGCGCCGATCCCGCGTGTCCCGCCCGTCACGACGCAGGCCTTGCCGTTCAGACCGAGGTCCACGAGGGGATGATCGCCCAATGAAGTCGCACTACGGCGTTCGGCAAGGGCGATGGCATCGCCTGTGAGTTCGTTGCCGTGCCCGCTGCTACGGCCGCTCCTTGCCAGACAGCGGTCCCGCTCCCGCGCCGCCGAGAGAGCGAGCGCAGACCATCCGGGCGCGGATTACGAAGGTGATCGACGGGGACACGATCCGCATCTGCCCCCTCGAGCCCACCCGTCGCAGCCGCTACACGGTGAGGCTCATCGGGATCGACACGCCGGAGACCAAAAAGCCCGGCACGCCGATCGAGTGCGGCGGCAAGGAGGCGACGAGCTCGATGCTCGATATCAGCTTCAGGGACCCCGTGGTCACGGATGGCGATGGGCTACTCGACACCAAGGGGGGCAGAGGAGCCCGGGTCAAGCTGGTGACCGACCCGACCCAGAGCCTGTGCGACCGCTACGGCCGCCTGCTCGCCTACGCGAAGCGCCGCGACGGGCGCCTGCTCTAGGGCATCCAGCTAAAGCGCGGGTGGGCGAAGGTCTACGTCTCCGGAAGAGATTCCGGCTCTATCGCTCGTTCCGGCGGATACAGGCCGGCGCCCGCGATGCCGGGCGGGGCGTCTGGGGGCTCTGCGGCGGGCACTTTTACACGCCGGCGGTCTGAGGCCAGGGCCCGTGCAGTGGCGACCGGCGGCAAGGACTCGCCAGCCAATAGTCCTTGAACAGTCTGGGCCTAGCCGGAACCGTCGATAGGGCGGTCGAGCACGAAGATCTCGAAGGCCCGCTCCGGATCGAAGACGATCTGGCTGTGATACCCGATCACCTTGCGGCCGGTGATCCGCTGAACCGCCTCTATCGTCGGGCCTTCCATCGCTTCCTGGAAGCGAAGACGGTAGTTGCGAACGAGATCCTCGT
Source organism: Actinomycetota bacterium (assembly GCA_046728795.1). Lineage (GTDB taxonomy): Bacteria > Actinomycetota > Thermoleophilia > Solirubrobacterales > Thermoleophilaceae > JBKPFJ01. Next base: position 6,874 of record JBKPFJ010000191.1, on the reverse strand, counting down.
GGCCGCGTCCGATCAGTGTCTCCTCGTTCCGCGTCAGGCCGCCCTCCATCACGCAGAAGACATAGTTGTCGTTCAGGAACGTCTTCGCCTTCGTGGGGCCCTTGCCGTAGAACTCCTTCTTGAGCCCGACCATCGCGTTCGAAACCTCTGCACGAACGCTGTGGCTCCGATCCGGGTCGCCGCTCTCGACAGACTCGAGGTGGTCGGGCTGCGTTAGGCGCTCGACCTCCTCCTCCCCCCGTTCGTGACGAACCATGGCCGTAGGCTAACCGACCGCCCACGGCGGACGCCAACGCCGGCGGATGCGCAGGGCGGGACGCGAGCCCATACGACCCATCCCTCTGGGCTAGGCGCATGTTCCCGCGTCCTGCTCGTACCCGGCCGGGCAAACCGAATGCCCTAGAGGCCGTGTACTACTCGCCCGGGTACCCAGGCACCCATGCCTGACGCGACAGTGGGAACGAGGGTCTTACGCAACGCAGGTCGGCCTCGCCGGCGGCCACACGCGCTCCACTTGCCCTCAGAGGATCCGTAGGGCGGCGGGCAGACGCTCGACGGCGAAACCCGCGTTCGTCTCCATGCGGACGGTTTGCTCATTCGTCAGGCCCCGTCGGCCTCGAAGCTGCGCAGCTCGACCCGCGACACGTACAGCCGTCCGAAGGCGTCTGCGTCGAGGATCGCCGCCTGCCACTTCCTCGGCAGGTCCTCGAAGCTCTCGGCGTCGAGAAGAGCCTCACGGAACTCGCGGCCTGCTGGTCGTCCATCTCCACGAGCGGCGGGTAGCCGAGTCGTCGTGGGTACGGCGTGGGTATGAAACGACGGCTCCGTGGGCGTCGAGTGTCGCTGAATGACGTTCGCGCGGTAGATGTCCGATCCCCGTATGCCGCTCTAGCAAGCGGGATTTGGCTCTGGCAAGCGCCTTTTGCGCGCGGCGGCGAAGATGGCGGCATGAAAGCGCACACCGTCTACAAGACCTTCAACACAGCCGAGCGCCGCGAGCTCATCCGCATCACGGAGGAGGTCCAGGCGGCGGTCGACGACGCCGGGATCTCGGAGGGCCTCGCCCTCGTCTCCGCGATGCACATCACGGCGGGGGTGTGGGTGAACGACGATGAGCCCGGCCTCCACGAGGACACGATCGAATGGCTCGACAAGGTCGCGCCGCCGAGCTGGAAGGCCCCGGCGAACTCGGTCGCCGAGGCGCTCTCGCCCGACCCCGGCGACTACCGCCACCACCGCGGCGGTGAGGACAACGGCGACGCCCATCTGAAGAACCTGCTCGTCCACCACCAGGTGATCCTGCCCGTGACGGACGGGCGCCTCGACCTCGGCCCCTGGCAGCAGGTCTTCTACTGCGAGTTCGACGGGCGGCGCTCGAAGCGGATGGTCATCAAGGTCCTCGGGGAATAGGCGACCGGCCCAATCGCGCGGCCCTTCGGCCCCGGCCCGTGACGCTCCCTTCAGTCCCGGGCTCCGGCTGCCGATGCTGGGTGTTATGTGGAGCGAGGACCGGCCCGGCGAGAGCCCGCACCGGGAGTACGAGCGCCGGCGAGCGGCGCGGGAGGCGCGTGTCTGGGAGCGCCATCCGCACGTCGGAGAGCTCGTTCCCGCCCTGACGTCGCCGCCGTCACACGCGACGACCTGGAAGCGGGGCGGCGAGGGCGAGCGCCGCACCGCGGCGAGGCTCGAGACCCTCCTGTCCGGCGGCCATGTCGTGCTGGTTCACGATCGGCGCATCGCGGGGGCGCGTGCGAACATCGACCATCTCGCCGTCGGGCCGGGCGGGGTCACGGGTGATCGACTCGAAGCTGCTTGGCGTGCGCGTCGAGGGCGGGGCGCCGGAGCCGGCGCTCGCCTCATGGTGGCCGGAAGGGATCGCTCGAACCTGCTCGAGGGGATGGCGGCTCAGCTGGAGGCGGTCGCCCGAGTCGCGCCTGAGATCGATCTGCGGGGTGCCCTCTGCCTCCCGCGGGCGGACGGCCTGCCGTTGATCCGGCGCCTCGAGCCGCGCGGCGTGCTGGTGGACGGACCCAAGCGTGTGGCCCGGCTCGCGCACCGGGCGGGAGAGCTGGCCGCCGACGAGCGAGACCTCATCGCTGCTCGCCTGGCCGCGGCCTTCCCGCCGGACTGCGGCGGCTGAGCCGCCCTACGGATCAGCCCTCGTACACCTCCGGGTTCGCGCAGTTGGGCATCCGCTCCCCGGCCAGGCCCGCGAGCAGGTTGTCCACGGCCATCTCGGCCATCGCCTCCCGGGTTGCCACGGTCGCCGAGCCCACGTGCGGGAGCACGAGCAGGTTGGGCGCGTCGAGTAGCGGGTGGTCGGAAGGGAGCGGCTCGGGGTCGAAGACGTCGAGGGCCGCACCTGCGATGCGGCCGAAGCGCAGCGCGCGGCCGAGGGCGTCCTGGTCGACCAGCGCGCCGCGTGCGGTATTGACGAGGTAGGCGGTGGGTTTCATCCGGTCGAGCGCTGCGTCGCCGATCATGCCGCGCGTCTCAGGGGTGAGCGGCGCATGGAGGGTCACGAAGTCCGAGCGCTCCAGGAGCGCCGCGAGCGGGGTCGGCCTGGAGGCGAGCACCGTGCAGCCGAAGCCCTCGACGCGGCGGGCCACGGCGCGACCGATGCGCCCCATCCCGATGATGCCGACGGTACTTCCGTGGAGGTCCCGTCCGAGCAGGAACTCGGGCTCCCAGGCCCGCCACTCGCCGGCCCGCACCGCGCGGTCCCCCTCCACCAGCCTGCGGGCGATGCCGAGCATCAGCGCCAGGGCCAGGTCGCCCGTCGTCTCCGTCAGGACGTCCGGCGTGTGGCCCACAGGGATGCCCCGGGCTGTGGCCGCGTCGAGGTCGATGTTGTCGACGCCGACGGCGTAGTTCGAGAGCGCGCGCAGGGACGGCGCGCCGTGGATCACCTCGGCGTCGACGCGATCGGTGAGCATCGCCAGGAGCCCCTCCGCCTCGCGTGCCCGTGCGCGGAGCGTCTCCTGCGGCACGGCGCCCGGCCCGGCCCAGACCTCCGCGTCGACTCGTGTTAGGGCGGGCCCCGGAATTCGGCGGGTGACGAACACCCGGCTCACTCCCTCCAGAGCTCCTTCGGGTCCCGCTCGATCGCCATGTGGATGCTCGGGTCCTCGAGCGGGCGGAAGCCGAAGCGTGCGTACAGCTCGTGGGCGTCCCAGGTGCCGAGCGAGAAGCGCCTCACGCCCTCAAGGTCGGGGTGGGCGAGCACGACGTCGACGAGCCACACGCCGAGGCCCCTGCCGCGATGCTCCGGGAGCACGAAGACGTCCGCCAAGTCGGCGTGCACGGCCTTGTCGGTGACCACGCGGGCGAACCCCGCCTGGGCCCCGTCCGGCGCGTACAGCCCGAAGACGAGCGAGTTCTCGAACGCCCTCTCCATGGTCGTTCGGGGGATGCCGGGGCTCCAGTAGGCCTCGACCAGGAAGGCGTGGATCGCATCCAGGTCGAGACGCGCTGGGTCCGTGGAGATCTCGTAGCCGTCGCGCGCGGAGATCATCGGGCCAGGTCCTCGGCGATCGCGCGCGCCGCGAGCCGGCCCGGGGCGCCCGTCACCGCGCCGCCCGGGTGGCTCCCGGAGCCGGCGAGATAGAGGCCCTCGATGCCCCCGAAGCGCCGTGGCCCGGGCCGCTCCTCGAGGATCTGCCCAGGGAGCATCTCACCGTGGAAGATGTGCCCGCCGGTGATGCCGAAGCGCGCCTCGAGCTCGCGCGGACCGAGCGCAAGCCGCTCGAGGATCCGATCGGGGAGCGAGGGGCACGCTTCGGCGAACCGCGCCACGGCGGCATCGGCGGCCGCGTCCGGGTCGGCGCCGGGCGGGAAGCACTGGCAGAACATCGAGAGCACGTGGCGGCCGTCGGGCGCCAGCGTGGCGTCGGTGGCGGTCTGGCAGGCCGCCTCGATCCAGGGTCGCGCGGCCGGCCGGCCGGCGCGGGCGTCCTCGGCGGCGGCGCTCAGGTCGGCCAGCGAGTAGCCAATGTCGATCGCCCCGCGCCACGGCTCCTCGCCCGGCCACGCGGGGAAGTCCGGCAGCCCGTCGAGGAGCAGCATCACCTTCACTACGGGACCCGCCTGGCGCCAGCCTGGCCGTGGCTCGACGCCCGTGAGCCGCGCCGTGCGGAGCGGGTCGGCGTTCGAGGCGACGGCGCGGGCGCGCAACTCGGAGCCGTCGTCGAGAACCACCCCTGCGGCGCGGCCATCCTCGACGAGGACGTGATCCACCGGAGCGCTCAGCCGGACCCTGGCGCCCGCGGCCTCGGCCGAGGAGCGGAGCGCCGCGGTCACGGACCCCATGCCGCCGCGGACGTAGCCCCATGCACCTGGGACGCCGGCGGCCTCCCCGAGGTCGTGGTAGAAGGCGACGAAGGCGGTGCCGGGGTCCTCCGGCCCCGCCAGCGAGCCGATCAGCCCCTGTACGGCGAAGGGCACACGCACCGGGTCGCTGGGGATCGCCGCGAGGTCGTCCGCGATCGAGCCGTCGAGCAGCTCGCGGCCCACGGCCTCCAGCCAGCGCCCGCGATCCGGCGGCTCCAGCATCAGGGGCCGAGCGCGCGCGGCGGCCGCCTCCCAGCGACGGGAGCGCTCGCTGTAGGCGTCCGCGTCCGCGACGGTCCAGTCGGCGGCTATCTGCGCGTGCGTGCGTGCCCGGTCGGACCAGGTGACGACCCGCCGGCCGTCGCGCATCGGGGCGAAGAGGTAGGGCTCGTGCACCTCGACCTGCAGTCCGTGGCGCGCGAGCTCGAGCTCGCGCGCGATCTCGGGCCGCAGCAGCGAGAGCGTGTAGGCCCCCGGCGAGGCGCGAACGCCGGGCCAGAGCTCCTCCGTCACGCAGGCCCCGCCGGCGATCTCGCGGCGCTCGAAGCACTCGACCGAGAGCCCCGCCCGCGCTAGGTACGCTGCACACACGAGTCCGTTGTGCCCCGCGCCAACGATTGCGACGTCGAGCGGCGGGGCATCCATAGAACGGAGCTTTTCATGGCCCGCGACACAGGTTTCCCTCAGACCGACGCACAGTTCGACTTCGGCCGGGCGCGCCGCCGGACCGCGGCGTCGAGGATCGCCCACCGACTGAGGGGCGAGCCGGGCGACGTGAACGTGATCCTCCCCTTCGAGGAGGTGGTCTCGGCGCTCGGCCGGCGGGGTGAGCGTCGCCTCGGCCTGCAGACCATCCCACTCGAGTCGATCGTGGGGACGGTCGATCGAGGGCGGGAGTTCGACCGCCGCTTCCGGCCCACCTCGAGCCGCGTGCGGACCCGCTGGGAACGGATCGCCGCCGCGCAGCGGCGCGGTGCGGCGATGCCGCCGATCGACGTCTACCGGATCGGCGAGCTGCACTTCGTGAAGGACGGCCATCACCGCGTGTCGGTGGCCCGGGCATTCGGCTGGGACACGATCGACGCCTACGTGACCGAGGTGCTCACGGCGGTCGGCGCGGGAAAGGAGATCCGGCTCAAGGATCTCCCGCTCAAGTCGCACGAGCGGCTCTTCTTCGAGCGGGTGCCACTGCCCGAGGAGGCGCGCGGCCGGATCCAGCTATCCGACGAGTGGCGCTACGCCGGCCTTGCCGAGGGCGTCGAGGCCTGGGGCTACCGCCTGATGCACGCGCGCAGGGAGTTCCTCACCCGCGAGCAGGTTGCGGAGGCGTGGTTCCACGAGGAGTACGAGCCGGTCGTGGCCATGCTGCGCGAGGCCGACCTCGTGGGGAAGGGCACCGAGACGGAGGCCTACATGCGCGTGGTCACCCTGCGCTTCCTGCTGCTGCGCACGCACGAGTGGGACGACCAGGTGCTGGAGCGGCTCCGCGGCGAGATCGAGCACCCGTCCTGGGACGACGACACCATGGTGCGCCAGATCCGCCGAGAGCTCCGCTAGTGCGCGAGTGACGCCGGCCGAGGCGTTCCGCGAGCGCTTCGGCCGGCCGCCGGAGGGCGTGTGGGAAGCGCCGGGCCGGCTCAACCTGATCGGCGACCACACCGACTACGAGGACGGGCTCGTCCTCCCGCTGGCGCTCGAGGCGCGGGTGACCGTGGCCGCGGCACGGCGGCGGGACGGGCTGCTGCGCGCCTGTTCCGCCGAGCTCGGGGAGGCCGAGCTGCGGCTGGTGGACGTGGCTCCCGGGGCGGTGGAGGGCTGGCCCGCCTACGTGGCCGGCCCGCTCTGGGCGCTGGGCTCCCCTGGCGGGCTCGACCTGCTGCTGGCGAGCGAGCTGCCGGCGGGCGCCGGGCTGTCCTCGAGCGCTGCCGTCGAGTGCGCGGCGCTCCTCGCCGCACGGGACCTGTACGGCGGCCCGGCGGACCGAGCCGAGCTCGCCCGCCTGGCCCGCCGCGGCGAGAACGAGATCGCAGGCGTGCCGTCTGGGGTGATGGACCAGATGGCGTCGCTCATGTGCCGAGCCGGCCACGCCCTCCTGCTCGACACGCGCTCACTCGAAACCGAGCACCTGCCGCTGGGGCTCGAGCGGGCCGGCCTCGAGCTGCTCGTGATCGACACGGGCACGCGCCGCTCGCTGACGAGCGGGATCTACGCCGAGCGGCGCCGCGAGTGCCGCGACGCGGCGCTGATCCTCGGCGTTCGCGCGCTGCGCGACGCGGACGAGCGGGGGCTCGGGGCTGTCCGCGACGCGGTCGGGGAGCCGCTGTTTCGACGTGCGCGCCACGTCTCGAGCGAGAACGCGCGCGTGCTGGAGGTGGCCGCTGCCCTACGAGAGGGCCGGCCGGCCGCCGCCGGCCCTGCGCTCACCGCCTCTCACGCCTCCCTGCGGGACGACTTCGAGGTGAGCACGCCGGCACTCGACGCGGCGGTGGAGGCCGCCCTCGGCGCGGGCGCGCTGGGCGCGCGCCTCACGGGCGCCGGCCTGGGC
>JBKPFJ010000019.1:0-14709 GCA_046728795.1 Actinomycetota bacterium | reverse complement strand
GGTCAGGCGACCGGTTGTGTGAGGCTCGTCACAGTCCGCGCTCAGCGCGACTGCGCAGTGCTGTAGAGCTGCTGGGCCTCGGTCTCCTGGTGCGGGCCGAAGAGGACGTTCTTCAAGCCCTGGTAGCCGTAGCTGACGACGGACGCCACCGCCCCGGTCGAGGTGACCCAGCCGCCCCGTACGGAGCTGCCCCGTCGCGGTAGGCAGGCACGAACATGAAGTTCGTGAAGAAGCCGCCCGGCCCCTCGTACACGCAGTGCCCGGCGGTCCAGACCACGCTCTCGTTCGTGCCCGTGATCGCGCTGCCCGAGCACACGTAGTTGACGCCGTTGTCGGTGAAGAAGACCTTCCCGTGCGCGCTCGGGTAGGGCAGCGGCGGCTCGAAGCTGGTGGCGGACGTGCCGCCCGAGCCGGGCTTTGCCCTCGCATCGGGCCGGCTCCGCTCAGCCGGGACGGCGCTCCGCATCCGCGCGGCCGTCCAGCAGCGCACCACCTTCGCGCGCGTCTCTTTGTTCTTGTGGACGATCGGGCGGGCGGCTGATTTGTCTCCGGGCCCGGGCCCGACGAGCGCGCGTTAGACGACCGAGCGGGCCCTGTCGAGGTCGTCCACGGCGAGAACCAGCCTCACGCCGCCGAAGGTCGAGTACGCGAGTCCGATGTTGACTCCGGCGTCCGCGAGTTTGCGTGCGACATCGGCCAGCGTTCCGGGCCGGTCCTCGAGCTCGACCACGAGCACGTCGGTCTCGGCGTCGACATCGATCCCGGCCGATCCCAGGGCCTCACGGGCGCCCGCCTCGTCATCGACGAGGACGTGAACCTCCGCCCGGCCACCGCTCGTAATCGCGCATAGGCCCTCGATGTTGATGCCGGCCGCGCCCGTCGCCTCGCCGAGGTCGCGAAGCCTGCCGGGCTGGTCCTCGAGGCTGATGGTTAGGTCCTTCATGGCCCCTCCTCTCTGCTCCCCTGCATTCTGATCCTTCCCACGGAGCGGCGCTCGCTCCGGCGGCGGTGCCACCCTTCGACGAAGGAGATGTCCACCGGGCCGCAGGAACTTGCGCGACTCGCGCGCGCGGACGGCGTCCGCGACAAGCGGGTGCTCGAGGCGCTCGCCGCGGTTCCGCGCGCGGAGTTCGTGCCGGCCGAACACGCCGAGCGGGCCTATCACGACGAGCCGATCCGGATTCCGCGCGGCCAGGTCACGACCCAGCCGTCGCTGATCGCCCGGATGCTGGCGGCGCTCGCTCTAGAGGGCCACGAGCGGGTGCTCGAGGTGGGCACAGGGCACGGCTTCCAGACCGCGCTGCTTGCCCGGCTAGCCGCCGACGTGGTGAGCATCGAGCGCTTCGGCGACCTGGCCGAGACGGCCCTGAGCAACCTGGAGCGCCACGGTGTCCGGAACGTCGAGGTGGTGGTTGGCGACGGCAGCGGCGGGGTTCCCGAGCGCGCGCCGTTCGATGGGATCGTCGTATCCGCCGCCTTCACGAGCGTTCCGGAGCCGCTGAGCGAGCAGCTCGCAGAGGGCGGGCGGCTCGTCCAGCCGCTGGGGCCGGGCGGCCACGACGACGTGGTCCTGTTCGAGCGCGGCCCCGTCGGGCTCAAGCGCAGGGCGAGCATCGTGCCCGCGCACTTCGTGCGGCTCGTGGGCGCGCACGGGTTCCCGCCGGAGTGACGGCGCGCCGCTAGAGGTCGTGCTGGGAGATGGCCCCGGTGCGGAAAGCCTCGGCCACGAGCTTCAGTCGCTTCTGGTTGTGCGGCAGGTCGCCGACCCCGAACTTGCCGAACAGCGCCCGCAGGTGGGCCTTCACGGCCTCGACGCTCAGCAGCAGCTCCTCGGCGATCTGCTGGTTCGTGGCGGGCGCGCCGCGGATGCTCGCGTCATGGCAGGGGCGGCAGAGGGCCGCGAGCACGCGTCGCTGCATGGGGGAGAGGGCCGGCGGTGCCGGCACGGCGAGGAACACGAGCGTGGGGTCCGTCTGCTCGAGCGGCGCTCGGTAAACGAGGATGGTCTCACCGATGCGGACGGCGTCGCCGTCGCTGAGACGCCGCCGGCCGATCACCCGCTCCCCATTCACGTACGAGCCGTTGCGCGAGAGGCCCTCGTCGATAAGCGTCCAGTCCTGCCCCACGCGCTCGAGCTCGGCGTGGACCCGGGAGACGTGCGAATCCCAGGTCAGCGCGACGTCGTTCGTCGCCCGCCGGCCGAGCGTGAGGCGGCGGCTGGCTACCGCCAGCGGGAGGATCCGCTGCCCGCCCTCGCCGTCGCGGTAGACGAGGAACGGGATGCCGCGCCGCTGGGCCTCGAGCTGCTCCTTGAGCTCGCTGGGCGAAGCGGCGGGGACGTCGAGAGCGGACACTGAGCCACCAGGGCAAGCGTAGGGCAAGTTCCCCGCCGAGGGTGTGGGCTTTCTAACCCCAGGGTGGCTAGCGGAGCGAGGGCGTCGGGCGTACGTTCGAGCCTGCAATGGCTCGACGGATCGGTTTGGTGCTTGGCGGCTTGCTCGCGATCGCAGGCGCAGGGAGCGCGGCCGCCGCCACGAGCCCGACGATCAGCGGAAGCCCCGGGACTGTCGACCGGGGCGACGTGGTCACGATCCGTGGGTCCGCCTGGATCCAGAACGAGTTTTGCCGCCCGCGCGTGAGACTGACACTGGGCCGCCACCGCGTCCCCATCGGCCGCGCCGCGCTCCGACCCGAGGACCACGGGCGCTTTCGGTTCAACTGGACGGTGCCCCCACGGACCGTTGCCGGCCTGCGGACGATCCACGCGGCGCAGCGCTGCGAGAGCGGGAAGGACGGCAGCGTCTCCTTCGTCAGGGCGACGACGCAGGTGCGGGTCCGGCCGACGGAGACGCGCCGCATCGCGCGCAAGCGCAACGGGACCCTGCTCGCGGTGCTCACGGCCATAAAGGCGAAGGGGGTCCGCGCGACGGCGGTGCTCCAGGCCTACCGCCGTCGGGCGGGCGCATGGCGGCCGCTCGGACTGAGCGTGGTCGGCGAGCGGGGCGGCTTCTTCTGGGGCCCGCTCACAGGGGAGGGAGGAGTCCGCGGCCTGCGCGTCAACCCGGACACCGGCAGGATCGGCTTCCGGCTGCTCATCACTCCCTCGGTCGGGTACTCACAGCGCTACCGCTTCAGCGTGGCCGGCGGGCGGCTGCACGAGATCTGACCGAGGGTCCGCGCGTGCCACGATGCGCGCGTGAGCAAGATCCGCTTCGGCCCCTCGATGCTGCCCTCGCGGGAGAGCCCCGAGGAGGCCCTGCGCATGATCCAGGGCGCCGGCTACACGGCCTCCGAGATCGACTTCGAGGGCGGCTTCTGGATGGACTGGGAATTCGCCCGGCGGCTCGGCGAGCTCGCGCGGGAGGCGGACATCGCGCTGTCGGTCCACGCGCCGCTGTTCGCCTTCGTGGGCCGGCCGGAGAAGGACAAGAAGCACCGCATGGCCGTCGGGATGCTCGACCACACCGCCGGGGTGGCCATCGCGCTCGGGGCGGAGCTCGTGGTGCTGCACCCCGGGTACTTCTTCGGCCGCTCGCGCGAGCAGGCGGTGGCGTCGGTGATCGACCAGCTCGGCGAGCTTCGCGAGCGGCTCGAGGCCAAGGAGCGCGCGATCCCATTCGGCATGGAGGTGATGGGGCGGGTCAACGAGCTCGGCTCGCTCGATGACGTCCTGGCCATCGCCTCCAGCCTGCCGTGGGTGCGGCCGGTGCTCGACTTCGCCCACCTGCATGCCGTCAGCGACGGCGCCTACACCTCGGTGGAGCCGTTTCGCGAGGGGCTCGAGGCGGCGGACGCCACGCTCCCGCCCGCAACGCCGTTCCACATCCACTTCTCGGACATCGCCTTCGCCAACCGCAACGAGACGAAGCACCTGCCCTACGGCGAGGGCACGCTGCGCGCCGACCCGCTCCGCAAGGCGCTTGACGGCTTCGACCGGCCGGCGACCGTGATCGGCGAGTCGCCCGACGAGGACTCGAACCGCGCCATCCGCGAGGTGCTCGTGAGCCCGGCGTGAAGCCGCCGCTCCTCTACCTCGACCAGAACTACCTGAGCGGGATGGTGAAGCGGAAGCCGGCGTTCCGCGAGCTCGAGCCGGTGCTTCGGAGCGCCGTGGAATGTGGTGCGGTGGCGGTGCCTGAGGGACCGGCCCACCGGCTCGAGTCGCAGGCGCGCCCCGACCTGCTGCTGCTGGAGTTGCTGCGGGAGCTCTCGGGCGGGCTCCGCCTGCCCGACGAGCCCGGGCCGGCCGAGCGGGGGCACGAGCGGCGGCTCGCCTGGGTGCTCGAGCACGACTTCCCCGAGCGCCAGGCGCGTAAGAGCGACGCGGTCGACCTGCTCGCTCTCGCACTCGCGCTGCCGCGCTGCCGGTTCGTGACCTGCGACGCGTTCATGGCCGACGTGGTCCACCGCACCGGTCTCGACCTGCGCTTCGACTGCGAGCTCTTCACCGGCCGGCGCCCGGACGTCCACCGGCTGCGGGGATTGCTCGAGGCCGCTGTCGGGGCCGTCTGAGGCGTCGAGTATGAAGCGCCATGCCCGCGCTCCGGGAGCGTCTGCTTGGGCGCCATCGCTACGGGCCGCTGCTCCTGATCGTCGCGACCGCGAATCGTGGCCGCCCTGGCGCTCCCCGAGCGGGATTGGAGCCGAGCCGTGCTCTCCCTGCTCCAGGGCGCGACGCTCCTCTTAGCGCTCCTGACCTCGAACCTTCCCGGACGCCCGCTCCGCATCGCGGCTGGCCCGCACCTTCGCCATCCTGGAGGCCCTGACGGGACAGATCTACCTGCTCACGGTGGTCGCAATGCTCGTGGCGAACCTGGCGCAGCGGCGGCGCTAGCGGCATGGAGGCCTTTGGGTGGCCTCGCACCGAGGACGAGCTCCTCTCGCTGCAGGTCGAGCTCGCCACTCGGCGACCGCCGCCCTGGCGGCCGCCCGCGGGCAAGCCCGTGACTGCCGGTTGCTTCGTCTGCTTTGAGCGCGGCGCGCGCGGTCGGGGGCGAGCGGGCGAGCCCGGCTGGGCCGCGGCGGCGCTGATGCGTGGGAACAGGACGCCGCTAGGCGCCGCTGTCGTCCGCGGCGAGGCCGGCTGGCCTTATGCGGCCGGCCTGCTCGCCCTGCGCGAGGGCGCGCTGCTCGACGCCGCGGTACGAGCGCTGCCCGAGGAGCCAGAGGTCGTGATCGTGAACGCGGGCGGCCGCGACCATCCGCGGGGTGCCGGACTGGCCCTCCACCTGGGCGCTGTGCTCGATCTGCCGAGCGTGGGGGTGACCGACCGGCCCCTCGTCGCGGATGGCCAGCCGCCGGGGCCGGAGCGTGGAGCGACCAGCCCATTGTCGGTTGGGGCCGGTGAGGTGGCGCACTGGCTCCGCACTCGCGCGGGCGCACGTCCCATCGTGGTGCACCCGGGCTGGCGAACGGATCTCGACACCGCCATCACGGTCGTCGTGCGAGCGACCCGCAGGGCGCGCACGCCGGAGCCGCTCCGGAGGGCCCGGAAGCTGGCCCGCGAGGCCCGGGCTTCGCGCTAGCTCCGGCCGCTTACCCTGCGCGAGTGGCCGACGTCGCTTTCAAGCAGCTCGACTTCCTCTACATGCCGAGCCGGGACGTGGCGCGCGACCTGGCCTTCTACACGGAGCTCCTGGACGCCGAGATCGTGTTCGCGATCGAGGCATTCGACACTCGCGTGGCGCAGCTTCGGCTGGCGGAGGGCGTCCCGCGCCTGTTGCTCGCCGAGCATCTGGAGGGCGACGCCCCAGTACTCGTCTACCGCGTCGACGACCTCGATGCGACGACCGCCGAGCTCGAGGAGCGCGGACTGGATGTCGAGGCCCGCTTCGGGATCCCCCACGGGCCTTGCACGGCGTTTCGCACGCCGGGCGGGCAGCGGCTGGCGATCTACGAGCTGACCCGGCCCGGGGCCGACGCCCATCTCGCCGGCCGACGCGACTTCGGACCTACCCCACGTTGAGGCTGAGATAGAGCCCCTACGGACAACGTGGATCACACCGAGGCAGCGCCCGGCGCGCCTGACACGCCCACCAATGTCACCACCGCGGTCGCATGGCCGTTGACCGGCTTCTTCGCACCCGTCGACAACCGCCCATTCATCAACGGGGCGAAGGCGGGCAGTGCGATCCCGGTGAAGTTCAGCGTGGGCGGCTACAGGGGCATGGACATCTTCGCGGCCGACTACCCCAAGTCCCAGGCCATCGTCTGCTCGACGGGGCCATGGTCGACCTAATCGAGCAGACGGCGCCGTCCACGACCGCCAACAGCCTCTCGTACAGCGCTGCGGACGACCGTTACAACTACGTCTGGAAGACGGAGAAGAACTGGAGAGGCCGCCGGCAACTGGTCCTCAAGTCGCGGACGGCACCTCGAACACCCAGCTCGCCGACTTCGAATTCAAGTAGCACCGTCTGCTCCTGACCGACTTGCCGTTTCCGGCGACGCGGCAGTCGGCCTACGGCAAGATGCGGAATCGCACGCGCCGCGTCTTACCGAGGTTGCCCGCGTCGTCCTTGGGCCGGCCTGTCAAGCGGTAGCGACCAGGCCGCAGGCGGCGCCCGGCCAGCCTCCCGCGGAAGCGGAAGGCATTTGCACCGGCTACGCCCTCGTGGGAGAAGCGGCCGCGGAGGCGGACATAGCGGATGCAGCGCTTACGGTCGCGGTATCGGGCTGTTCGTCGCACGCAGCGGCCGCCCACGCGCGCACCGACGGTACGGCGGTACACACGGAAGTAGGTAGTGGCGAGCTCGGAGAGGAAGTACCGAACCCGGGTGCCGACGGCCGCGATGCTCGGACCGGAGCGTGCGGCCCGGAAGGCGGTGCGCGAGAGCGAGAGGGCGCTGAGAACAGGCTTTACCGCGTCGATCAGGACCGGCGGCGGGGGGATCGTCGTCCCCGTAGTCCCGCCGGTCGTGCCGCCGCCACCGCCGCCGCTCTCACCACCGCCGCCGCCACTCGTGACGTTGAACGTCGCCGTCACGGCCTTGGCGGCGTCCATGGTCACGCTGCAGGGGCCGACGCCGGTGCAGGCACCGCTCCAGCCGGCGAAGGTAGAGCCGACCGCGGGCGTTGCGGTCAGGTTGACCGACGCGCCCGTGGCGTAATTCTCGGAACAGTCGGGGCCGCAGTTGATGCCCGCCGGTGAGCTAGTGACGGTGCCGGATCCGGTGCCCGCGCGCGTCACGATGAGCGTGGCGGTCGAGCCACCGCCACCGCCACCCCCACCTCCGCTCGCCGCCACGCTGACCCGGTAGCTGCGTGCGGACGAGCTCGTGGGGTTGGCGGCGGTCTGCGTCTGATTCGTGATCACGGCCACCGGCGTCGAGCAGGACGAGGGGTCGAACCCGCTGACGGTGGCGGAGCCGCCCGCGCCGAGTGCCGATCCAGCGGGGAAGAGCGCGAGGGCGGACCCTGTGTCGCACGCGACCGTGGCCCGGAACGAGCCACCGCCTGAAGTGTTCTGGACGGTCACGTCGTACGGCCCGCCGGAACCCGGCAGAGCCACCCAGTTGAGTGCGAAGTTGTCCTCGATCGACGCGCTTCCCGAAGTCGCCCCGGGCACGGACGTGATCGTGCTCTGCACCGCTGTTGGACCGGCGTTGGCGAGGTATCCGGCCGCCTCCTGGAAGCAGTACGGAAGGACGTATCCGCCGCCGCATGTCTTCAGGAACTTGGCGGCAATGGCGTACGCGTGGTAGGCGGCCGCGAGGCTCGTGCCTGCATCCTTCAGCTGCAGCGCCTGGTTGATGGCGTCCAGGTTGCTCGCCGAGTTCTTGCTGGTGAGCTCCCAGAAGTCCTGCATCACCTGCTCCCCACCGCCCGACGTCCCGGTGCCGTAGCGCTCCGTGAGTCCGCGGAACGCGATCCAGTAGGGATACGGCGAGTTGTCGTAATCGCCCATGCTGTCGCCGAAGACGGGCCACAGGTAGTTGTAGTTGTCGTTGGCGCTGTCGTAGACCTCGTCCTCCATCCAGGTCGCACCCCCCTCGACGAAGACGTCGTCCGGAAGGTTGGGTCCGGAGAGCGCGCCGTAGCCGAACTGGATGGAGTGGTTGAACTCATGCGCCGTGGTCGAGTCCAGTGACGCCTGCGGCGACGAGGGGAATCCGCTGTAGTCACGATTCAGCACCATGCAGCTCGCCTCGGCATCGCCCTCGTTCCACCCTGTGTTCGGGTTGTCTCCCACTGACCCGGCATAAGTGCCGATCACGTCCACGTAGCCGTAGAGCCCGCCACCGAGCGAATCGATCCGCACGTGGTACTTGCCGCCGGGGGGCGAGTTCTTCGTCGGCGGCACAGCCCACCCGAAGCCGGGCGGGGCCCCGCCCTCCGGGTTCGTCTCCTTCTCCCAGGCGCCGTCCAGCGACGAGGCGTAGCTCCCGATGTTGAGGCCGCCGCCGATCGTGCCGTACTGGATATAGAAGTGGCCGCTCTGGACGCTGTTGGGAAGCGAACCGCTCGAGGACGAGCAGGAGGGGCCGCCCGAGGGCGGGGCGAGCGCCGCCCGCGCCGCGACGCGCTCGGGGCTGCGTGGTGCGCGGCGCAGGCGCTGGCGCAGGTGGAGGAGAGGGAGCGTTCCATCCCACGGCGCACGGCTCCGGTACGCCCGAGGCAGCCGATGCGGTTCGGCAAGCGCGTACGCGAGGTATAGATCCGCCCGGGCAGGCCCGATCTTGCCGGACTGCTCCGCCTGCCCGATCAGCTCAGGCGTGCTCGCTCCGCCGGCGGCAGCGGAGGCGGGGGCCGCGAGCACGAGCAGGATCGCGGCCAGCAGGAGCGCCGGTCGCACCACTGGCGCTCCAGCATAGGGGCGATTACGGCCGGCGCAGCCGCTCCCGCAGCCGCGTCTTCAGGTTGAAGCTCTTCGTCATCGCGCGGTCGGCCGCTGAGCCCTGCGACGGCAGCATCCCGATCTGGCGGGCGAACGCCAGCTGGTCGTAGACGATGTGGTTGTGGACGACGAGGCCGTCGCGGACGGTGAAGCAGTCCGTCCCGTCGAGCTCGATCCTCGAGCCGGTGGGGTCGATGCCCATCCAGGCGGCCCCGGAGAAGGTCCCGCTCAGGTGCCACTTTACGAACACGATCTCCTCGTCGCCGGCGATGTGCTCGGCCTCGATGTGGAAGTCGGGGATCGCGGCGAAGGTCTGCGCGAAGTATTCGCGCACCTGGTCGCGCCCGTGGAGGGTGCCGGTGGGAAACACCTCGACGATGTCCTCGTGCCAGTAGGGGACGAGCGCGTCGGCGTCGCGCTGGTTCAGGGTGGTTCCGAAGACCTCGTGGGCCAGCTCGACCGGTGTGCGGGCCTTGGCAGTTGCGCTTTCCATCTGGCCTCCTCTTCGCTAGCCCACGTGTGCTTCGACGCTGATCGCCTTGCCGTTGCGCAGCTTCCAGACGTGCCCGAACGGAGCGGTTAGGGGCATGTTGCTCCTCCGCCCCCGAGCGTGGATCCGGCCAGTCACCACGATCTCGTCGGGGGCCGGCTCCGCCACGTTCTCGGCCTCGTAGCGGAACTGGGAGAAGTCCTCCTCGAGCCCCTGAATGAAGATGGCGAATTCCTCGACCCCGTGCAGGGTGCGATCCCCGACCTCGGGCGAGATGCGCGCCTTGACGTCGGGCGAGAGAGCAGAGGTGCTGGCGACGAGGCCGCGCTCGCGGTCCGGGACGTGTACCCAGTCGATGCCGTATAGGCCGCGGATCAGGTCGGAGTTGGTCATGCACGCGAGTATCGCCGCTCGGCGGTCATGAAGCGAGCCGGTCGGCGAGCTCCGCCGGCAGGGAGTCGCGGTTTGCGGCCCTCAGCCTGATGACCTCAACGCCGCGGTCGCGCTTCAACCTGTCCGTGAACGGATGGCGCGCGGTATGCACGGTCGCGGCGACCGCGAGCGGCCGCTCGAAAAGCTCGTCGACGGCGGCGCGAAAGGGTTGGGAGGCCAGCTCCATCTTGCCGAGCTCGTCGATCAGGACGACACCGCTGCGCGGCGCCCGGAGCGCCGGTAGCGCTATCCCCTCGAAGGCCTCGAGGTTCACGCCGTAGCGACCAACGCGCGGCGGTCCAGGCAGGTCCACGTGGGCGAGCGTGGCGCGCTTCCCGTCGAGCGACTCGACCGCGAAGCCGACGCGCCTGCCCCCCTCGCGCCACTCCTCGGTCGTGAATCCCGCGGCCTTTACCCCGCGCTCGGCGAGCAATTCGGCGAGGCGCCTGAAGGCGGTGGTCTTTCCGGCGCCGGGCCGCGCCTCCACGAGCAGCCGCGGCGGCACGGCGGTTCAGCAGGTGAGGTGGAGTGCCGCGGCGGTCCGGCGCTCGTCCGACTCGCCGTAGCGTCGAACCGCTTCCCCCGTATGGAGCGCCTCGACCTCGACGCCGCGCTTTCGAAGGGCCTCGATCACGCCGGGGTCGGGGCGCAGCTGACCATGCGCACCACAGCCGAGGATCAGCCGCTCGGGAAGCTCGTCCTCGACCTCGTCGAGATCCTCCATCACGAGCGAGTGCCCCTCGCGGCGCCACCAGTTCGGCACCACGCGGCCGGGCAGCACGATCAGGTCGCGGGTGTGCTCCTCCCCGTCGACGACGATGCGCCCGAAGCTGTACTCCTCTAGTAGCGCCACGACTGCACCGTACCCGGTACCGCGAGGAGGTCATCCACAGCCGCCGTCACGTGGCCGGCGCCGGGCCCGCACCCCCGAGGCGGTCGATAAGGAGGAAGATCGCCCTGGTCTGAGCTCGGGTCTCCTCGACCGCGGTCCGTGACCCCTCGCGCAGCGCGCCAAGCACGCCCGTCATGTCCCGGAATGCGACCTCGTTGCGACGAATGAGCTCGTTGGTGAAGCGGAGCAGGTCACGGTTCTCCGAATGGAGGTCGCGGATCTCCGAGCGAAGATCGCGCATCTCCGAGCGAAGCTCGCGAATCTCCGCAGAAGTCTCATTGCTGCCGATCCGCAGCTCGCGGATCTCCTCCAGGATCGCGCGCCCGCGCACGTCGTGATTGTGCCAGGAGAGGTGTTACCGCCGGCAGCAGCCGCGTGACGATTCGGCGACCCGTGCGGCGCTCAGGTGCCGCGCGGCAGCCCGCGCCGGCGATCGCCCTCGAGCAGACCCGACCGCTCGCCGATCGCGAGCAGCGCCACGGACGCCGCCACCGCGCTCACGAAGCCGACGAAGTTGAGCTCCCAGATGGAGCCGGCCTGTAGCGCATTGGCGATCGTGCCGCCGATCAGTGAACCCACGACGCCGAGCAGCAGCGTCATTAGGAAGCCGATCTTCTGGCGCCCGGGCAGGATCAGCCGGGCGAGCGCCCCAATGATGAGTCCGGCGACTAGGAATCCGATCACGAGGCGCTGGTACCCCGCCCGGGGAGCGGATAACCCTGATCAGCCGTCGATCAGCTGCGCGGCCGACACGGGATAGCGGCCGCCGGCGGCCACCCCGATGTCGTCGAGCGAGCGGAGGTCCTCGTCGCTGAGCTCCACCTCGAGCGCGCCCACGTTCTCCTCCACCCGCTCGGCGCTCGTCGTGCCCGGGATCGGCACCAGGTCCTGGCCCTGGGCCAGCACCCAGGCAACCGCCAGCTGCGCGGCGGTCACTCCCTTCGCCTCCGCGAGCTCCTTGACGTGCCCCACGAGCTCCAGGTTGCGCTGGAAATTCTCGCCCTGGAAGCGCGGGTTGTTGCGCCGCCAGTCGTTCTCGGCGAGGTCGTCGGGTGAGCGGAAGCGGCCTGTGAGGAAGCCGCGGCCCAGCGGGCTGTACGCCACGAAGCCGATGCCGAGCTCGCGCACCGTGGGCAGGATCTCCGCCTCGGGGTCGCGCGTCCAGAGCGAATACTCCGTCTGGAGTGCCGTGATCGGGTGTACGGCATGCGCGCGCCGGATCGTTTCGGGTGCGGCCTCCGAGAGCCCGAGGTGCCGGACCTTGCCGGCCCGGACCAGCTCTGCCATCGCGCCCACCGTCTCCTCGATCGGGGTGTCGGGATCCACACGGTGCTGGTAGTAGAGGTCGATCTGCTCGACGCCGAGCCGCTCGAGCGAGGCGTCGCACGCCTTCGCGACGTACTCGGGGCGGCCGTCCACCGCGCGGTCCGGCTGGCTGTAGGCGTTGCCGAACTTGGTTGCGAGCTCCACCTCGTCACGCCGCCCGCGGATGGCCTTGCCGACCACCTGCTCGCCGGTCTCCGGACCGTAGACGTCGGCCGTATCGAGGAAGGTCACGCCCAGGTCGAGGGCGCGGTTGATCGTGGCGATGGCCTGGTCCTCCTCGACGCCGACGTAGGCGAAGGTCATCCCCATGCAGCCGAGGCCGATTGCCGAAACTTCGAAGTTCTGTCCGAGTGTGCGTCGTTCCATGCATCAAGGGTTAGCAGGCGGGCACGTTCACCCCCACGAGGGCTCGCTCATCGGTCGGAACGACGTGGTGAGGAAGCGCAGCCGGCGCGGCTGCCGTAGCGCGAAGAGCACCACGTCGGCGACCTCGTCGGGCGTCAGCATCTCCTCGAGCTCGGGGTCGCCCTCCTCGCGTCCCGTCCCGATCGCAAAGCCGGTATGGACGCCGCCGGGGCAGATGCAGGTCGCGCGGACGCCCCGCTCGCGCAACTCGTGGTCGAGGGCCCGGGTGAACCCCACCTGGCCGAACTTCGAGGCGTTGTAAACGGCCTCGCCGGGGAAGCCGCGCAGGCCGGCGACGCTGGCCAGCGAGATGAAGTCACCGGCGCCCGAGGCCACCAGGTGCGGTAGGGCTGCCGCGGCGGTGTAGAGCGTGCCCTTCAGGTTCACGTCGATCATCGCCTCGAGGTGCTCGGGGTCGAGCTCCAGGAAGGGTCCGTAGGAGCCGAGGCCCGCGTTGGCCAGGGCGATGTCGAGCCGCCCGAAGCGCTCGACCACCGCCTCCGTCGCGCCTTCCACGGCGGCGCGGTCGCGCACGTCGCAGGCAAGCCCCAGCGCGTTCTCGAGCCCGAGGTCGTCTCCGCGGCGCGAGACCAGCCCCACCGAGGCCCCCGCCTCATGCAGCTTGCGCGCCACCGACGCGCCGATACCCCCGCTGGCTCCGGTGACCAGCGCGACCTTGCCGTTCAGGTCCTCCATGTGTGCCTCCTCCTCCAACTTCATGACGGAAGCAGGCTATGCGCGCTTCCGCTCAGATGGGCGCCCTCGCGTCGGATACGTGCTGGACTAACGGTGTGGCAGGCCTCGAGAAGCCGGTCCTCTGGCACCTCCCGATCTCGCACTACAGCGAGAAGGCCCGCTGGACGCTCGCCTACAAGGGCGTAGAGCACGAGCGTCGCTCGACCCTGCCGGGCGGGCACATGGCCGTCGCGCTGTGGCTCACCGGCGGCCGACAGAAGACCTTCCCGGTGATGGACTTCGGCGATCGCCGCGTGGGCGACTCGAGTGCGATCATCGCCGAGCTCGAGCGGCGCTTCCCCGAGCCGCCGCTGTACCCGGAGGACCCGGACGAGCGGGGGCGGGCGCTCGAGCTCGAGGACTGGTTCGACGAGCGACTCGGGCCGCACATCCGCCGCTACGTCCTCCACGAGCTCACGCGCGACCGCGAGCGCATGGGGAGGGTTGCCGCCAGGCAGCTTCCGGGTCCCGAGGCGCTCGCCGCGCGGGTGGGCAAGGCATACGTCGACGTCCGCTTCGGCGTCGCCAACCGGGGCAAGGCGGCCACGGCGCGCGACAATGTGCTCGCGGCGTTCGACCGCCTGGACGAGGAGCTCGGGGATGGGGGCTACCTGGTCGGGGAGCGCTTCACCGTGGCCGATCTGACAGCCGCCGCGCTCTTCTATCCTCTCGTGCTCCCGCCCGACGGTCCGCGGCTGCCGACGGACATGCCGGCGCCGCTCGAGGACTTCCGCGCGCCGCTCAAGGAGCGGTCGGGCTGGCGGTGGGTGGAGGAGATGTTTCGGCGGCACCGCCGAGCGCGGACAGCGCCTCGAGCAGCAGCCGGTTGAACTCCCCCGCCTCGGTCGAGACGGCGACGTGGCCCCCCTCGAGCTCGTAGACGCGGGCGCCTAGGCGCGCGGCCAGCCCACGCTGGCGGTCGGCGGGCACGTCCATGTCGTCGACCGTGACGATCACGGCCGCGGGCACCCCGAGCGAGCCGACCCACGCGCGCGAGTCGAAGCGGCCCAGCTCGCGCCCCGCCTCGGCCAGGTCGATGGAGCTCCCGCGGGTGAGCTCGGCCGCCACCCAGGTGGTGGCGGGGCTGTCCGGAAGGCCGAGCCGGCGCAGGCCGGCCCGCCAGGCGCCCTGGGGGAACAGACCGAATGTGAGCCGGGTCAGTCCCATGAGCCTCCAGGTCACCCGCATGCGCGGGCTGCGCCACTCGCTCGAGGTGGCGCCGAGCACGAGGCCGCGGATCGTCGCCGGGTGGTCGCGCGCCATGAATTGCGCGATAGGGCCACCCATCGAGTATCCGACCGCCCACGCGGGACCGGCGTCGAGCTGCTCCACGAGCGCGGCCGCGTCGGCGGCGCAGTCGGCCAGGCGGAACGGCGCATAGGTGCGGAGCCCACGGCCGTGGCCGCGATGGTCGAGCGCCACCACCCGGTAGCCGGCCGCGGCGAGCGGCTCGTAGGTCTGAAACCAGTTCAGGTCGGCGCTGACCACCCAGCCGTGCAGCAGCAGCACGAGCGGCCCGTCGCCGCCCGTATCCCGTACGAACAGCTCGCCCCGGCCGGGGATGTGCACGATCCGGCCCGGCGGTAGCTCGAC
>JBKPFJ010000088.1:0-10214 GCA_046728795.1 Actinomycetota bacterium | reverse complement strand
TGGTGCGTGGTCGGCGGCCCGGCCGCGCGCGTGTGGGTGCGGCGGGCGCCACCCCCCGGGGCGCGGGGGGCGCCGCTCGAGCCGGAGCTCGTGCTCGAGCTGCCGGACGCCGCGCGCCGGCGCCAGCAGAGCTTCGAGCGGACGGGCGGCCTCCACGCCACCGCGCTGTTCGAGGCCGGCGGCGAGCTGCTCGTGCTGCGCGAGGACGTGGGGCGGCACAATGCGATGGACAAGGCGCTCGGCTCGCAGCTGCTCGCCGGCCGCTGGCCGCTTCCCGGCGTGGTGGCCTGCCTGAGCGGCCGCGCGGGCTTCGAGCTCGTGCAGAAGGCGAGCGTGGCGGGGCTCGCCGGCGTCGTCGCCGTGGGGGCGCCCACCACGCTCGCGGTCGAGCTGGCCGAGGAGCGGGAGATGCTGCTGTGCGGGTTCGTCCGGGCCGGTTCCTTCAACGTCTACGCCGGGCGCGACCGCATCGCAGGCCGCTCGCCGAATTGACGTTTGGGGCGCGCGCCCTCCGGCCATTAACCGAGAGAAGTGTCGACCGCCACGCGCAAGCGGGCCGGGCGCGCGAAGAGCGACGCGTACTGCCCCCACTGTCACCTACTCCTCGAAAAGCGCGCCGGGGACAGCTTCCCGGAGGAGCCGCAGCGCTGCCCGCACTGCCGTTTGCTCGTGGGCGAGGGCCGTGCCCGCCCGACGCCGGCCGCCGAGCCCGGGGCCCGTGGAAGCGCCGCCGGCGTCTTCGCCCACGAGGCGAAGCGCGCGGGCGGAGACGGCGATCGCGAGGTATCCGCCGACGAGGTCTGTGAGGCGATCCGCAGGGTGGCCGACGCCCAGGACGTGCGCCCCGAGCGATTGCTCATGGTCGACTACCAACAGCGAGCGAGCGAGGACTCGAGCCTGCCCGCGCTGAGCCAGATCTTCGCCGCCTACGGCTCCTGGAAGCGCGCGCGGCGGGCCGCGGCTGCCTGAGCCCCACCCCGCGGCGGCGCGTTAGAGTGCCGTCGCCATGGAAGCCCTGATCGTCCTCGTCCCGTTCACTCTGCTCGGGATCGCGGTCATCTTCATCGCCTTCTCGGGCGGTCCGGGCCGGGCGCGCGAGGTGTACATGACGCGCGGGGGACGAGGCTTCAGGCTCGCCATGCTGGGTCTATACGTGCTGCTCGGCGTGGGTGTGCCGGCCGCGGTGATCGCCACCCGAGGCGAGGCCGAGGGCGGGGTGGGGTCGCTCCGCACCACCTCGCTGAGCAGCTCGGACGAGCGTGGCAAGAAGCTCTTCCGGCAGACCTGCGCCAGCTGCCACAGCCTCCGCGCCGTGAACGCCCGCGGTGTGACCGGGCCCAACCTCGATCAGATCGGCGAGGTCACCCGGCAGCGGGTGCTGAACGCGATCCGGATCGGCGGCACAGGCCAGAAGCGGATGCCCTCCGGCCTGCTCCGCGGAGCGGACGCCCAGCATGTCGCTAGCTACGTCTCCAAGGTCGCCGGCCAAGGCCAATAATCACGGAGTTTGCGGGGCTTCGAGGAGGCTCCGGCCGGGGGCGCTGCTACGATGCCGCCGTCCAACCAGCCGAAGCCCGCCCAAGTGGGCGTGGGGGACCCGAGTGGCCGACAGGTCAGGGGCGAATCGCCGCCAGGCGTAGCGCAACTCTTTCAGCGCGAGTCCGTCAGCTAACCCCGCAGGCGCAAGGAAAGAGAGACCAGATGCCGCACGCTGCCCGGCCGCTCGAGGCCGAGGATCAGCCGAGGAGCCGCCCGGATCTGCGCTTGGTCGAGCCTCGCCGGACCATCACCATCACAGGGAACCCGACGCCGAGGCGTCGACCCTCGCGCACGCAGCAGCAGATCGTGGCGCGGCCCGACCGCGTGGCCCTCTGGGCCGTCCTGCTCGGCCTGTTCCTGATCTTCATGGCCGTCGCCACGGCCCACGCTTCGGTCTAGCGCGGGCATCCAGAGGAGCCTCCGCGTACCCAAGGTGAGGCGCTGATTCATTCAGCGCCCTATACTGGCTTACCTCGGATAAGTCACCTGCAGAGAGTGAAGCCATGAAGACGAAGGAGAGTCGCTTCCAGGTCCACGACGAGCTGACGGCCCCCGAGCGCAGCGTCCCGATCCTGAAGGGCGCGCTGGCCGGCGGCGGCCAGCTCCCCAACATCGTCGGCGTGCTCGCCGGCTCGGCCGCGACCCTGCGCGCCTATGCCCGCTTCCGCTCCGAGCTCCGCCACGGCGCGCTCGGGTGGGCGACCCAGCAGCGCATCGCGCTCGCGGTGGCCGAGCAGCAGCAGAGCCACTATGCGCTCGCCACCCTGCAGCGGACCGCACGCGAGGCGGGCCTCGGCCTCGACGAGATCGCGCTGGCCCGCGAGTTCGACTCCCGCGATGAGCACGAGGCGGTGCTGCTTCGCTATCTCAAGGCGCTCCTCGAGTCCGACGGGCCGCCGCCCCTGCACGTCCACGAGGAGGCGCGCGAGGCGGGCTGGAGCGACGAGCAGATCCTCGAGGCGGTCGCGCACGTGGCGCTCGCCGGCTTCGCGAACCTGATCACGCGCGCCGGGGACGTCCCGGTCGATGGGTCGGCGGAGGAGGCCCGCCTGGCTCAGGCCGCCTAGCGGCCGGGAGGGATACGATGCTCTCCATGGGCGCCCCGGTGACGGAGGCCAAGGCAGCCCGACACACCTGCTGCCCCCAGTACCACCAGGCAGTCGAGCTGGTGGGGAAACGCTGGACCGGGGCGATCCTGATCGTCCTGATCGAGCAGGGCCCGCTCCGGTTCTCCGAGGTCAAGCAGGCCGTGCCCGACCTGTCGGACCGGCTCCTCTCCGAGCGGATGAAGGAGCTCGAGTCCGAGGGCATCGTGCAGCGCCACGTGATCGACGACACGCCGGTGCGCGTCGAGTACGTCCTTACCGCCAAGGGACGGGCGCTCGAGCCGGCGGTCCACGCGCTCAAGCGCTGGGCGCATTCCTGGCTATAGCCAGCGTCGCAAAGGCCGCCGCCCGGCGGCGTCCTCGGTCGCTCGCGTGCGCAGCACGCGTCGCTCCCTGCGTCCTTGCCGGGGCGGGGCCCTTGCACCGCTGGCTATAGGGTTCCGCGCTCCGCCGCGCAACCCGAGCCCCAAGGAGCCCGCCCGATGGCCGACCAGCCAAAGACCGCCGATGACGTCAAGTCTGCCGTCAAGGACGGGGACATCCGCTTCATCCGCCTCTGGTTCACGGACATCCTCGGGCAGCTGAAGAGCTTCTCCATCAACGCCCAGGAGCTGGACGACGCGTTCGAAGGAGGCATGGGCTTCGACGGCTCCTCGATCACGGGCTTCAACGCGATCGAGGAGTCCGACATGATCGCCATGCCCGACGCCTCGACCTTCGCCGTCCTGCCCTGGCGACCCGAGGACAAGGGCGTCGCGCGGATGTTCTGCGACATCGTGACCCCGAGCCGCGAGCCGTACGAGGGCGACCCGCGTCACGTCCTCCGGCGCGCGCTCGAGCGCGCTTCCTCGATGGGCTTCGAGCGCTTCTACGTGGGGCCCGAGCTCGAGTACTTCTACTTCCGGAACGCGCGCCCGGAGAACGGCGTCCCCGAGATCCTGGACGAGGGCGGCTACTTCGACCTGACCACCCTCGATGCCGGCTCCGATGTGCGGCGGGAGACGGTGCTGGCGCTCGAGCAGCTCGGGATCCACGTGGAGTACACCCACCACGAGGTGGGCCCCTCCCAGCACGAGATCGACATGCGCTACACGAACGCGCTCGAGATGGCGGACCACACCATGACCTATCGCATCACGGTCAAGGAGTACGCCATGAAGTACGGCTGGCACGCCACCTTCATGCCGAAGCCCCTGTTCGGCGAGAACGGCTCGGGGATGCACACGCACCAGTCGCTGTTCAAGGGGGGGCGCAACGCGTTCTTCGATGCCGACGACCAGTACTACCTGTCGGACACGGGCAAGGCCTTCATCGCCGGGCAGCTCAAGCACGCGCGCGAGATCACCTCCGTATTCGCGCAGTGGGTCAACTCCTACAAGCGACTGGTGCCGGGCTTCGAGGCCCCGGTGTACTGCGCCTGGTCGCGTCGGAACCGCTCGGCGCTCGTGCGGGTCCCCCTCTACCACCCCGGCAAGGAGCAGGCCACGCGCGCGGAGATCCGCTGCCCCGACCCCGCGTGCAATCCCTATCTGACCTTCGCGGCGCTGCTGATGGCCGGCCTCGAGGGAATCGAGAAGGGCTATGAGCTCCCGGAGCCGATGGAGAAGAACCTCTATCACCTGTCCCCGGACGACCGGCGGCGGCTCGGGATCGAGCAGCTCCCCGAGACCCTGGGCGAGGCGATCGAGCTCACCCACGAGTCGGAGCTCGTGCTGCGCACCTTCGGCGAGCACATCTTCAACCGCTACATCGAGATCAAGCGCCAGGAGTGGGAGGACTACCGCGTGCAGGTCACGCAGTGGGAGCTCGACCGCTACCTGTCGATCCTCTGAGCGGGCGGCGGTTGCCGGGCTCCGTTGTAAGCACCCGGGCCCGCCCGGCGGAGGCTACGTTGCCCTTGCGCTCGTAGACCGCCGGCGCCTGGGCGGCGGCTTGCCGGGCCTCCGCAACCCGTCTGGCCCTGCCCAGTACATCCGCGAGGTCGAGCAGCGAGTCGCCGTGGAACCAGAGGAGGTCGGTGCCGGAGGCGATCGCCACCGCCTCGCGCGCGAGCCGCTCGGCCTCATCGGTTCGTCCTTCCCGGGCGAGCAGCCTCGGTCGGACGTCCCGGCGCCGGGAGTATCAACCTGCACCCGGCGGAGCTAGGCGAGCAAGCGCTCCAGATCCTCCGGTGCGGTGACCGGCGCCTTGCAGGCGAAGCGCTCGCAGACGTAGGCCGCGGCGCGGCCGTCGACCGGCTCGCGCCCTTCGAGCAAGGGGACGCCGTCGCCGCTCGCCAGCACCAAGTGAGGAC
Organism: Actinomycetota bacterium; assembly: GCA_046728795.1. Lineage (GTDB taxonomy): Bacteria > Actinomycetota > Thermoleophilia > Solirubrobacterales > Thermoleophilaceae > JBKPFJ01. The sequence continues at coordinate 5,276 of JBKPFJ010000088.1, read as the reverse complement.
GGAAGCTCGCCCGCACGACGCGTTCGAGGGCGGACACGTCCTCCCCCACGAGCGCCACCTCCTTGACACTGGCGAAGTGGAAGTCCATGGCCTGCAGCAGGTGCGCGAAGGCATGCGGATGCTTGGCGACGATGGGGTGGAGGAGGCGGAAGACGGAAACCGCGCGCCGCTCGTAGTCGAGCTCGCCTGTGAGCGCGGCGAGGCGCAGCAGCCCGTATGCGAGGCTCGAGTTGCCGGCGGGGATGGGGTGGTCCTCGAGGTCCTTCCGCCTCGCCACCAGCCGCTCGTGATCGGTCGCCGTCTCGAAGAAGCCGCCGTTCTCCTCATCCCCGAAGCGCGCGACGGCGGCGTCGGCGATCTCGCGCGACGCGAAGAACCAGCGCGGCTCGAAGGTCGCCTCGTAGAGGGTCAGGAGGGCCTCGACCAGGAAGGCGTGGTCCTCGAGATAGGCGTTCAAGCGCGCGTCCCCGTCCTTGTATGTGCGTAGGAGCCGGCCCTCCGCGTCGCGCAGTTCGCGCAACACGAAGCCGCCGCACGCGCGGGCGGCGTCGAGGTAATCGGCGCGCTCCAGCACCGCCCCGGCGTCGGCCAGCGCGGAGATCATGAGCGCGTTCCAGGCCGTGAGGCGCTTGTCATCGAGCCCGGGCCAGACGCGCTGCGAGCGCACCTCGTATAGCGCGCGGCGCCACTCGTCGAGCTGGACGGGCTCGCCCTCGCCGCGGACCAGGACGTTGCGGCCCTCGAAGTTGCCGCCCTCGCTGGCGCCGAACCAGCGGGCCGCCGCTTCGCCGGCCACAACGCGTAGCTCCTCGAGCTCCCAGACGTAGAAGCGGCCCTCCTCGCCCTCGGAGTCGGCGTCCAGCGCGGAGAAGAACCCCCCCTCGGGGGCGCGCATCTCGCGCAGCCCCCAGTCACGCGGCTCCTGAACGACCCGCTTGAAGAGCGGGTCGCCCGTGACCTGCCAGCCGTGGAGGTAGGCGCGCGCGAGGAGGGCGTTGTCGTAGAGCATCTTCTCGAAGTGCGGCACGAGCCAGCGCTCGTCCACCGAGTAGCGGGCGAAGCCCCCGCCCACCTGGTCGTACATCCCGCCCGAGGCCATGGCTCGCAGCGTGTGCGTCGTCATCTCGGTCTCGCCGCGGCGCAGCAGGAACTCGATCGCGGACGCTGGCGGGAACTTCGGAGCGCGGCCGAAGCCGCCGTGGACCGCGTCGTAGGCGCGCCTCAGCGCTTCCACCGCCTCGTCGAGCATGCGGGCGTCGATGGGGTCCGTCGAGGGGCGCAGGAGGGCGCCGCCCTGGAGGCGCTGCGCGATTTGCTCACCGCCCGCTCGGATCTCGTCCTTCCGCTGCTCCCACGCTTCGGCCACGGCGGCCAGGACGCGTCGCCAGCTCGGCATCCCGCCGCGGTCCTCGGGCGGGAAGTAGGTGCCTGCGTAGAAGGGCACCTGCTCCGGGGTGAGGAAGACGTTGAGCGGCCAGCCGCCGTGGCCCGTCATCGCCTGGCAGGCCTCCATGTATATGGCGTCGAGGTCCGGCCGCTCCTCGCGGTCGAGCTTGATGCTCACGAAGCGCTCGTTCATGAGCGCCGCCGTCTCCGGGTCCTCGAACGACTCGTGCTCCATCACGTGGCACCAGTGGCAGCTCGAGTAGCCGATCGAGAGCAGGATCGGGCGGTCCTGTTCCCGCGCCCGGGTGAGCGCCTCCTCGCCCCACGGATACCAGTCCACCGGGTTCTCCTTGTGCTGCAGGAGATAGGGGGATGTCTCTTCGGCCAGTCGGTTGGCCACGACTTCGAGGCTACCCGTGGGACGCGGCCGGCTCACGCGTGATCCGCTCGCAGAAGCTGCGCAGGATCTCGGCGAACGCCGGGTCGATGCTCGGCTTGAACGCGGTCTTAGCTCGCGCCGCGTCCGGGAAGGCGGCCACCGCGTCCTCGTAGCCCTCGGGCGTGCACACCAGGCAGCCCTGGTGCTGGACGAGCAGCAGCGGGGCATCGAGGCCGCGGAGCGCCGAGCCGAGGTGCTGCGCGAGCTCCTCCTCGCGCCCGCTCAGCTCGAGGACGAACGCCGACGCGGGCTGGTCGGACACCCGAGCCAAGTAGGCCTCGGCGAAGTCGTCGGCGTCGGGCGTCGGCGCGGCGCCTTCCTGCCCCTGCCAGGTGCGGAGGTCATGACGGACGAAGGCCCGCAGGTCCATCTCGGCGAGCTGGGCGTATGCGTCGGCGACCGCCGGGCTGAGCGCGGGGCGCTCGCCGGCCCGACTGAACGAGATCATCGCGTGGCCGAGCGCCAGGCCCTGGACCGCCGCCGGCCGCGCCGCTGCGAGCAGCGTCGCGGCGGCGATGCCGAACGCATCGCCGACGACAACGCAGCGCTCCCAGCCCCGGCGGTCGAGCTCGTCCAGGCCGCGCCTCGCGGTCACCTCGCTGCGCGGGCCGTCGGCGGGGGGCTCGCCCCCGACGCCGGGGCCGTCGTAGGACGCCACCTCCGCCCACTCCTCGAGCAGCGGCCGAATCCTCCATTCGAGCTCCGTGAGCGAGGGCACGAGCAGGATGCGTGGGCGCTCCACGCCTCCCAGGTTCGCAGGTTGCCTCGCCTACCTGGCGCGACGAAGGGCGGCCCGCCGAATCTTCCCGCTCGCGGTCTTCGGCAGCGACTCCGCGAACTCCACGATGCGCGGGTACTTGTACGGGGCCGTCTGCTGCTTCACGTGGTCCTGGAGCTCCGCCGCGAGGGCGTCGCGGGCGGAGAAGCCCTCGCGCAGCACCACCACCGCCCTCACCACCTGCCCACGCTCGTCATCGGGCGCCGCGACCGCGGCGGCCTCGGCCACCGCGGGGTGGGAGACGAGCGCCGACTCCACCTCGAATGGGCCGATGCGGTACCCAGCCGAGATGATCACGTCGTCGGTGCGACCCTCGAACCACAGGTAGCCCTCGTCGTCCTCGCGCGCCCGGTCGCCGGTGCGCCACGAACGGTCGCGGGGACCGTCGAGGAAGAAGGTGGGCACCGTCGCGGGGTCGGCGCAGAGCTCGCCGTCCTCGACCCAGACCCGGAAGCCGGGCAGGGCCTTGCCCATCGAGCCCGCGCGCACGGGCGGCCCGATCGGCATCCCGGTGAGCGCCCCGGTCTCGGTCTGCCCGTAGCCGTCGTGAATCTCGATTCCGACCGCCTCGCGCCACAGCTCCACGATCTCGGGGTTGAGCGGCTCGCCGGCGGCCACCGCGTGCCGCAGGTCCGGAAGCCGGCGCAGCTCCGCCCGCTTGGCGATCGCGCGGTACTCCGTCGGGGCCATGCAGAGCACGCGCACCCGCTCCCGCTCAATCACCTCCAGCCGCTCGGCCGGCTCGAAGCGGGCGTCGTGGAGGAGCGCGCTCGCGCCTCGCAGCCACGCCGCCAGGAAGCCGTTGCGCGCCGACTTCGACCAGCCGCTCGCGGCCGTGCACCAGCAGAGATCGCCCGCGCGCGCCCCGTACCAGTGCTCGGCCTGCGGGCGCTGGCCGGTCAGGTAGCGCTGGGCGTGGCGGATCGGCTTGGGCGTGCCGGCGGTCCCGGAGGTGAAGACGATGAGCGCGGGATCTTCGGGTGAGAGGTCCGCGGCCGGGGCCGGCTCGGCCTCGAAGAGGCGCTCGTCGGGCAGCGTCAGCAGCGGGCGGTCGAAGCCGGTGTCCGCGACCGTGCTCGCGTCGCGCTCATCGGCGAGGATCAGGCGCGGGCTCGTGGCCTCGATCCGCCAGCGCAGATCGGCCACGCGCAGCTGCTCCGCACACGGCAGGACGACCGCGCCGAGGCGAAAGCAGGCGACCATGGCGTAGACCCAGTCCGGCCGATTGCCGATCACGGTCATGACGACGTCGCCGGGACTCACCCCGCGGGCAGCGAGAGCGCCGGCGAGCCGAGCGGAGGTCTCCGACACCTCGCCGAACCCGATCTCGCGCCGACCGCCCTCTCGGCCGACCGCCACTAGTGCGAGCCGACTTCGGTCGGCCCGGTCCACGAGGTCGCGGGCGAAGTTCACCGCGCGCCCTGAGGGCCCGCGCCGCCGCGCCGGTTCACGCCGTCCAGCGCTCGCCGGCGCGCAGGCGCTCTAGGCCTACCCAGACGAAGTCCATCACCTGCTCGACCACCCTCTCCCGAGGCACCTCCTGGTGCTCGCTCCACCAGTTCGCCAGCGACTGCACCGCACCGACCAGCATCCGGGCGATCATCCGGATCGAGCGCTGGCGCTCGGCAGCGTCCTCGGGCGGAGCGTCGACCGGCTCCGCGGCGATCAGCCCCGCGACCATCGCGGTCACCTGCTCGATGACCCGCTCGAGGGCGGCGGACATCTCCGCGTCCGCCGCCTCGCGGAAGAGCATCCGCCAGGCGTGACGACGCTCCGCGACGAAGGCGAAGAACGCCTCGAGGCCGGCGCGCAGGCGCGCCTCACCGGGCTCGGCCGCCGGCACAGCGGCGGCGAGGCGTTCGAACAGCTCGGCCGCGTTGGCCTGGAGCAACTCGAGGTGGAGGTCCTCCTTCGAGCGGAAGTGCTCGTAGATGAGGGCCTTCGAGATCCCCGCGGCGCTCGCGATGTCGTCGATCGAGGACGCGTGGTAGCCGCGGCCGGCGAAGACCTCGAGGGCGGCGTCGAGGATCGCCGCACGGCGCTGCTCCGCGCTGAGTCGCTTGCGGGTGGTACCGCGGTCGTCGGCGGCCAGCGGTTTGCGGATGGTGCTCATGAGCGGACCGTAATCAACGTCCAAGGGAGCTAACTGAATGTTCAGTTAGTTTATCTTCCAGGTACGGGATTCGGAAGACGGGAGCTTCGCAGATGGTCCTGGCACAACTGCCGGCAGCGACAGGAAACGAGCCCGCGGGAGGCGCGGCCGCCTCCGAGGCGATCGGCGCCACGGCGGTGGCCCTCGTGGCCACGACGGCGATCGCACTCGTGATCGCGGGCCTCGGCAGCGGCCGGGTGACCTGGCTCGGACGGTTGGCCCGCTTCGGCTCGTGCCTGAGCGGCCTCCCGGAGTGGGCCGCGCTGCCCGCGGCGCTGCTAGGCGGATCGCTGCTCACGGCGGTGCTCGGGATGTACTGGGACATCTCCCTGCACATCGACAACGGCCGCGATCCCGGGCCCCTCGCGAGCCCGGCGCACTACCTGATCCTCGCCGGGCTGTTCGGCGCGCTGCTCGCCGGCGTGCTCACGATAGCGCTGGCCACGGGGCGCCCCAGCGGCACCGCCGTGAGGCTCGGGCCGGCCGCCTATGCGCCTGGCGGCGGCCTCGCGATGATCGCG
>JBKPFJ010000060.1:0-20645 GCA_046728795.1 Actinomycetota bacterium | reverse complement strand
GAGCTTGCGCCCCCTACTCGCTTAGCAGGCGAGTGCCTTCAGCCACTCGGCCACCTCTCCGCGAGACTCACGATTGTATGCGCAGGATCGCGGTCGTCGGCTTCGCCGCGCTGGCCTGCTGCTGGTCGGCTCGCAGATGGTGATCCCGCCGGTCGCCGAGCGCGAGGGCGGGATCGGCTCGAGGAGCACGGGGTCACGCAAACGTCTCCGTGAGCGCCTTTCCCGCGCTCCGGCTGCTGGCCGGCGACGGCAGCTCTCTGGAGGCGAGCGGCACCGGGATCCGCGTCGACCTCGCGCCGGAGGACCGCCCACTCGAGCGCCTCGACGGCTTCGACCGCGTGAAGGTCGCGCTCACGCACAGCGCCGCCGGGCCGATCGCGCTCGATCGACTGCGCCTCGCGCGCGAGAAGGGCGAGCGCGGGTATCGCCTGCGCGTCGCGGGGCGCACGACGCCCGGGGAGGTGGCGCGTTTCCTCGGCTCTCGCGCGGCGGGGCCACTCGGGGAGCTGTTCGGCGCGGTGAGCGCATCACGGCTTCCCGGAGGCGGAACGACCGAGCTGCCGGTGCGGCTGCGGGCGACGCTCGTGAGCCGAGACGGGCGTGTGGACGTGAGATCGGCGAGCGGATCTGTCGCGGGCCTCCCCGCTAGGCCCTCGCCGAGCTGGTGATGGTCGCCGTGGCCCAGCGGCTCTAGTCCGCCGAGGGCAGCAAGCCCTCTATGCGGAGCAGGTGCTGCTTGCGTTCGATGCCGCCCGTGTAGCCGCCGAGCGCGCCGCCGGTGCGAACCACGCGGTGGCAGGGCACCACGATCGGCATCGGGTTGGCGCCGAGCGCGTTCCCAGCGGCGCGCACGGCGCGCGGTGAGCCGGCCTGGGCGGCAACCTGGGCGTAGCTGCGCACGGCGCCGTAGTCGATCTTGGCCGTCGCCTGGAGCACCCGGCGGGTGAATCCACGGGTGAGCGACCAGTCGATCTCGAGCTCGAACTCGTGGCGCTGGCCGGCGAAGTACTCATCGAGCTCGCGGCGGACCTCGTCGAGCCGCGCCGGCACCTCGAGCACCCGGGGCGACAGCTTGGCCGCGAGCTCGCCGATCACTTGGTCGGGGGGCATGTACGCCACCCGCACGAGCCCGCGCGGTGTGGAGGCCACGGTGATCGGACCGAGCGGCGAGTCGACGCTCGCGTAGGCCACGTCGAGCAGCCGCTCGCGGGCCGCGCGGTCGGCGAGCCGCGGACCGAGCTCAGGCGGAAGCTCGGCCGGCAGCGAGCCGGAACTCCGCTTCAGTGCGCTCAGGACGTCGTTCATCGGGTCCACTCCTCTCTGAGCCGCTTGAGCCCCTCGTGCAGGCTGCGCCGGGCCGCCTCCTCGGAGCTGTCGAGGAGCTGGGCCAGCTCGGCGTAGGGCATCCCGAGGACGGCACGGCAGAACACCGCGGCGCGTTGCTTCGGCGGCAGCCCGCGCAGGGCCTCCCACAACTCCGGGTTGTCGCCGTCGAGCTCCGCCGGCGGGGCCGGACGCTCGGGGGGATCGCCGACGGGCACCGCGCGCCGGGTTCGGGCGCGGTGGGCGTCGATTGCCTTGCGCTGTGCGATACGAAGCAGCCAACCGCGCAGGTTCTCGGCGCTGCGAAGGCGGGGATATGCGCGCAGGGCGGCGATGCAGGCCTCCTGGAAGACATCGTCGGCCTCGCTCGGCCCGACCGAGGCCACGACGAAGCGGTACACGTCGAGCCGGTGGGCGTCGAGCACGGCCTGGAAGGGGGGCAATTTCACTCTGCTCATGGAACGCTCACAACGCGCCTCGCGTGAGATCTCAGCGCACTACGAAGATCGGTGTCCCGAGCGGGATGTTCCGGATCAGCCAGCGCGCCTCGCCCGAGCGCACGCGCATGCAGCCGAGGCTGACCGCGTGGCCGATGCTCGAGGTGTCGGTGGTGGCATGCACCGCGAGGCGGTCCCCACCCGGCCAGTCCTCGGGCAGGTGCTCCTGATGGCCGCTCAGGGCGAGCACGCAGCAGCCATAGGGAGAGCCCCTGTCGGTGACGCTCAGCTTGTCGGTGACGGCGAAGCGCCCGAGCGGCGTGGGGTTTCCCTTGCGGCCGACGGCGATCCGCATCGTCTTCACGGTCTCGCCTTCCTTCTCGACCCGCAGGCGGCGCCGGGAGATGTCCGCCCGCAGGGACCACTTCACGGCGTCGAGGCGCGCGTTCGCCCGGGGGATCCAGCCCGCTTCGTCGTTCCGCAGCTCCGGGGCCTGCACGGCGAGCCAACCGCCGCGCTCGCGCAGCACGCCGAGCACGCGCGGCGATCCCCACTCGGTCCGCCTCGCGAGCCGCAGCTTGCGCTTGTCGGCGGGCGCTTCGTAAAGCGAGGTGGCGGACCGCACGTACGCTGTGGCGTAGCTGCCCGCGGCACTGGCCGGATCGCTCGGGAACGGGTTGGCGAGCGGCCCGCTCGGCTCCGGCAGGAAGAGGCGCGTCTGCGATGCCCCCGCTCCGGCCCCGCCCGCGGCGCCGCGGTCCTCGGCGAAACCCGCGGCCCAGACGACGCCGGCGGCCACCAGGATCGCCGCCGCCAGGATCGCGCCCGCGAGCAGGCGCGCGGAGCCGGGGCTGCGCTCGGGCTCGGGCGGCGCCGGCGCCGGTTGCGCCTCTACCGGTGTAGGCGGGGGAGCCGGCTCCTCCACCGGCGGCGGGGCCACGTGTGGCGCCTCCGGAACCGGATGCCGCACCTCCGACACCGACCAGGTGGCGGGCTCGAGCAGGCCCTTCAGGATCTGGCCCAGGTCCTCGCCGCGCCTGGCCTCGAGGTCGTCGGCGAGCCGCTCGATGGCGCGGGCCCGGCAGCGTGCGACGTCGGCGGTATCCCAGTCGTAGAGCCTCGCCAGCGCCTGGTCCGGCACGCGCCGGCGGAGCGAGAAGTCCAGCACCTCGCGGTCGCGAGGGCTCAGGCGGTCGAGCGCCGCGGCGAGCTGTTCGGTCTCGATCAAAGGGGGCGGCTCGGGTGATCCACCCCTGCCCGGGGCGGTCGGATCGGCGGCGGCTCTAGCGTACTGACGGGATCGGAGCGGAACCCTGAGCCGGCAGCGCACAAGAATCGTGCATGCCAACGGGGTCGATCTATGCGTCGGCACCCTTGGCGACCCCGCCCATCCCGCAGTCCTGCTGATCATACGCTCGAGCGCCTCGATGGACTGGTGGGAGGACGAATTCTGCGAGCGTCTGGCTGCCGGATCCCGCTTCATCGTCCGCTACGACCACCGTGACACGGGAGAGTCGGTGAGCTACGAGCCGGGCGCCCCCACCTACACGGGACGGGACCTCGTCGACGACGTACTGGCGCTGCTCGACGCTCTCGAGCTGTCCCGCGTCCACGTGGTCGGCATGTCTATGGGTGGCGCGATCGCCCAGCTCGTGGCGATCGAGCGTCCCGAGCGCGTGGCCTCCCTGACGCTGATCTCGACCGCGCCGAGCGCGCCGGGCCCGGACGATCCCGACCTCCCGACGATGTCGGACGAGAGCGGCGCCCGGTTCGCCGCGATTCGGGAGCCCACCTGGTCCGACACCGCTTCCGTGGTCGAATACCTGACCGAGCTCGCGTGCGCCTCCGCCGCGCGCTCGCGCCCCTTCGACGAGGCGGCCTTCCGCGAGCTTGCCCGCCGCGTGGTCGAGCGCACGACCAACGTCGAGTCGAGCATGAAGAACCACGAGGCCGGCGAGGGACTCCCGCGCTGGCGCGACCGTCTACGAGCGATGCGTATCCCGACGCTGGTCGTGCACGGAACCGAGGATCCCGTGGTTCCCCACGGCAACGGGGTCGCGCTCTCGGCCGAGATCCCCGGAGCCCGGCTGCTCACCCTGGAGAAGACCGGTCACGAATTGCCCCGGGCGACCTGGGACGCCTTGGTGCCCGCGATCCTCGAGCACACCTCGCCGGGTGCCACGACGGCCGAAGTAAATCGCCCGGCCGCGCGCTAGCGGTTTTCAAGACCAGGCGCCAGGTGTCGGTAGAAGCGTCGTTTTGCAGGGCTTATTCGAGCAGGGAATTCCGAGTGCGCGATCGGTTTGCGATCGAGCCCAGCTTCGGGAGTTGTGCGCGTCGCAGCCGCACACAAGCGAGGAAGGTCCGAATGGCTTCCGAGGCGCGCGATCTGCCAAGCTACCGCGTGCCGCCGCCGCTACCGCCTGTCGTAGCTCTGGTTGCGATCGTGGTTCTAGATCTGGTGGCACCGGTGGACTTTCTCCCGCCGGCAGTCTCTTTGGCGGTCGGCATCCCGGTGCTGGTCGCAGGCCTCGTCCTCTGGGGGTGGGGGATAGCGAGCCTTAGAAAGTCGGGCGAGAGCCCGGACCCCTCGAAGCCCACCGGTCGGTTGCTGACCGGCGGCGCGCTCGCCATTAGTCGCAACCCGATCTACACGGGCGGGACGATCGCGCTCTTAGGACTGGCCCTGCTGCTCGATACTGCGACGGGGGTCGCGGTTGTCGTCCTCCTCGGCCTGGGTGCGCACAACCTGGTGCTCGCCGAAAAGCGTTATCTCGAGGCAAAGTTCGGCGACGAGTACCGCGAATACCGCTCGCGCGTGCGTCGCTGGATCTAGCGCCCGCGAGCTGGCATCGAGGGAGACGGACGGCGGCCAGCCGCGCGACGACGCCGGCGGCCAGCGGCGGTTCGGCAGCGTGGCGTTCCCAGATGCGGCGTGGACGCGTTTAGGCGGCAGCGAGAGCGGCGCTGCCGGACCCCGCGGCCACCGCAGGGGGACTGCCGGTGACCGCGTGCCGTCGCGCAGGGCGGCGAGGACTCCCCTAGGGAGAGCGACCCGGCGAGTCAGCCGTGGGCAGCGGAGCGCGGTACGGATTCATGGGAACGCGGGCGCGGGCTCCAGCGGCGAAAGAGACAACTGCGTCGCGTCCAAGGGAGCAGCGAGCGCCAGGTGTGCGGTCGCTATCGCTTCGCGCCGAGACCGTGGCCGTGATCAGCACGACACGAGGCGGACTGGTGTTACGCGGCTAGTGACTCGGTGGCCCGCTCGAGCCGCTGGGCAGCGGCAACGAGCCAGGTCTTGACGGTCGCGATCTCGTCCGAGGTCAAGTCCCGCTCGATCACCCGCCTGAGCGCTCGAACGGCCGGGTGTGCGGCCTCGAGCCGCCGTTGGCCCTCGTTTGTCATCGTCGCTTGGAGGATTCGACCATGCGTTGGATGCGGACGGCGCTCGATCAGGGACTCGCGTTCGAGCGTCACCAGCACCCCGTTCATCGCCTGGGGGGTGGTGTTGCAGGCCCGCGCGAGATCGGCGCCCGATGCGCCGGGCTCGCGCGCGAGCACGCTCAGCACCCCGTACTGCGGCCCCGTCAGGCCGTGTGGGCGCAGGGCCAAGTCCATGGCGGCGCTAAGCGCCTGCCAGGCCTGGCGCAGGAGGTAGCTGCTGTGCCCCTCAACGCCGCGGTAGCTCTGCCCGATCGCCGGAACGGTCATCGGGGACAGGATATCAGGTCCTTGACAAGATATAAGGCTCTTGGCATAATCTCAGGGACTTGATATCTGACTCTTAATCGAGAGGGGCGTCAACATGTCCAGCCGAGAGGCACCGGAGCAGCCGATGACCGAACCGACCGACCTCGAGAGTGGGTGCGACCGGCTTCGGTCGCTGCACGTACCCGGCACCCCTCTGGTGCTTCCGAACGCCTGGGACGTCGCCTCGGCGCGGGCGGTGGCAGCGGCCGGTTTCCCCGTGGTTGCGACCACGAGCGGGGGCGTGGCCGCCTCGCTCGGCTACGAGGATCACGAGCGGGCGCCCGGCGACGAGATGCTCGCTGCCGCCGCGCGGATTGCCACGGGTGTCAACGTCCCCGTGACAGTCGACGCCGAGGCCGGCTATGGGATGGAGCCCACCGATCTCGTGGCCAGGCTGAAGGAGATGGGGGCGGCCGGCTGCAACCTCGAGGACACCAACCACGCCACCGGCGAGTTGCGCGACCCGGTCGAACAGGCGGACCGGCTGCGCGCGGTTCGCGTAGCGGCGTCCGACCAAGGGTACGGACTCGTGATCAACGCCCGGATCGACGTCTTCCTCTCCGCTATCGCCTCCGGAACCGACGGGCAGAGGCAGGCCGAACTGGTTAGCGAAGCGCTGCGGCGGGCGCACGCCTACGTAGAGGCCGGCGCCGACTGCGTATTCCCGATCCTCCTCTGGGAGCCGGACGCCCTGGAGAGCTTCATCTCGGACGCTCCGGGCCCGGTCAACGTCCTCCAGATCCCGCCAGCCCCCTCGCACGCCGAGCTCGCCGAGCTGGGAGTGGCACGAATCAGCTACGGAGGCCTGCTGCACCGGGACGCGATGGAGCGGTTCGGCAGCCTTCTCGAGTCGCTTCCTGGCGCTTCGGCCGACGAGTAGCCCTCGCGGCGAAGGCTCGGTTCCGCATGAGAAGGTGCCGGTCGCTGCTCCTCTTGCTGGGAGTTGAGCGCCATCGTCCGCTCCGACGGCGCCGACACGGCGAAGACGACGCTGTTCGGGCCCGAGTGGCCGAAGGCCTCGATGCGCGTCCTGCGCAACCGGGTCGTGAACGAGTGGATGGGCCGCGAGTCCGAGGTGCCGCTGATCCCGCCCCGCCCGCTGGTGATCGGCAGAACCGGGTTCGCCGGGCTTCCTATCCGATGCCGAAGTTCAGCCCCATCCTCCCGACGCCCGACGCCCGCTGCCCCGAGGTGGCGGTCCGATTCGCGCCGTCACTTGCGATTCGAGTGCGCTGAGCGATAGCGACGACGCAGCACCCGGTGGCTCCCCTTCGATTCCGGGCGTGCCGGCTGGCGCTCCCAGCGCGACTGCTCTGGAGTGAGAGCGGTGACGTTGGCTCCGATCGGCCACGCCGCCGCAACGGCCACAAGGCAGTCGTGTCGTCACCGGCGGCGCGGGCTATTGCAGCGGACGACACGCGGTCGTCTGTTCGATGCCGAGCTCACAAACGTTCCCATGAGAGCGGCAGTGCCGGATGGATTGGCGCAACGGTAGGCGGGAGTCGCGGGCGGGACGGCACTGGAGATATAGGACGAACCGCAAGCCGTCGTGAGATCGCTCGCGTTGCATACCCGGTGGACCTCTCCGGGTGGGGCGAACCCGCTCACGTCCTAGTACGCAGCCGACGTCGCCTGTCGCTCCTCATCGCTCAGCTCCGCGTAATCATCGGGCTTCCGAGAGATCAGCAGGACGTACTGCATGCCTGTCTCCTCCATTGCGACCTGCCTTTTCCATCGAGACGAATGAGGGGGCGGTCGGGGGACTGCCGCTGTTATTCGGCGGCCGCTCGCGCGAGCTGCACGTGCTTGAGCTCGACCTCCCCGATGCAGTCCCGCGGCGGCTGCGCCGGGATCAGCACTGCGGCCAGGATTGCTCCGATGCCGGAGACGGCGGCCGCGACCAGGCACGCCGCCTCGAACCCGTGGAAGAAGGCGCCGGCGGCGGCGTCGTGGAGCGCTCGGCCGAGATCCGCGTGGCCGCCCACCTGCAGGCGAGCGGCCGCGCCGAAGGCCTCGCCGACCGATCGTTGCGCTGTGCTGGCGACCGTGTCCGGAAGGTCCCCGGTGAGGGTGGTCGTGAGCCGGCTGGCGTAGACGGATGCGTGGATGCTGCCGATCACGGCGACCCCGAGCGTCGCGCCGAGGATCCGAGTAGCGTCGTTGATCGCCGAGCCGATGCCTGCCCTGGCACGCGAGACGGCTCCCATGATGGATTCCGTCGCCGGCGCACTGGTCAGGCCGATCCCCGCGCCGATCAGCACCATTTGCCCGGCAATCGTCAGGTAAGTCGTGCTCGCGGATGCGGATGAGGTCCAGATAAGTCCGACGGCCAGCGACACCATGCCGCCGGCGACAACAACCTTCGTGCCGGCTCGCACCGCCAGACCCGTGCCGAGGACCGAGGTGATCCCGACCGTCGTGGCGACCGGCAGCAGACGCACCCCCGTATCAAGCGGTCCGTAGCCCTTGAGGAACTGGAAGTAGAGCGTGACGATGAAGATGAAGCCCATGAGCGAGAAGAAGGTGATCGCCACGGCACCGCTTGCGGCGCTGAACCGCAGGTTCTTGAACAGCCCGACATCGAGCATCGGTGCCGGGATGCGCCGCTCCCATGCCACGAAGGCCACCAGGAGCACCGCTGAGACTACGAACCCGACAACGCTTCGCGTCGCGTCCCAGCCGTGGTTCGGTGCCTCGATGATCGTGTAGATCAGCAGCGCCATCGCCGCCGTCGATAGGACGAGCCCCGGTCGGTCCGCCGGCGCGGCTTCAGGGTCGCGGGAGGTCGGCACCGTCCAAGCCACCAAAACGGCCGCCGCCGCGGCAATCGGGGCAAGGGCGAAGAAGACGCTCGACCACGAGAAGTGCTCGAGCAGCCATCCTCCGACGATCGGGCCTGTGGCGATCCCGACGCCGGTCGTCGCTCCCCAAAGGCCGATCGCGCGCGCGCGCTCGCGGCGCTCGGTAAAGGCGTTCGTGAGGAGCGAAAGCGTCGCCGGGAAGATCAGCGCTGCCCCGAGCCCCATGACCCCGCGCGCGGCGATCAGCTCCCCGGGACTGTTGCCCAGCCCTCCGGCGACCGTCGCGGCGCCGAACACGCCCAAGCCGGTCAGGAGGACGCCCTTTCGGCCCAATCGATCGCTGAGGTTTCCCGAGGCAAGCACGAATGCCGCGAAAACGAGGTTGTATGCGTCGACGATCCACTCGAGCTGTGTGTTCGACGCGCGGAGCTCCCGCACGAGGGTCGGGAGCGCGACGTTGACGATCGTCGTGTCGAGGTTGATGGCGAACGCGGCCAGGAGCAGCGAGCCGAGAATCAGCGGCTTGTGGGTCTTGACAGTTGCCATCGAGATCACCTCGAATCGGATAGTTGAGGAAGCGTATACTGAGAAACCCAAGTAATCAACCCATATTTCCAAGTTCTGTGACCAATCTCCGGTCCTGCCGCTATGGTTGCTAGGCATGGCAACCCGAACGACCAAATCGAGGAACGGCGCCTCGAAGAGCTACGGGCAGTACTGTGGCGTTGCCCGCGCGCTCGACGTGCTCGGCGAGCGCTGGACCCTGCTGGTCGCCCGCGAGCTGCTGATGGGCCCGAAGCGGTACACCGACCTGCGGGACGGGCTGCCGGGCATCGCGACCGACCTCCTCACGGCCCGCCTTCGCACTCTCCAGGGCGCCGGGCTCGTTAGGCGCCGCCAACTCCCCCGCCCCGCTCCGGCAACCGTCTACGAGCTCACCGAGAGCGGCCGCCGGCTCGCGCCGGCGCTGTTCGCGCTCGGCCAGGTCGGGCTGTCGATGCTCGGCCCGCCGGAGGCTGGACAGGAGCTCAGGCCCGAGCTGATCGCGCTGTCGCTCCGTCTCAGTTTCCGGCCAAGCAAACTCGCCGACCTACACGAGAGCTATCAGCTCGAGATCGACGAAGAGCCATTCGCGATCACCATCAGCCGCGGGAAGGTCGACACTGCGCCCGGAACGATCCCCAGCCCGGCGATGACGCTCGCAACCGCCTCAGGCACGCTGGTCGCCATGCTCCGCCGCGACGTCCCTCCATCGGATGCACTCGCCGACGGCCGGGCCCAGCTCGACGGCGACGCACCCGTGCTCGAGCGCTTCATTGATGCGTTCGCCTACCCCACCGACGGTCACGGCGAATCGACAGCGCGCATCCCCGCCCGCGAACCTGACACCTGATCACGGATAGCCGGGAGCCGGAGGCGCGGCGTTCCGGGACGCGAGCACACTGGGCCCTGCACTGGCTGCCCGGCCGTGGCCGGCGCATCGACCTCGGGCACACCCAGATCGCGGGCCGGGCATCTCATCGAGCGCTTCCGGCTGTTCTTGATCATCGCGCTGGGCGAGACCGTGCTGACGACGGCCAACGCGTTGGCCGGCGAGCCATTCGAGCTCGAGCGCCTGCTCGCGCTGACGATCGGCTTCGCGGGGCCGTCGCGCTCTGGTGGTGCTACTTCCAGCGCGCCGAGTGGATCGGGGTCGAGGTGGCCGAGGCCGGAGAGGACGCCGGCGCCGTCGGGTTGTGGGGCACGTGGACGCTGACGCTGATCGTGCTCGCGCTGATCGGGATCGCCGTCGGCGACGAGCTCGCGATCGCCCATCCCGGCGACGACGCGAGGCTTGGCTTCACGATCCTGCACGCCGGAGCGTGTCACCGAGGAGGCCCTCTTTCATCGCAGTCCGATGCGGGAGCGTTTGACAGGGCGGGCCACGCGCCCCGGAACGCACCAGAAAGGGGGGGACCCCCCCCCGCGCGGGACAGACGCTCGGAAACGCACGCGAACCGGGGGCCCCCCCGCCCGCGCGGCACTGGCAGCGGCGGGGCGGGGGCCGTAGATTCTCCACACCGAGGATGAGCGAGCACCTCGCCATAGATCAGCGCTACCGGGGATTTGCCGCCGAGGACGGAACGTACCGCGTCGCGCTCGGAGGCTACGTCGGTGGCTTGCTTGCCGGCAGGCTCGCTGGTCCGGCCGAGGTAAGACTGCGAGCGATCGTCCCCATGGGGCGGCGGCTCGAGCTCGAGCGCCCCGACTCGAACCTTCTGGTCCTCAGCGAGGCCGGCACGGTGCTTGCTGAAGCCCGCCGCACGGAGCTCGAGATAGACGCGCCAGCGCCCCTAAGCCTCTCCGAGGCCGAGGAGGCCTCGTCCTCCTATCCTGGCTTCACGGCCCACCTTTTCCCGGGTTGCTTTACCTGCGGCCCCGCCCGCGAGCCCGGGGATGGGCTTCGGATCTTTCCAGGCCCAGTCGCGGGCAGGGAACTCGTAGCAGCCCCATGGACGCCGGATGCTTCGCTTGCGGGGCCGACGGGCTCGCTGCTTCCCGAGTTCGTGTGGGCGGCGCTCGACTGTCCTCAGCTCTGGGCCTTGATAGCGAGCGCTCCTCCCGATTCGGGGGAACGGGTCGTCACCGCTGGAATGAGCGTGCGGATCGAGTCGACCCCGCAAGCAGGGGGGCGGTATGTGATCCTGGCGTGGCCAATGCACCGCGAGGACCGCACGATCTTCGCCGGCGCAGCGGTCTTCGCAGAGGGTGGAGAGCTCCTGGTCACGGCGCTGCAGCGCGCAGTCGTGGTGCACGGCAGGGGAGTACCCCTCGGTCTGGGCAACTGGGCTGGATAGTCACCCGACCCGCGCCCCTGTCCTCGAGCGCGGAGCGATCTCATCGCGCGATCAGCGATGGCGGCGGCCCGCCACCGCATCCGGAGCGAGCGTGACCTCCTATTCGCGCCAGAGGTCGCGACGCCGAACCAGGCCCTCCCTTCCGCATGAATGCGGGCAAGCCGAACGCGTGCCGCTCGCTCTCGGTGCGGACGACCGACGCAAGCCCTGATCTCCAGGTCGAGCACTTGTGCTCGGCCCAATCGCGAACCGGAAGACCCAGACGGCGGCGGGTCGAGGCGATCAGTCGTGAGGGATGATGAGCGTTCGGATGCCCGACCTGGCAGGCACGCGTGTTCTCCTGACCGGCGGCACCGGCGGGCTCGGGCGGGCGATGGCCGAGGCGCTCTTGAAGGCCGGAGCCCGTGTGGCGATCAGTAGCCGGGACCGGTCGCGCGCCGACACAATCGCGGAGCAGCTTGGACTCTCCGCGACGGGGCTTGAACTCAACGTCCGGGACGAGGCCTCCGTGCAGTCGGGCCTGGAGGAGGCCTCCGCGCGCCTCGGCGGGGTGGACGTCCTGGTCAACAACGCGGGCGTCGGCATGCGGACCGTCAACCCGCGGTTCCTGACGAATCCGCAGCCGTTCTGGGAGGTCCCGCCGGCTGGCTTCCGCGACGTCATGGAAACCAAGGCGATGGGTTGCTTTCTGGTCGCCCGCGCGGTCGTCCCGCGGATGCTGGAAGCCGGACGGGGACGTCTCGTCACGATCTCGATGAACGAGTCGACCATGGTCCGGCGCGGCTTCACGCCATACGGGCCCTCGGGCGCGGCGGTGGAGGCGCTGGCGCGCGTGATGGCCGCCGACCTCACAGGCACAACCGTTACCGCCAACATCTTGCTTCCTGGCGGCGCGACGGAGACCGGGATGGTCCCCGACGACATCCCGGACGAGGTCCGCGCACGGCTGCTCGACCCGGCGATCATGGGCCCGCCGATCGTCTGGCTCGCCTCGCCGGAGGCCGAAGGCATCCACGACCAGCGGATTGTCGCGACGGAATTCGAGGAGTGGCTCGCGCGGCGCTGAGCCTGCGCGCTACCGCCGGGATACGACCTTCAAGGGACGAGTGATTGCGGCCTCGGCGGTAGTCATTTGGCGCTTCCTCCTGATCCGCTCGGATACATCCGCCTGCTCGTATGACCGATCCCGGCGGAGGAATGTGGCCGCTGCTCTCCGCAGTCAGTCGTCGAGGACCGTCAGGTCCAGCTGGCTCAGGCGCTCGGGGTCGGCGAGGAAGTCGATCTCGACGATCTTGCGGTCTCGGATCGTGTACCCGCCGACCGAGAACGGCTCCCCGTCGCGGAAGGTGACGACCCCGACCACGCCGTTGACGAGCGCCGGCTTGATGAGCAGGCCAAGCTGGGAGTAGAAGAGCGCCTGACGGGCCACTGCCGCCGCCCCCCGGACCTCCCTCGATCCTGCAGGGCCGAGGTCCGCATGCAGGATGACGTCCGGGTCAAGCACGGCGACCAGTCGGTCGAAATCGCCCTCGCGTGCTGCCGCCAGGAAGGCCTCGACGACCTCGCGCTGGGTTTCGAGGTCGGTGTCGGGGACGCGATGCTCGCCCTTGACTCGCCTGCGCGCGCGACTGGCCAGTTGGCGGGTCGCCTCGGGTGAGCGGTCGACGATCGGCGCGATCTCGTCGAACGGCACGGCGAACATGTCGTGCAGGACGAACGCGAGCCGCTCGGCGGGAGCAAGCGTCTCGAGTACCACCAGTAGGGCGAGCCCGACCGAGTCGGCCAGGATGGCCTCGTGCTCGGGGTCCGTGCCGTCCGCGCGGTCCACGATCGGCTCGGGCACGTAGGGGCCGAATGGCTCCTCGCGCTTTGTCTGCCGTGAGCGGAGCATGTTCAGGGACACGCGCGCGACGACGGTGGTCAACCAGGCCCTCAGATTCTCGACGTCGCTGGTATCCGACCCGCTGAGCCGGAGCCAAGCTTCCTGGACGGCGTCGTCCGCCTCGCCGAGTGAACCGAGCATGCGGTAGGCCACCGCCCGCAGGTGGGTCCGCTGCTCCTCGAAGCACTCAGCCAGCCATTCCTGTTCGCCCATCGGTCACATTCCTCCATCGCCGGGTGTCTTAGCAGTAGACCCGCGAAACCGGGCGATGTGACTACGGAAAGGAGAAGATGTGCGGGTCATCGTTGCAGGGGCAAGCGGAGCGATCGGCACCCGCCTCGTTCCGGCTGCTCGCGGCTTTCGCATCCAACAACCGTGACCGCTGCCCACCCCAATAGGGCGCTGTGCCGAGCGCGACCGCCGTTGGTCGGAGGAGGTGCTTTGACGACGACGGGCGGAGACATCCGGCCTATGAGCGCCGCGTCGTTCGGCCTGCGAGAGCGCCGGCGGCTCGAGCGGGACCTGCACGACGGAGCGCAGCAGCGGTTGGTGTCGCTGGCGCTGACCCTGCGCTTGGCGCGCGAGAAGTTGGACGCCGAGCCCGGCGAGACCGGCCGCCTATTGGACCGCTCGCGCGAGGAACTGGATCAGGCGCTCAGGGAGCTCCGCGACCTGGCGCGCGGCATCCATCCGGCCGTGCTAGCCGATCGCGGTCTCGGCGCCGCCGTCGAGGTGCTCGCCGAGGGGGCTCCGCTGCCCGTCGAGGTCGTCAGCAGGCTGCCGGAGCGCAGGCTCCCCGAGCGAGTAGACCTGGCCGCCTACTTCGTCGTCTCCGAAGCGCTGGCCAACGTCGCCAAACACGCCTCGGCGACGAAGGCCTCGGTGGCACTGACCCAAAGCGGCGGACGGCTCACGGTCGAGGTCAGCGACGACGGCGTCGGTGGCGCGGACCTCGGCCGAGGCACCGGCCTACGCGGCCTCGCAGACCGCGTGGCAGCGATCGACGGTGGGCTCGAGATCGACTCCGAGCCGGGGCAGGGCACGATCGTGCGCGCGGGCCTCCCATGGCCAGAGCCCGCCCGAGGCCGAGGCCTCGGCGGGACTGTTTCCACGATCGACGACTAAACCGGCGGGGACGTGCAGAGTGTTGCTCGCGCCATCGTCTGCTCCGGTCGGTCGCTGACCGCCGCATCCGCACACGAAGCAGAAGCGCCACGACGCCGCTCAGAGCCGTGCGAAGTCGTGCCTGTTCGGCGCCGATTGGGTCGCGCGCGCACCCGCTTCGGTCTTCTCCGCCCGTAGGACCCGGCCCGTTTCGCCAGGCGCTCGCGAACGTACTCGCGTGCGTCTTGCTCGCGCTCACGGCTCATCGCAAGTCCTTCGGCCCGCTCCTCGGAGGAGATGGCGCACGACCTTTCGATGTTGGGGCGAGAACGCCGTCCATACCGCGCGCGCAAGGGGGTTCTTCAATTGCATGAGAGTGGCGAGGAGCAGCGCGTCACGCTCCCGCTTCAAGAGCACCTCTGCCTCCATCCCGATCCGGGAGCTGGTCGCGAGGAGCGCGAATTCGGAAGTCCTTCGGCGCACCGGCCAGCCGAGAACCAGGCGCTCGTCGTCAGGCGAGCCGAGCCGGACGCCGAGCGCGAACCATCCGCGCCGCAGCATCGTTCGAGTCTCGGCCGGAGCGTCCTCCAGGATCGCGCGTGCCCACTCTTCCGCGGTCCGTTCCTCTACCCGCGGCATCTCGAGCCGGAAGGAATCCGTGTAGTCGACACGCGACAGCGTGGCGAGCCCCAGCGCCTCCAGCGGCAGCGCGACCTCGCGCACCTCGCCGCTCGGCCGAGCTCGAGTCATCCGGGGCCCCGTCATCGGGTCGGCTTGCGACGCTTCCATCGTCACGAGGCCCGCCAAGCCGCGGCGCGCTCGCCTGCGCGGAGGATTTGTTCCGCCTCGCCTCGCCGGCGCGCCGCGAGCACCTGCTCGGCCGTCTCACGCGGCTCGCCCTCCATGCCTGGCCTCGGGGGCCAGACGAGCTCGTAGATGTCTGGGAGGCGGATCAGCCTGCCCGCCCCGCCCCATGTCCCGTCCGGGATCTCGAGGGCGAAGATCCCGACCCGGTGCTCCGGGTGCGGCCAGGCACCATCCTCGGCCTCGGCGACCGCCTGAGTGATTCCGGCGGTCACCGCCGTACGGCGCTTGTCGTTGTACTGGCCCTCCGGGACCTGGCAGATGAAGCGATAGCGCGGCGAGCGCGGCGGCGCACCGGCCACGTAGACCTCGGGCCGGTGCACGAAGACCCAGGCGAGATGTCGCCCGTTCTCATTAATTGGGTCGACGCCCTCGTGTTCGAGCAGCAGGTCGGTGATCTTCGCCACCAGCTGGCGCTCGGCGCCGCGCGAGAGAGCCCCCTCAGGGATGTATGCGTCCATGAACGGCATCCTCTGCCGACCTCCTTCGACATCGCATCTGGGTCATCGTCTCGGTCAAGGCCCGCTCCAGCTTGCGCGCCAACATCTATACGGTTCCGTATACAACCTAGCATACCTCGTCGCGAGTCTGCGGCTCCGTGCACAGAGCGACCGGGTTTCGCGACCGCATTCGTGCCGCGGCATCCGGTACAGATAGGCGATGGCGCTTCCCCGCACACCCCGCGACAGATGGATCGACGAGGGTCTCGACGCCCTCGCCGCCGGCGGGCCCGAGGCGGTCAGGATCGAGTCCCTGGCGCGGGCGCTCGGCGTCACCAAGGGCGGCTTCTACGGCTACTTCGACGGCCGCCGTGCCCTGCTCGAGGAGATGCTCGACGCCTGGGAGCGGACGAGCGTGGACGAGGTGATCGAGCGCGTCGAGGGCGGCGGCGGAGACGCCGGGGCCAAGCTCCGGCGGCTGTCCGCGCTCGCGGTCTCGCCACGCGGCGAGCCGTTGAAGATCGATCTCGCGGTTCGCGACTGGGCCCGGCACGACAGGAGGGTGGCAAGACGGCTCAAGCGAGTCGACAACAGGCGGATGGACTACCTCCGCACACTTTTCGGGGCGTTCTGTCCTGACGAGGACGAGGTCGAGGTTCGGTGCCTCCTCTTCTACTCGCTGTGGATCGGCAGCCACTTCATCGCCGCCGACCACCGCGGGCGCAGTCGCGCCGAGATCATCAAGCTGACGCTTGAGCGCTTGGGAGCGCGGTAAGAGCGCGGGTTCGTTTGCCAGGGCCCAACGAGGCGCACTTCGCTAGGCAAGCGGGCGAGCGAGCACGGCGCCGATCGCGGATGTGAGGTCGCCTCTCAGGCCGGTGGGTAGTCTCGAGCCGGTGATGAGGTATCGGCGCGTCGCCTCGTACGGGAGCGCAGCGCTTCCAGGGCGGGTCGGCCCAGCAGCGACAGCAAGGCCATGATCGCCAGCCGGACAGCGAGCCGGAGGATCAGCTGGGGAGCGCGGCGCTCGTCGAGACCGTGCAGCTGCGGCCGGCGAAATCCCGCTTGCGCGGCCCTTTGAGCTGGCCAGCGGGACCTTGCGCACCACGCCGGTCGTGCCCATAGACATCCGGACCTCCGACGGCCTGTGCGGCCGCAGCTACCCGCGCACGTACAGCGCGCTGGCGGAGCGGAGGGGGTGGGATTCGAACCCACGAGGGACCTGGACGGCCCCTAGCGGTTTTCAAGACGATGCGTCGGGTGCCGCCCAAAGTCGCGTTTTGCAGGACGTATTCGGGCCCTGGATGACCCGTGCGCGATTGGTTTGCGATCGAGCCGAGGTTTCGGGAGTTTTGGGAGGCACCTATGCGCGCGCGTCTGACTTAGCGCCAGTCCGATAGCCAACTCAGCGGCGGCGAAGGCGGTCGGGACCCGTCCACAGCGGGTTGTCTGCTGAGACGTGAGCTGAGACCACCGCTCGTTCTCGCTCCGGGATCGTGCGAGGCCGCCGCTGCGTCGTCTGACACGTGCCTGCTCTCGACGAGGCGGCGTGAGGTGCGCGTCCCTCCTCCGACTCGATTGCAGAAGCTCGCGAACGTGTCGCGTCTTCGGAGCGGCGGCGTGCCGTCGCTCGTTGTACTTGCGAAGGCCCGCTGTAGCCGGACGACTATCCGCGAGCAGGATCAACATGCGTTGCTCGCGATGGAGGGGATCGTGGATCACGGCCGAGATCGCCCGCAGGCTGTGGGACTTCGCCGGGCAGCAGGTCCGCCGCCCCTATGGGTGGGTCTTGCCCGTCGCGCTCGCCCCTGCGGTCTTTGGGTTTCTACTCGTGTTTGAGTGGAGCGACGTTGCGGTCGTCCTGGGCACTTGCCTCGCGGCCCTGGTGATTCCCCTCTTCTGGCGGCTCTACGCGGGACTGTGGAGAGGAAACGTGCCGTGGATGAAGGGCCATGGAGCGATCCTGCGAGCCTTGCTTTGGTCCGCTGCGCTGTGGCTCTTGGCGATCAGCGTACTTGCGCCGATCAGTTACCTCCTTTACGAAGCGCAATGGATTGATGTCCGGTCCGGCATCGAGAACCAGGCGACTTCGCTGCAGACCGCTTCGGACTTCGCCGTCCTCTACCTCTGGCAGACCGCTGACGCTATCCCCGCATTAGGCGTGGTAGACACGTTGTCCCTAGACCAGCCGGTCGCGTAAGACGACTGGACGCTTGGCCTAATGCTCCTCGTGTACAAGGCGGCAGTGCTCATACCGGTAATCGCAGCTTTCCGGGGCGTTTGGGCGAGTAGACGCGCGTAGCATGGGCGCGGGAACTCATCGCACATCCGCGCTGCGAACGTCGCTCGCGTGTGCGATCTCCTGCTTGAGCTGGAAGCGCCATCCGCCACAGTCGTCGGGCGATCGCGGCGTCGTTGCGGCCAGACCGGCGCCTCCCCCCCGCCGAGTTCGAAAACGCCCTTAGCCCGTTCCTTGTACTGCTGGCGACGATAGACCGAAGGATCTGGTGACACGGCAGTCACTGGTGTAAATCGCGCATTGCGCAAGTCCGGGCGCTTCGTGCTTACCACGCCGTCGCGGACGTGCGTGCCTATGCAGGGGGGGGCACCGGGTCGGGCGCGTGGGGCTTCCGAGTTTCGTCCATGGCGAGAGCCCGCCGGGCGCATGCGGGGACGCTCGTTTCCCCCGTCCGTAGCGGCACTCCCGGTGAGTGCTGCGCTACGCCACCTGGAAGTCGTATCGCGATGCGATGTGCCCGATCGTCAGCCGGGGTTCGCAGCGGCGCTCGCCTGGGCGCGCGCCTTAAGCGCGGAGCGCGTGTGGGCACTTGAGGACCGTCGACACGTCTCCGGCGCGTTCGAGCGCGTCTTGCTCGTCCGTGGCGAGCGCGTCGTCCGCGTCGCGACGCGGCTGATGGCCGGTGAGCGGCGCGGCGGGCGAGAGCGCGGCAAGTCCGACCTGATCGATGCGATCGCGGTCGCCCGCGCCGCGCTGCGTGAGGGGATCGACGGGCCTTCCGGTCGCCGAGCTGGCGGGCGTCGAGCTCGACATCAGGCTGCTCGTCGATCACCGCGAACGGCTGGTTCGCATGCGCACGGCGCTCAACACAACGACCTGCTCTGGCACCTGCACGACCTCGGGCCCGAGCAGACGCTTCCGGGCAGCGCTGCTGTCGAAGCAGTGGACCGCCCGGATCGCCGCGCGGCGCCTGGCGCGCGCCGAGCAGACAGCGCGGGTCAGGATCGCCCGCGACGAGCTGCGCCAGATGCGCGAGCTCTCACGCAACATTGACGCGCTCGAGACGGAGATCGCCGGGCTCGTCGCCCAGGTCGCACCGCAGCCGGTCGCGTCTGTAGAAGTGGTGTAACGGGGACGTCGCGGCCGGAGCTCTCCGGCCGGCTCTAAGGAGCCGGCCGCCGAAGAAGTTCCGGCCACCGCGGCGCACGCTGGTCGAGGGGCTCCCACAAGTGGTACCTCGCCCGCGGCTGAGACTCTCAACTCACCCTTCGCGTCACGAGCCGTCAGAGCTCTGACGGGGGTGGGACCTGGCCCCAACGCCGTCCGCCCGGCGCTCAGTGGCGCCTCGCGTCGGCGATGGTGAACTGGGCCGCGATCACGATCAGGTAGAGGCAGGTCGCGAGGAACCCGACCAGCGGCCACGCAAGCGCGCCGTGAACCCTAGGCGGCGACGAGCGCCGCGCCCCCGATCGCAAGGCCCACCGACGGCAGGTGGAAACCACCCCAAAGCCTCACCGTGGGCTCCTCGGGCGCGCGAAGGACCCGCGTCGCGCTCCCGTGCGAGGCGGCGCCCACCGCCGCGAAGCCGAGCACGGCGCCGGCCAGGAAGAGCAACGCGTCAGCCGCGGTCGGGATCCCCCGGGCATGCGTTACGACGGCGCCGGAGGTCCAGATCGTGAGCGTGTACCCGTAGGGCGCGGCGCTCGTCGCGACCGCGGCCTGAAGGTGCGCTCGGTAGCGCCCGGCCATGCGGCGAAGACTGTCAGGCGGGAAGGCGCGAACCCGCCCGGGCCCCTCGGCCGCCTTACCCGAACCCTGCGTGCGAGACGTCGAACCTCTGACCGGCCGTGCGCAGACGGTCGGCCAACACGCTCCCCATGGCGGTCGCGGGGGTCAGTACCCCTGCGCGGCCTGGGAGCCGGTCGCCGTCGAGCGCAAGGCACAGAGCGCTCTCCCCCAGCATTACTCTCGTTGCCCCGTAGCCCGGGTCGCCCTGCGCTTCCACGCGGCAGACCCAGCGCTCGCCAGCCGGGGTGCGCGCGTGGATCTCAATCACGAAGAACCCCTGCCGCACGAGGTCCTCCCTCGGCCCTGCGCCCGGGCCGGGCAACACGTGATCGAGAGCGAATCGGGAGGGTGGCAGGGCGAGCCCAGCGGTGAGCGCGGCCATGCCGCCTCCCACGCCGAGCGCCTTCGCGCGCCCCGCGAGGCCGGAGCCGAAAGCCATCACCTCGCGGTAGCGGAAGCGCCGCCCGTAAGCCCAGTCCTGGAGCGCGTTGGAGCGGCGCACGACGCGGGTGTTGACCTGTGCCATCACGAACGGGCCGAACCAGGTGCCGAGCTCCTCGGAATGCTCCGCACCGCGGAGGTCGGCCTCCTTACCGAGCTCGGGTTCGGCATCCCGGTCAGGCGACAGCGCGTAGGGATCGGCCAGGATCTTGACTAGCGAGCGATCCCTCTTGACGTCGTCGACCGTGCCCTTCAGCGACGCGAGCGTGCCGCCGCTGACGCCGCCCCTGACCCGGCGCACTACGAGCGTTGTATCCGTTAGCTCCCCGGCCGCCTGATGCAGGGCGAGAACCCCGATGTCCGATGGGATCGAGTCAAAGCCGCAGGTGTGGACGATGCGCGCGCCGCTCGCCTTCGCGGGCGCGTCGAACCGCTCGATCGTCTCGCGCATGAAAAGCGTCTCGCCGGTGAGGTCGGCGTAGTGGGTGCCGGCCGCGGCGCACGCCTCCACCAGTGCCACGCCGTAACGGCGATAGGGCCCGACCGTCGTGGCCACTGCAGTCGTCCGTGCCGCGAGCTCGGCGAGCGCTGCGCCATCCTCGGAGTCCGCGACGATCAAAGGCCAATCCGCCGCCCGAGCGCCAAGCTCTTCCCGCACGCGTTGGAGCTTCTCCTGCGAGCGTCCGGCGAGGCCGATGCGCGCTTCGTCAGGCGCCGCGCGCGCCAGATACTCCGCCGT